>DFDU01000109.1 GCA_002369325.1 Lachnospiraceae bacterium UBA3820
GAAATGGACGGAGATGAGATGACAAGAATTTTATGGAAAATGATTAAGGATGAACTTCTTATTCCATTTATTGACCTTAAGACCGAATATTATGATCTGGGTCTTGAATACAGAAATGAAACAGATGATAAGGTTACTTTTGATTCTGCTTATGCTACACAGAAGTACGGAGTTGCTGTTAAGTGTGCGACTATTACACCAAATGCTGCACGTATGACAGAGTATAATCTTAAGCAGATGTGGAAGAGTCCTAACGGTACCATAAGAGCAATTCTTGACGGTACTGTTTTCAGAACTCCGATTATTGTTAAGGGTATTGAGCCTTGCGTTAAGAACTGGAAGAAGCCTATCACTATTGCCAGACATGCTTATGGTGATGTTTATAAGGCTTCGGAAATGAGAATACCCGGAGAGGGCAAGGCTGAGCTTGTATTTACCGCTCCTGACGGAACAGAAACAAGAGAGCTTATTCATGAATTCAAGGGTGAAGGTATTATACAGGGCATGCATAATCTAAACGGTTCAATTGAAAGCTTTGCACGAAGCTGCTTTAATTATGCTGTTGATACTAAGCAGACTCTTTGGTTTGCTACAAAGGATACGATTTCAAAGAAATACGACCATACATTTAAAGATATCTTCCAGGAGATATTTGATGCTGAATACAAAGAGAAGTTTGAAGAGCTTGGTATAGAGTATTTCTATACACTTATTGATGATGCGGTTGCAAGAGTTATGAAGTCTGAGGGCGGATACATCTGGGCATGTAAGAACTATGACGGAGATGTAATGAGTGATATGATTTCATCAGCTTTCGGTTCACTTGCAATGATGACTTCCGTACTTGTTTCACCTGACGGAAAATATGAATATGAGGCAGCACACGGTACTGTTCAGAGACATTACTACAAGCATCTTAACGGTGAGGAAACTTCTACAAATTCGGTTGCAACAATTTATGCATGGACAGGCGCATTAAGAAAAAGAGGAGAGCTTGATAATATACCTGAGCTTATGGCTTTTGCCGATAAGCTTGAAGAGGCAACCATTAAGACTATCGAAAGCGGAGAAATGACAAAGGATTTGGCACTTATTACAACTCTTAGCGATGTTAAGGTTTTAAACAGTGAAGATTTCATTAAGGCTATCAGAAAAAATCTTGAGGCAATTCTGTAATAAAAAAAGCACTTCGAAGTATTTGAAGTTAGACTGATTATTTAAAGTGTGCCGAATACGGCACACTTTATTAGTTTAATAATGTAAAATTATGATAATTGAGAATAATTAAATATTATGTTATTATTCTATAAAAACAAAAAAGGCGGAAATCGTATGAGTATATGGGATATTCTTGGCATAGAAGAAACCGGGGATAAAAATAAGCTCAAAATTGCATATAGGGAAAAACTTAAAAATACAAATCCCGAGGATGATCAGGAAGGGTTTATGAAACTTAGGGAGGCTTATGAAGAGGCAATAAAATATGCCGATAAAGCCGGAGAAGACTCCGAAAACGATAAAGAGGACGAGAGATTTCCGTTTCGTTACAACGAGGAATGCTTAGATGTTCTCGTCGCTATTGATGAGATTTATAAGGATTTTAACGAAAGGATTAAAGAAGAAAACTGGAACGGGATATTTAACAGGGATGAATTTGTGGCAATTGATAAATCGGAGGATTCGCTTGATGCTTTGTTAAATTATCTTACGATTAATTTTCTTCTTCCTCATAATATTTGGAAAATAATAGTTGAAACTTTTGATATAGAAAACAGAAAGAAAGAACTTTGCGAGAAGTTTCCGAAGGATTTTATTGATTTTGTATTGGATAATTCCAGTAATATAGACATTTTGAATTATTATCTGTTTGATTATGATGTGGATAATGAACACGTTGACGAGTTTATTAAAACATATCTTACTCTGAATTCATGTATAAGAAGAGGGCAGTTTGACGACACCGAAAAACTCATGGATAAGCTTGAGGAATTTGATATATATCATCCGTATATCAAACTTGCGAAATTGCGTATTAAGATTCAGACTTCGGATGATGAAAGAACCGAGGAAAATTATGAAAGCGCAAAACAGCTTTTGGAGGATTGTCCCGACGATTTCAATATAATAAGTCTGTGCGGTGATTTGGCTGTTATGCTCGGAAAGTATGATGAGGCTGAGGAATATTACAATAATCTTAAGGCTATTGAACCGGAAAGTATTGCCATAAAGGTGAAATTTGCGGATTTGTTTTATTTTAAAAAAGATTATGTTGCATCAAGAGATGCATATATGGAGCTTTTGAGGGACAATAATTACGAAAATACCATCAGAGCGGGTATGCTTCGCGCCAATATGTCATTGATAGAAAAGTATAAAAGTGATCTGGAATCAAATCCGGATGATAATGATACGAAAATTGAACTTGCATGGAGTTTGTATCAAAGTTACAGATTTGAGGAAGCTGTTGAGATTCTTGACAGCTTTGAACCTGACTTGGAAAAACGTTTTGAGTATTGTAATGTAAAAGGCAGATCTTTTTTGTGTTTGTCCGATTATGATAATGCTCTTGCTTATTTCATGTGTTGGAAAGAAGCGATTGAGGATATAGAAGAAGATAACAGCGAAGAGGCTTTAAAAAAGAAGAAAAGATTGCCGTATGTTAATTTCCTGATTGCAAGCTGTTTCCTTAAAGAAAAGGAATATGATAAAGCTGAGCAGTATCTTGAAGTAGCTTTGGCAACCGATCATGATGAGATTATTTTGTCGTATGAAGCAATGTGCGAGTTGAAATATGTGACGGAAAAATATGAGGAATGTATAGAAGCCTGCGAAAAACTTCTTGATTTGGATGAAAGGAATTATATAGCATATGATTATTTATCAAAAGCATGCTTTAAGCTTAAATATATAAAGGATGCGATTGATGCATGTGAAAATGCGATAAGAATATATCCTTATGCTGCAGATCCGTATGCTTTGGAAATAGACATTTTTCTTGAACTCGGTCAGATAGATACGGCAAAAAAAATAACCGACAGATACAAACAGTATGAGATTCAGAGTGACCTTATTAGGAAAAAAGAAGCTCAGATATTAATGAAAAACAAGGAATACGAACGTGCTTGTAAAATACTTGCAGGACTTGAAAATGTTGATGTAAAAGAATCGGATATAGATTCTAAAGAGGAAATATATTCGCTTATTGCTTTATGCTATGAAAATTTGGATAAGAAGTCGCAGGCACTTCTTTATTTAAATAAACTTATAAATATTAACCCCGGGCATAAGTCCGCATATGGAAGAATCGGCTTGATTTACAGGGACAATAAAAAATACGATATGGCTATGGAAGCTTTTGATAAGCAGATCAAAATTAATCCACATCCTTATTTTTATTATGAAATGGCTAATGTTTACAGAAAGACCGGGAAATATGCGAAAGCGATTGTTTATTACGAAAGGGCTGCGGAGCTTGAAAGGGATAATGCATACATATACAGAGAATTGGGACTCTTGTATGAGTTTTTGCAAAAGTTTGAAGAGGCGGTTGAAAGTTTTGATAAAGCTATAGAAAACGAGACCGATGAAAAAAGAAAAAAAGATTTATATATATTCAAGGCGAGAAATTATCAGGCATTAAACCGGTTTGAACAGTCAAAAAAAATTTATGAAGAATATGCTGGATTGTATGGTGCAGATTATGATTACATTTATGACTATTCCGAACTTCTTCAGAGGATGGACAAAGTTGAGGAAGCTATAAAGCTTATTAAGGATAATATCGGTCAGTTTGAGGGCAACATGGAGGCTATATTATTAAGGCAGCTTTGCGGAATTTACGGAGATGAAGGGTATGTAAATCTTGCCAATGAAACCTTTAGAATTGTTGTAAGCAAATATCCGGATGATAAACACGCATACAAGATAATGGGTGATATTTTTAGAAATAACGGTTTGTATGAAGATGCAATTGATTGCTATAGGAATGCGATAAGACTTGACTTTAACGGAAGAGAAAACTATTATAGTAATTTAGTGGAGTGTATGCTTAATGTTAAATCCTATTCCAAAAGCGAGATAAAGGAATACATAAATAAAGCTTTTGAAAGGGGTGAAGATGCTACCACGGTAAGAGATTTGATTATGCTTGCCAGAATTAACAGGCTTGTGAAAAAAAATAAAAATGCACTTGCAGTAATCGATAAAGGGATTATGAAAGCAAGATGCCAGGGTTGTTTTTATCGTGCCTGTCATGAGGCGTTTTATGAAAAAGGACGTATATATGAAGCTATGAAAAAATACGATCTTGCCAGGCAGTGTTACGAAAAAGCATTAAATATTATGGGTCATTGTACATTATACGAGGAAAGTTTAAAAAGGATAGATGGTAAATGATAGTTGGTATTGATTTAGGAACTACAAACAGTTTAATTTCATATTTTGAAAATGAAGAAGCAAAGATAATTCCTAATCGTCTCGGAGATAATCTTACTCCTTCTGTTGTAAGTATTGATGAAGAAGGAACGGTATATATAGGAAAGACAGCTAAGGAAAGAAAGCTTACGTTTCCCGATCAGTCTGCGGACGTGTTTAAAAGAAGTATGGGAACAGGCAAGCTTTTTAAGCTCGGTGAAAGAGAACTAAGTGCGGAAGAATTATCAAGTCTTGTTTTAAAGTCACTTAAGGAAGATGCCGAAAGTTATCTCGGATACGAGGTTAAAGAAGCTGTTATAAGCGTTCCTGCTTATTTTAACGATGCGCAAAGAAAGGCGACAAAGAGAGCCGGAGAGATGGCCGGCTTTGTGGTTGAGCGTATAGTCAGTGAACCGACGGCAGCAGCTATAGCATATGGTCTTAATCAGAAAAATGCCGATACGAAGTTTATTGTATTTGACCTGGGAGGAGGAACTTTCGACGTATCGATTCTGGAACTCTATCAAAATATTATGGAAGTCAGAGCCGTTGCCGGAGATAATTTCCTCGGTGGTGAAGACTTTACCGAAATCCTTGTACAGATGTTTTTCAGGGAAAAAGATATTGACCAGGACGAACTTGATTCAAAGACTCTTGCACATGTCAGAAAACAGGCTGAAATATGTAAGCTTGGTTTTACCGATAGCAGGGTTTCGGTTTTTAAATGTAAAATAGGTGAGGAAACTTACGAATATGAAATAAATATCGATGATTATGAGAAGAATTGTCAGATATTGTTAAATAAGATTAAAAAGCCGATTGAAAGAAGCTTAAAGGATGCAAATATTAAGCTTAAGGATATTGATGAGGTTATCCTTGTCGGAGGCGCAACCAAGCTTTCCATAGTAAGAAAATTTGTCGGAAGACTTTTTGGAAGACTTCCGAATACAAGCATTAATCCGGATGAAGTTGTCGCACTCGGAGCGGCTACTCAGGCAGCTATGAAGGAAAGAAATGAAGCGGTTAAGGAAATAATTCTTACAGATGTATGTCCTTTTACTTTGGGAACAGAGGTAGTGGTTTCAAGAGGCGGCGGAGTTAAGGAAGGAGGACATTATCTTCCTATTATTGAGAGAAATTCCGTTATTCCCGTAAGCAGAACCGAAAGGCTATATACCGCAGAAGATAATCAGGATATGATAAGAGTTAAAATCCTTCAGGGCGAAAGCCGTTTTGCAAGAAATAACGTATATCTCGGCGATATTGAGCTTGTGGTTCCCATTGGACCTGCGGGAAAGGAAGCAGTGGATGTAACCTATACCTATGATGTTAATTCCATTCTTGAGGTAGAGGTTAAGGTCTTATCAACCAAGCTTTCAAAGAGAATAGTCATAAAAAATGATGACGTTGATATGACGGATGAGGAGATAGATGCAAGACTTGCATCGCTTGCGGAGCTTAAAATTCATCCTCGCGAAAAGGAAGAAAACAAACTTCTTTTACTTCGCGGTGACAGAATGTATGAAGAGGCTACCGGTGATGTCAGAAATATAATAGAAAAGTATCTTAATAATTTTGAACAGGTTTTGGATAAACAAAATCCCGCTGACATAGATAAAGCGAGAGAAGAGTTGAAAAATTTTCTGGACAGTATTGATGAGGATATTTTTTAATGATGTTGACATTTATAAAAAAGATGTTGACATATCAAAGAAACTGTGGTAATTTATCATAGTATGTTGATGAAGCAGAGTATCCACTCTCACCTTAGCGCAATGGCGACTCGGGTTAATATTTACATTATTTATGTGATATTTTTATGTGGATAGCTATGCTGTCCACTTTTTTATTTTTACTTTGTTGCTATGTATGGAGGTGTTATTATTAGCGAAATATTGATTAACGAACAAATCAGATTCAAAGAGGTAAGAGTAGTCAGCGAGGAAGGCGAACAGCTTGGCATAATGTCGGCTAAGGATGCCCAGAAGCTTGCGGAAGACGAGGAGAAAGACTTAATACTTATTGCTCCGACTGCGAAACCTCCTGTGTGCAGAATTCAGGATTTCGGAAAGTATCGTTATGAGCTTGCCAGACGTGAGAAGGAAGCTAAGAAAAAGCAGAAGACGATTGACATCAAAGAAGTAAGACTTTCACCGAATATAGATACAAATGACCTTAATACAAAGGTTAATATGGCAAGAAAATTCCTGACAAAGGGTGACAAGGTAAAGGTTACACTCAGATTCAGAGGACGTGAGCTTGCACACGTGAATTCAAGCAAGGCAATACTTGATAATTTTGCCGAGATGCTCTCAGATGTAGCGGTTGTTGATAAACCTGCTAAGTTTGAAGGCCGCAGTATGATAATGTTTTTAGCTGAAAAACGTTAATTTTTAATATATAGTTATTATAAGGAGGAGAAAAAATGCCAAAGTTAAAGACAAAGAAAGCAGCTGCAAAGCGCTTTAAGAAAACAGGAACAGGTGAATTAAAGAGAAATAAAGCTTACAAGAGTCATATTCTTACTAAGAAGACTACTAAGAGAAAGAGAAATCTTAGAAAAGCAACCATGACTGATAAGACAAACAGTAAGGTTATGAAGCAGATATTACCATATTTATAGGATTAGGAGGAATAGACTAATGGCAAGAATTAAAGGCGGTATAGGCGCTAAGAAAAGACATAACAGAGTTTTAAAGCTCGCTAAAGGATATAAGGGAGCAAGATCAAAGCAGTACAGAGTTGCAAAGCAGTCAGTAATGAGAGCTCTTGCTACTTCATATGCAGGTAGAAAAGAGAAGAAGAGACAGTTCAGACAGCTTTGGATAGCACGTATTAATGCTGCTGCAAGAATTAACGGACTTTCATACAGCAAGTTTATGTATGGATTAAAGCTTGCAGAAGTAGATCTTAACAGAAAGATGCTTTCAGAGATGGCTATAAGCGATCCTGAAGGATTTGCAAAGCTTGTAGAAGTAGCTAAGTCAAAGCTTGCATAATCGTTTTGAAAAAAACGAAAATAAATTAAAAAAAGTAGTTGACATTTTATTTTCAAAGTGTTAATATATCACTTGCGTTGATTAAACAGCGTAAGTAAATGCGGGAGTGCTGGAATTGGCAGACAGGCTAGACTAAGGATCTAGTGATGGCAACGTCGTGTGGGTTCAAGTCCCATCTCCCGCATTATTATTTTGCCCTTTTTCTCTATGATAATAAAATATTTAGGCTAATTTAAAGGTACAATCGTGTGCCCTTTAAATAATGAATCGAGGCTTGCTATGTTAAAAGTATATTATTGCTTATTTTGCGATAGTGTAATGTTTTTGCAATATGATAAGAATATTGCGTGTAGAAAGTGTTGTAATGATATGAATAAGATTAATATTTCTTTTACTGAATTTACAGATATGATTGATGTAAAAGAAAGAAATGATTTTTTAAAAAAATATTTTAAAAAGTAAAATATTACAAATGCATTTTATTGAAGTTTTTATTAATTAGCAGTATAATATCATAATTGTATATTATTGAAGCGGAGACTGATATGAGAAAAATAAAAACCGAAGATAAAATTGGTATGATTAAAAATGTTATAAATTATATTTATCTATTTTGTATTTTTTCTGTTTATCCAATTGTATTTCATAATTATTATTTTGATATTACAAAGACCAGAAGTGATTTCTTTACGGCTGTCACCGTAGGTTTTATCATAGCGGGTCTGATAGTATATTCTTTGGATTATTTGATTTCCTTTAAAACAAATAAAATTTCATCAGAACTGAAAAAAAATAAAGATATTCTCTGGACATTGCCGGAAACATGGATGGCTTTCTTTGTTTTAGCTAATCTGTTCTCATATTTTATTACAGTGACGGATGATGGCTTTATTGATTCGAAGGCTGCATTTTACGGTTCAAACGGAAGACTTATGGGCCTTTTGATGTATTTGATCATAGGAGCGATGTTCATTATACTCGGCAAATATGCGGATGTAAAACTTCCTGTTTATGTTTTGTTCGGAATAATAACATTGTTTTCGTATTGTGTTGCAATATATCAACATATTGACCCCGATTTATCAAGATTTAAGAGCAGTAAGTATCATCCGAAGGGAATTAAAGCTTTGACGGAACTATTTCCGCATTATGTCTTTAATTTAAAATACAAGATAAATAAAAAGCAATATAATATATTTATTTCAACCTTCGGAAACATAAATATATTTGCAAGCTTTATAGTAATTAGTCTTGCATGTTTTATCTGTATGTTTGTTTTCTCAAAGAAGCTTTTTTATAAAGTCTTTTCCGGTATTGTGATTACCGTTGGCGGAACGGTTATGATGATTGCTAACAGCGACAGTGCATATATAGGCGTCGGGGCGGTATTGTTCTTTCTTCTTTTGCTGGCGTATAAGGATGGAAAACTCTTAAGTTATTTTATGTCACTTATTTTGCTCGGAACAGGAAATCTTGGTATAGTTTTAATTAACAAATATATTTCGGAGGTCATGAAGAAAAAATATGATAAGCGCGGAGGATTTGCGGAGCACCTTGACAGACTTGATTATGCTTTGATTATTATGGCATTACTTGTGTTGGCTTATTTGTTTGTGTATGTTATTGAAAAAAAGTTTGGTAATAAGCTTGATAAAATAAATAAGAATAAGGTGATAATTATATTTACATGTGTTGTTTTTATATTGGCCGTAGCAGTGATTATAATCGGAAATATTCTTAAAATCGGTGCATTTACATTTAATTACAGATGGGGAACCTACAGGGGATATATATGGTCAAAAAGTGTTGCTTTGTTTAAGGACGCGCCGTTTAGAAATAAGATTTTCGGCTATGGTAACGAATCTCTGAAAGCACTTATGAATACATATTACCATGACGAAATGGTAGCAGTTACAAAAAAGGTTTATGATAATGCGCACAATGAACTTTTACAATACCTGGTTACTACCGGCATATGCGGAGTTTTTGCTTATCTGGGTCTTTTTGTTTCGAGCTTTGTTTATATACTCAAAAATTCAAAAAAAGAGGTTATTGCATATATTTCTCTTGCCGTAATGCTTGGATATTTTGTACAGGGACTTATAAATCTCAATCAGCCTATAACAACACCGTTTTTGTTTGTATTTATGGCGGTAGGTGTAGGATATGTGAGGAGTCTTAAGAAAAAAGATAATCAGAATGATTGATAATAAAATTCAAAGATAAAAAATATTGAAAAAATATAAGAAATAAGCCTATTTGTAATAGAATTAATTACGATTTTATGGTATAATTTATCAGATATGCAAAAAATAATTGATTATGATTATTATGGAGGACATAAAATGAAACTTTATGATGAGTTAGTTGAGAGAGGACTTATTGCACAGATTACAAACGAAAAGGAAGTAAGTGAATTAATAAATGAAGGTAAGGCAACCTTTTATATAGGCTTTGACCCAACCGCAGACAGTCTCCACGTTGGTCACTTTATGGCTCTTTGTCTTATGAAGAGACTTCAGATGGGCGGAAATAAGCCGATTGCACTTATCGGTGGCGGAACCGGTATGATAGGCGATCCTTCGGGAAGAACAGACATGAGACAGATGATGACACCGGAGACCATAAAGCATAACTGTGATTGCTTTAAAAAACAGATGAGTCGTTTTATTGATTTCTCCGATGGAAAGGCACTTATGGTAAATAATGCCGACTGGCTTATGGATCTTAATTATATTGATGTGTTGCGTGAGGTTGGAGCTCATTTTTCGGTTAATCGTATGCTTACGGCAGAATGCTATAAGCAGAGAATGGAAAAGGGTTTGAGCTTCCTTGAATTTAACTATATGATCATGCAGGCTTATGATTTTTACATGTTGTATCAGAAATATGGATGTAACCTTGAGTTTGGTGGTGATGACCAATGGTCAAATATGCTTGCCGGTACAGAGCTTATAAGACGTAAGCTTGGCAAGGATGCACACGCTATGACTATTACGCTTCTTCTTAATTCTGAAGGAAAGAAGATGGGTAAGACGCAAAAGGGTGCCGTATGGCTTGATCCTGAGAAAACATCACCGTTTGAATTCTTCCAGTATTGGAGAAATGTAGAGGATTCCGATGTTATAAAATGTCTTAAGCTTCTTACATTCCTTCCTCTTGAGCAGATTAAGGAAATGGAAAAATATGAAGGCAGTGAATTAAATAAGGTCAAGGAAATTCTTGCATATGAGCTTACAACTCTTGTACATGGCGAAGAGGAAGCAAAGAAAGCACTTGATGCTGCGAAGGGACTTTTCGGTGGCGGTTCAACCGAAAATATGCCTACGGCTGAAATTACCGATGAGATATTTAAGGATGGTAAGGTTGATCTTATCTCGCTTCTCGTTGCATCGGGTCTTGTTAATTCAAGAAGCGAAGGAAGACGTGCCATAGAGCAGGGCGGAGTTACCGTTAATAATGAAAAGGTAACGGATATTGCCGCAGCATATGAGAAGAATTCATTTGATGAAGAATTTGTTTTAAAGCGCGGAAAGAAGAATTTCAGAAAGATAATTATGAAATAATAAAGATATATTGAATCAATGAAGAATAACAGCTTTATATGCAGTCAGGAGGATTATAATGGCAGGAAGTCATATAGCGATACCGACCATACTTAAGGTTGGTAAAGGTACTATGGAAAATCTCGGAACATATCTTAAGGATAACGGTTTTGATAATGCCGTTATATATTTCGGAAACGGTCTTATAGATATGTTCGGAAAGGATATAATTAAAAATCTTGAAAAGTCCGGAATAAATCTTCTTGATTATATGGAACTTGATACGGTTGATATAAATGATATTATCAATCTTGCTTTTGATATTGATTCAAAGGCACAGGTGATTTTGGGTATAGGGGGCGGAAAGGTTATAGATACGGCAAAATATGCCGCATATCTTCGTAAGCTTCCGTTTATAAGTATACCGACATCCGCATCCAGTGACGGTTTTTCATCAGCGAGTGCATCGCTTATTGTAAACGGTAGAAGAACCTCCGTACCGGCTCGTATGGCTTACGGTATTGTTGTTGATACGGATATTATTAAGAGTGCTCCGGAAAAATTCTTATATTCCGGAATAGGAGATATGGTTGCCAAGATTACATCTCTTTATGACTGGTTGTTTGAATCAAATAAAGGTTATTCGGTATTGAATGACTTTTCCGTTATGATAGCAAAAAAAGCAGTAAACAGTTTTGTAAGAACGCCTTTTGAAAGCATAAGAGATGATTTGTTTTTAAGAGAACTTGTGGATTCACTTGCGATGAGCGGTATTGCCAATGAGATAGCAGGCGGCAGTACACCGACCAGCGGAAGTGAGCATCTTATTTCACATGCACTTGATAAGATGCTTGAAAGACCGCAGTTGCATGGCGTTCAGGTCGGAATTGCAACTTATATTATGAGTAAGGTTCAGGATCACAGATATGTGAGAGTTAATGAAATATTTGAAAAGACAGGTTTTTGGAACTATGTCAGCACGCTTGAATTAAATCGTGAGGATTATGAAAAGGCAATAGATATGGCACCCTCCATAAAGCCACACAGGCATACCTATCTTCACGAGGAAAAATACAGAGAGCTTGCTAAAAAAATATTAAGAGAGGACGAAGTACTAAAAAGAGTATTCGGTTAATATATGAAGTACGAGGCATTGATGTTTGATCTTGACGGAACGCTTTGGGACGCAACCGACAATATCATTATTGCATGGAAAGAAGCAATTAAAGAGTTTGAAGAATTAAAGGATTTTAATATTACGGAGGAATTACTCCAGAGTGTATTCGGAAAGCCGATGGATACCATTACCGACATACTTTTTCCGAATCTTACGAGCAAAAAAAAGAAAGAAGTTCTGGAAAGATGTTGTGAGGTTGAAAACAAATATCTTAACGAACATGGAGGAAATCCGTATCCGAAGCTTGAAGAAACACTTAAAAAGCTCTGCGAAAAGCACAGACTTTTCATAGTAAGTAACGGTCAGGCGGGATATATCGAATCCTTCCTTAATGCTCACGTACTTTGGGATTATTTTACCGATATCAGAAATTGGGGAGATAATCCTGTTTCAAAGGGCGAAAATATAAAACTTGTTATGGAGAAAAATAATATCAAAAGTGCCGCTTACGTTGGTGATACACAGGGAGATGCAGATGCGGCATCGTTTGCGGGTATAGATTTTATATTTGCAAAGTATGGTTTTGGGTATGTTAAGGAATATGTATACTCCATAGATTCAATTGAGGAACTTCTGAAACTGGAACTTTAATTTATTATTTTATAGAAGATAAGGGGCGATGATATGTTTCATTATGAATATAAAACTTCGGGAACCTGTTCACAGCTTATAAAGCTTGATCTTGATGACGACAAGGTACATAACGTTTCATTTATAGGCGGTTGTAACGGAAATCTTAAATCAATATCAAAACTGGTGGACGGTCAGACAGTTGAATATATTGAGGGGATGCTTAGCGGAGTACAATGCGGTCTTAAGGGTACTTCCTGCGGCGACCAGCTTGCAAAGGCTGTAAGAGCTGCATACGAGGCTGAACAAAAGGCAGTTTAAAGATATCTGTTGTTGGGGCAAAGGGACTATGTCCGGTTTAATAAGGAGAGCGGTATGGAAAAATATCTTGTTTTTGATTGGGGCGGAACATTTCTTAAATATGCGCTTATGGACGAGAATGCGGATTTTATCGAAAAGGATAAGGTTCCGACTCCTCAGCCTGCTGATAGCACTAAGGAAATGTTTATGGAACTCCTGGATAGTATTATATCGAAGTATATCGATGATATTAAGGGAATAGCCATAAGTATGCCGGGGATGATAGATAAGAAAAATGGTTATTGCATAACCGCCGGATGGCTTACCTACCTTGCCGGTTCGTATCTGGTGGACGAGTTAAGCGACAAGTACGGAGTACCGGTTTCTGTTGAAAATGACGGTAAATGTGCGGCACTTGCAGAATATTGGAAGGGAAGTCTTTCCGATGTCGATAATGGTGCAGTATTTGTTCTTGGAACTGCAGTTGGCGGCGGAATAATAATTAACGGAAGTTTATATACCGGAAATCATTTTTCTGCAGGTGAATACAGCTATATGTGTATGACAACCGAAAACACCGACGATTTTGATAATTATTTGGGCTTTTCGGGTGGTTCGAGGGCACTTATCAGATATGTAGCCGAGTTTACGGGAGAAAATCCCGAAGATTTGGATGGTGTTAAAGTATTTGAAAGAGCCAATAACGGTGAAGAGGCAGTTCTTAAGGGTCTTAAAAAATATACGGACATTTTGGCCATAGGTCTTTATAATATAAATGTAATGCTTGATTTTGACAAGATAGCAATAGGCGGAGGAATCAGTAAACAGCCATTATTATTGGAATATATACAAAAGAGTATAGATGAATTTCATGACCAAAATCCGAACGGACCGAAAGAAGAATATAAGCCAAAGCCGTATGTGGTGGTTGCGAAGTTCTTCAATGATGCAAATCTGATAGGCGCATTGTTTAATTACCTTACGGACAGTACACACGGATAATAAATAATTCGGATTTAGAGGAGGTTTTGATATGCTTGATAAGGATTTTTTGTGGGGAGGAGCTGTAGCGGCTCATCAGCTCGAGGGTGCATGGAACGAAGACGGCAAGGGCATGAGCGTGGTTGATGTATTTACGGGAGGCTCCGTGGATACACCGAGAAGGATAACAGATACTGTGGAAGAAGGAGAGTATTATCCTAACCAGAGAGCTATAGATTTTTACCATAGATATAAAGAAGATGTAGCACTTTTTGCCGAAATGGGTTTTAAGTGCTTTAGAACAAGTATTGCATGGACAAGAATATTTCCTGACGGCGATGATGAGACACCTAATGAGGCAGGTCTTAAGTTTTATGATGATTTATTTGATGAGCTTTTAAAGTATGGCATTGAGCCTGTTATCACACTCAGCCATTTTGAAATGCCACTCAATCTTGCGAAAAAATACGGCGGATGGACTAACAGAAAACTCATTGATTTCTTTGTAAAATATGCAGTCACCTGCTTTGAAAGATATAAAAATAAGGTTAAATACTGGATGACCTTCAATGAGATAAATAACCAGATGCATTATCAGATAGATATGCCGGGATGGCTTAATTCGGGCTTTAAGGCATCGGAGTTTGAGAATCCTGAGGAAATAATGTATCGATGTGCTCATAATGAGCTTGTGGCAAGTGCACTTGCAGTAAAAGAGGGGCATAGGATCAATCCTGATTTTAAGATTGGCTGTATGCTTGCCATGACACCTATATATCCGTTTTCGTGTAAGCCTTCGGATGTTATGCTTGCAAATGAAGAAATGCATATGAGATATTTCTTCACGGATATACATGTAAGAGGACATTATCCGAATTATGCCAAGAAAATGTTTGAGCGAAAAGGATATGATATTAAGATGGAACCGGGTGACGAGAAGATTCTTGCCGAGGGAACCGTTGATTATATTGCATTTTCGTATTATATGTCTAACGTGGTTGCATCTTCGACAGATAACGAAAATGTGGACAGCGTTGAGCTTAGCAGCACTCACTCTGTTGCAAATCCTTACATAAAGGTTTCCGAGTGGGGATGGCCGATAGATCCGGAGGGGCTTAGATATTCGCTTAATGTGCTTTATGAAAGATATGAGCTTCCGCTTTTTATAGTAGAAAACGGAATCGGAATGATAGATAAGTTAAACGATGATAAGACTTGTGACGACGAAAGACGTATAGAATATCTTTCAGCTCATATTAAGGAAATGAAAAAAGCTGTTGAGCTTGATGGAGTTGAGCTTATGGGATATACGCCTTGGGGTTGTATAGACCTTGTGTCCGCTTCTACGGGTGAGCTTAAGAAAAGATACGGTTTTATATATGTTGATTATAATGATGACGGTACCGGAACCGGTAATCGTTATAAGAAAAAGTCATTTGAATGGTATAAGAATGTAATATCGACAAATGGTGAAGTAGTATAGAATATAGTCGGTATTATTGTCGGATGCGGATTAAGATAGCGTAAATAATGTGGGAGTTTTTGTATGGAGAGATTGTATCAATATGATATATGTGCATTAATTATATTTGTAGCGCTTCTTTTCTCGTTCTATTTCAGAAGATTGAATGTAGGAAGAGTTAATAATGTATTTGTGAGCACAATATATATTATGATTATTAATACAATTTTTGAGATTTGCCAAAATGCACCGATTCTGATTTGGGAAAGCCTTGGAGACAACGAGAGCTTCAGAACCATAGCTTATTACGGCGGATTTATTACTCATGCAATGATTATGCCTGCATATATTATATTTATTGGGGTAATAACCGGAACATGGACGAAATCGATAAATTCAAAAGGATTCAGATGGCTTTTTATTGTTCCGTTTATATTTAATTTAATGGTAGTTTTTTTGAATCCTTTTAATCATATGCTGTTTGAGCTTGTAGGAGAAGATGGCGTGCTTGTATATCACAGACGTCCTTTGATTTCTGTTTTCTATATCGTTGCAGGATATTATATGATAGTCGCAATAATATATATTATGAAAACAAAGGATATGATCGGACGTGCCAAAACCGTTGCGCTTCTTGCAATGTTTCCGTGTAATATAATTGCATTGGTAATTCAATTCTTTTTTCCGAAAAATATGGTTGAAATGTTTGCAATGAGTATATCGGCATTTTTAGTCACCGTTACGGTTCTTCGTGCTGAGGAAATGATTGATCCGAGTATAGGAGCAAGGACGTTTCCGAGTTTTCATATGGATATAAAAAGATACTACAGAGCTAATAAAAATGTTACGGCTGTAATTATGAGAATTAAAAATGATGAGCCGATAGCAACACTTTTCGGATCAAAAACTCACAGAATTATCATACGTGAAATAATAAAGTATATTAAAAATAATTATGCTGAGCTTGTTGGCAGACACAGCAAGGTTATTATGAATATATATTATCTGTTTTACGGTTCGTTTGCGGTTATATTTGATAATATAAGTGAGCGCGACGAGGAAATAATAAGACAGAGGACAGAAAAGCTCTTTGAAGAGTTAAATAAGGGATTTACGGTTAATCAAAATCGTATGAGTCTTGATATGTGTATGTGTTATATGAATATACCTAATGACATACCGGATTTAAATGATTTTGAAGCGTTTATTGATTCTTTTGAAAAGACTATGACAAGTAATGAACTTGTTTATTTCTCGGATATAGCACCGGAAAGAAAATTCCAGCTTCAGATGGATATAGATAAGATTATTAAAAAGGCTATAGATAACAACAGCTTTGAAATGTATTATCAGCCGATTTATTCACTTAAGGAAAAGAAATTTACAAGTGCAGAGGCACTTATAAGACTTAAGGACGATGAAGTAGGATTCGTTTCTCCGGCGATATTTATACCTGCTGCCGAAAAAAACGGTGCAATAAACAGTATAGGAAGCTTCGTTATAGATGATGTATTTAAGTTTATATCCGAAAATTCAATTGAAAGCTATGGACTGAATTACATAGAAATCAATCTTTCGACAATCCAATGTCTTCAGGATAACCTGCCTGAGCATATAGATGAGAAGATAAAAGAATATAATATTTCAAAGGATAAGATTAATTTTGAGGTAACGGAGACCGGAAGAGATTATGCCGGAGATATTATATATGACACGATTTACAAAATTCATGATATGCAGCTTGCACTTTCACTGGACGATTATGGGACGGGATATTCAAATTTACAAAAGGTAATTGCATTTCCGTTTAAGATAATAAAAATTGATAAAACACTTGTTGACAGTATAGGTGATGCAAGAATGAAGGAAGTTGTCGGACAAACGGTTGCTATGTTGAAAAAAATAGGAGTCGAGATTGTGGTAGAGGGTGTTGAGGATAAGGCCACTTCAGACTGGTTTGAGGAAATAGGCTGTGATTTTATACAGGGATATTATTATGCCAAGCCTATGCCAAAACATGAATTCCTTAGATTTATCAAACAATCCAACCATTGATGCAAATATTGGTAAAAGGGGCAAAACAGCCCCTTTTATTTTAATATAAAGTATGATATTATAGGAAAAGTGTTTCACGAAATAATAATATGAGGGGAGATTATTGTAATGGATGAAAAGCGTAGTTCTTTCTCAAGCTCGCTTGGATTTGTAATCGCGGCTGCAGGAAGTGCAGTAGGACTTGGTAATATTTGGAGGTTTCCGTATCTTGCGGCAAAGGATGGCGGAGGAATTTTCCTTGTTGTATATCTTGTGCTTGCACTTACTTTTGGATTTACACTTCTTATAACCGAGGTAAGTATAGGACGTAAGACAAAGCAAAGTCCGCTTACAGCATATGGAGTTCTTCATAAAAAATGGAAAGGTCTCGGTGTTATCGCTGTTATTGTTCCGTTTATGATACTTCCATATTACTGTATCATAGGTGGATGGGTACTTAAATATTTTGTGGCTTTTGCAACAGGAAATGGATTGGAAGCGGCAGAAGATGGATATTTCAAAGGATTTATAACAGACGTTAATGCACCTATTATTTTTAATGTTATATTCCTTGGTGCTACTATCTTTGTAATTTATAAGGGAGTTAATAAGGGTATTGAAGCTTTGTCCAAGATACTTATGCCTATTCTTCTGATACTTGTTATAGGTGTTGCTGTTTTTTCACTTACCATTAAGAACGGTGAGACAGGAAGAACAGGTCTTGAAGGTTTTATGGTTTATGTTGTTCCTGATGTATCGGGAATGGGAGTTAAGGACTTCTTTATAGTAATCATGGATGCTATGGGTCAGCTCTTTTACAGTATAAGTGTTGCCATGGGTATTATGGTTGCATATGGTTCATATTTCAAGGATGAGAATAACCTTGTTAAGTCTGTAAACCAGATAGAGATATTTGATACCTTAGTAGCATTTCTTGCAGGTGTTATGATTATTCCTGCCGTATATGTATTTATGGGTAAGGAAGGTATGACCGGAGGCCCCGGACTAATGTTTATAGTTATTCCTAAGGTGTTTGCTCAAATGGGCAGAATAGGAAATGTTCTTGGAGCAGCATTCTTCCTTATGGTACTTTTTGCGGCGCTTACAAGCTCTATATCAGTCCTTGAGGCAGTCGTGTCAAGTCTTATGGATCAATTCAAGATAAGCAGACGTAAGGCGACAATTACGGAAGGTGGTATAGCTCTTGTAATCGGAACGATTATATGTCTTGGATATAACAAGCTGTTCTTTAATATCAAGCTTCCTAACGGATCGGATGCACAGCTTCTTGATATATTTGATTATATAAGTAATAATATTCTTATGCCAATTGTGGCAATCGGAACATGTATACTTATAGGCTGGGTTGTTAAACCTAAGACTATTATAGATGAGGCAACCAAGAACGGAGAGAGATTCGGACGTAAGGCTTTATACATAGCCATGGTAAAAGTCGTAGCACCAATCCTGTTAATTGTATTATTACTCGGAGCATTCGGAGTATTCGGAAAATAATAAGAACACGGATTGTAACCAACCGGATATCTATTATATTAATGAACTGAAACAGAACAAAAATAAAACATAATCAGAAAAAACAGCCCCATACAAGTGCTAAGCATAGCGTCAAGTCCAACGTGCTATGCGGGTACTTCGTATGGGGCTGTTTTATTTCGTCCTTTTATCTGTCTGCAATAGGTATATATTCACGTTCTTCTGCAATAGACATATATGCAGGTCGTATAATTTTATTTACATTTATAAGCTCTTCTATACGGTGGGCACTCCAACCGGCTATTCTTGCTACCGCAAATAACGGAGTAAAAAGCTCGGCGGGAATATTGAGCATGCTGTAGACAAAACCGCTGTAGAAATCGACATTTGGACTGACACCCTTATATATTTTTCGCTTTTCGGCTATTACTTCTTTAGCAGCCTGAGCAACATTTACATATAATTGATATTCATCCTCGCGATTTTTTTCTTTGGCAAGCTTGCCTACAAATTTTCCGAATATGGTGGCACGCGGGTCGGAAATTGAATATACCGCATGTCCCATACCGTATATAAGTCCGGATTTGTCAAAGGCTTTTTTATCAAGTATGTCGCAAAGGTAATCGCGAATCTGGCCTTTATCTTCCCAGTTGGTAACATTATCTTTTAAGTCATCAAACATTTGTTTTACCTTTACATTGGCACCGCCGTGCTTAGGTCCCTTTAATGAGCAAAGAGAAGCAGCTACGGAAGAGTAGGTATCTGTTCCTGATGATGTTACTACATGGGTTGTGAAGGTTGAATTGTTTCCGCCTCCATGCTCTGCATGAAGTACGAGGGCAAGATCCAAAACCTTTGCCTCCAGCTCTGTATATTGTTTGTTTTTTCTTAAAAGACGTAAAAAGTTTTCGGCAGTTGAAAGCTCAGCCTTGGGATTATGTATATAAAGTCCTCTGCCTAATTCATAGTGTCTGTAAGCAAGATATGAATATACTGCAAGAGACGGGAAGTTTGCGATAAGCTCAATACTTTGTCTTAAAACATTAGGTATACTGATGTCCGATGCATTTGTATCGAATGAACTCAGGTTAAGAATACTTTTTGCAAGTGAATTCATTATGTCCCTGCTTGGGGTTCTTAATATAATATCCCTGACAAAGTTGGAAGGCAATGAGCGGTATGAACCGAGGAGTTCATTAAATTCATGCAGTTTTTCCATTGTCGGAAGCTCACCGAATAATAAGAGATAAACAGTTTCTTCGTAACCGAAACGATCCTCGTTTGAAAAACCTTTAACAAGATTATTTATGTTTATTCCGCGATAATACAACTCACCGTCTATCGGAACAAGTTCACCGTCAACATTTTTATATGCATTTATGGTTGAAATGTCGGTAAGTCCCGTAAGAACGCCGCGCCCGTCTAAATCTCTTAATCCTCTTTTTACTTTGTATCTGGTATATAATTCCTGATCGATAATATCATTTGCCTGACATTTTTTTGCTAACTCACGAAAAATTGGAGTAACAGCAGAATATTCATTTTGATTCATTTAATCACATCCTTACTTATTACAGAAAATAATATACCATATATTTGACATGTTTGGCAATTTTTTCTTGTTTTTCTTTTCAAAAAGTTAAAATTTTTATACCATAAATTCTCATTAAAAATGCTTATATTGATGTTGCATAAATTGTAAAATCATAATAAAATATAGTCGTTAAAATTAATAAAATAATAAGGAAAACCGTATATATAAACAAATAAAGGAGAAACCTGGATATGATTACCAACGATGAGGGAATAGTACATTTAAAACATCAGATAATTGAGGAAGTTGCAAAACTTGCGTGGGAGGATAATTTAAATGAGGAGTCCAAGGAGGAGCTTGTTTACAGGATTATTCCGGGTCCTAAGGCTCTAAACCGTTGTTGTGTCTATAAGGAAAGAGAACTGGTTCGTCAGCGTATACGTCTTGCGGAAGGTCTTTGCCCGACACCCGAGGCAGAGAGTGATAATGTGATACAGATACTTAAGCCGGCATGTGAAGAGTGTCCGATATCGGCATATACGGTAACGGATAATTGTCGTCTTTGTGTAGGAAAGCCTTGTCAGAGCTCATGTAATTTCGGAGCAATTTCCATAGGACATCATCGTTCACATATAGATGCCTCAAAGTGCAAGGAATGTGGAAAATGTGCTGCAGCCTGTCCTTATTCGGCTATAGCACACCTTGAAAGACCTTGTAAAAAGGCGTGCCCTACCGGTGCGATTACATATGATGAAAACGGACTTTGCAAGATTGATGAGAAAAAATGTGTCCAGTGCGGTCATTGCATACATGCATGTCCTTTCGGGGCTATTTCATCAAAGTCTTATCTCGTGGATATAATAAAGGAAATAAAAGCCGGTAAAGAGGTTATAGCCATGTGTGCACCGGCTACCGAGGGACAGTTCGGAAGCGATATAAGCATGGCATCAATAAAAGCAGGGCTTATGGAAATGGGATTTGCCGATATGGTTGAGGTAGGACTTGGCGGTGATATGACTGCTGCATATGAGTCTCTTGAATGGAAAGAAGCCTTAGAGGAAGGTCGCAAAATGACTACATCATGCTGTCCTGCATTTATAAATATGATGAGAAGACAATTCCCTGATTTATTTGATAATAATATGTCAACGACAGTATCGCCTATGTGTGCAATTTCAAGATATTTAAAGCATACTCATCCCGGTTGCGTTACCGTCTTTGTCGGACCTTGTATAGCAAAGAAGGCAGAGTCACAGGATAAATCCGTTCCGGATAATGCAGATTATGTAATGACATACGGTGAGTTTAGAGCATTGCTTCGATCAAGAAATATTGAACTTAAGCCTGTAGATGAAAACTATCAGGAGGCTTCGGTTTGGGGTAAGAGATTTGCAGCATCGGGAGGTGTTGCAAATGCAGTCCTTGAGTGTATGAACGAGAGAGGAATCGATACATCGGATATCAAGCTTAAAAAATGCGCAGGCGGAGATGAATGTAAAAAGACTTTGCTTTTACTTAAAGCAGGCAAACTGGAAGAAGATTTTGTAGAAGGTATGATGTGTTCGGGAGGTTGCGTAGGCGGACCTTCAAAGCATAAAACCGAAGTAGAGACAATGCGCGCAAGAGAAGCTCTTCTTGCAAAGGCAGATAAGAGAAGTGTTCTTGAAAACTTGAAGCAATATCCTATGGATGAGTTTTCAATGTTTAGGGATGGACATTGATATTTGCTTTTTTGATAAGGTGGTTTTATGAGTACTAAGGAAAACGTTCTTAAAGCTTTGGAAGAAAAAAAGGGTAGTTTTATTTCCGGAGAGGAGCTTGCGGGAAAGCTGGGTTTATCCAGAAATTCGATTTGGAAATCCGTAAGGGACTTAAGGAAAAACGGTTATGATATTGAATCCGTTACAAATAAAGGATATAGCTTAAATATAGATAGTGATATTATCTCGATTCAGGGTATTGCCACATATTTGTCTCATAAAGAGCTTATGAAAGATATCGAGGTATATGACGAAATTGCTTCCACAAGCTTGATGGCTAAGGAAAGGGTAGTGCTAAAACAGCTTGACAGAAGAGTAATTGTGGCTAAAAAACAAACCGATGGTCAGGCTCACAGACAAAAAAGTTTTTCATCTCCTGACGGAGGTGTATATTTGAGTATAATTATTAACCCCGATAATATAAAAAATACCAATCTGCCGATATTGGCAGCCGTTATTGTATCTGATGTTCTGGAAAATGATGTTTTTTTGGGTTCTGGGAATACAGATAACAATAATGATATCATAGGCATAGAATGGATAAACAGTATATATAAAGGAAATGAAAAAATCAGCGGGATTTTAACCGAGAGTATTTCGGATATGGAAACAGGAGAGATAAGTTCATATATACTTGGAATAGGAATAAATTATAAGCTTTCAAACAAAAACAAAACGATAGCTAAAATAATTGAAAAGATTTTTTATGTTAATGAATATTACAGCGATGACATAATAATCGATAAATATCAAAAGAGACTTATGCATATTAATAAAAGAGTGAAATTTACACTTTACGGAGAGAAAAAAGATGAGTTTTATGCAGTGATACTCGGAATGGATAATAGCGGAAAGCTTATTGTGAAAAAAGATGACGGAACAAAACTATATCTGGATAAAGGATTTTTGGCTGTATGAAAAAAAGATTAACTTCCTATCGGTTAACAATTATTATCATGGCATCTCTAGGTGTTTTTCTTAATTTGCTGGCATGTATAAGAGCTTTTTGCGATTTTTATGCCGACAATATATATGGCTTTATTTGTGATTTTTTAGGGAAAATAATGGATGTTTTTCCGTTTGCTGTCGGAGAGATACTCATGTATCTTTTTTCATTGGCTTTATTTATGTCGATTGTATTTTCATCCCTGTATATTTTTTTACGTAAAAAAACAATATATAAGAAATTTTATGTGTGCTATATGAAAAGCATACTAATGATTTTTGTTTCGGTATTCTTACTTTATACACTTAATTGGATTATTCCGTTTCGAAGCAGTATATTAAGTGACAAAAATCTTGGAAGAAATGCATATACAAGAGCATATACGGTAGATGAAATCGAAACTTTAAGAAATTATATGGTAGAAAATGTAAATGAAGCATCAAAGCAGGTTGAGCGTGATGAAGACGGACATATAATCTATATGGATTATGAATTGGTTCGAAATGAAATAGCAAAATCCATGAAGGAGCTTTCCGAAGATTATCCGAGGCTTAAAGGCTATTATCCGGATATGAAAACAGCTCTTTGTTCTACAGCTCTTGAGTGGATGGGTATAGCGGGATATAATTATCCGTATACGATGGAGGCAACTTATAACAAATATATTACTAAACTCGGTTATCCTGCGATATATGCACATGAAATAAGCCATCATCACGGATATTATCAGGAGGATGAGGCAAATTTTTTAAGCTATCTGGGTTGTATAAATTCCGACAATAAATATATTCAATATTCCGGGTATATTGATGCGTTTTATTATCTCGATGAAGCATATTTTGATACGTTGCTTAATGTTTTCGGGAAAGAAGAAGCTATGGAAATATATAAGCAACAAACGAAGCTGAAAAAACAGGTATATACCGATTTGGTTGAGGCATCAAAGGAAGCCGAAGACAGATATAATAAGGACGACCATCCTATGGAAAAGCTTTCCGAAACAGTTGAAAAAACTTCTGAAAAGGGCTGGGAAATGCATGAAAAAATGCTTTCGGAAAACTATTATGATGATGTTGTGGGGCTTTTACTTTATTATTATGACGGAAAGCTTTATTGACATATAAATAGATATAAAATAAAATGTATTTGTTTTGTTTGAAATAAATAATATAAACTAAAGGGTAAATCAGATAAGGAAAAAGTGATATGGAAAGTGGAAGAAGCGAAGTTATTATTAATAAACTTATTGATATGATAGAAAACGGTCAGGGCGTACCTCTTGCGGCCGGAAAGGTTATGGTAAATAAAGACGAAACCGCTCTTATGCTAAGAGAATTAAAGAGTATTGTGGAGGGTGAATTAAAGGTATACAGAGAGGTTAATGACAGAAAGGGTAAGATCATTAACGATGCCAAGAAAGAGGCGGAAGAGATAGTTTATGAGGCTGAAAAAAGTGCCAGCCGGATCAGAGTTACAAAACATGTATCTTCTGTCGGAACAGGATTTAGGGCGTCGGATCTGGATTCGGATGAAAAAGCCGCTTTAAGAACGGCAAGCGATATATATGCGGCGTCATTAATATATACGGATGAGATGCTTACGGAGGTTAATGATGTTATCGCACAGGCATATGATATAATAAACAACCAATATGGAAGAATGGTCGAAACACTTGAAGAGAAGGCTAAGCTTGTTTCCGATAATAAAGCAGAGCTTATGGCAAGTCTCAAAGAACTCAGCAAAGAAGAAAGATATACTCAGATTCTTGATTTAAGCCAGCTTTTGTCACTCGAATTATACAGAGAAAGAGAAAAAGCAAGAGAGCTTGAAAAAAACGGAAGCTATCAGATGGAAATGCAGCTTGAAATCGGAGAGGATGTAACACAGGAAGAAACGAAGGAAGATAAACAGGAAGAGACACATGAAAAGATGCGGCAGGAAACCCGGGAAGAAAAAAATGCCGGATCATTTGTTAATAAGCTTAAAGCAATGGCTGACAGAAAAGAGGAGCATCCTGAACCTGAAACAGACATAGAGGAAATAAAATAATTATATTAAAATAAGCAAATATTATTTATGATTTAGGAGACATTATGATTAAGGATAAGTATAATAAAAAAACAGTTTTTTCGTGTGAGGTTTTTCCGCCTAAAAGAAATGATGATATATATGATATTTTTAAAACTCTTGATGAGATTAAATTATTAAATCCGGATTTTATCAGTGTTACATATGGAGCCGGAGGAAGCAACAGTAAAAAAACAGCTACAATTGCAGCATATATTCAAAATATTTGTGAGGTTGAGGCTCTGGCCCATATGACCGCCGTGGGACTGGATGAGAATTCACTTACCGAATTGCTTGATGAATTAAATAAAAAGCAGGTTCATAATGTACTTGCATTAAGAGGTGATAAGCCTCGTGCCATGACAGATGAAGAATTTAATAGCAGATATTATAAACATGCTTCGGATCTGATCAGGGTTATAAAGGAAAAAAGTGATATGTTTATCGCTGCTGCATGCTATCCTGAGGTTCATCCGGAATCCGGGTCACGAGAAGAGGATATAAACTATTTGAAGCTTAAAGCAGACCTTGGTGTTGATTGCTTTATTACACAGATGTTTTTTGATAATGATATCTTATACAGATTTATTGAGGATATAAGAAAAGCAGGAATAAATGTACCTGTTCATGCGGGAATAATGCCTATAACAAAGGTTAATCAGCTTGGTACAAGTGTTTCTCTTTCCGGTTCATCAGTACCTAAGGAACTTTCGAATCTTATCGCTAAATATGCCGAGGACCCTGAAGGTATGAAAAAGGCAGGTACGGAGTATGCAATAAATCAGGTATCCGACCTTATCAAACACGGAGTGGAAGGAATCCACATCTATTCCATGAACAAAGCGGATATAACAACCGAAATCTACAACGCAGCTTTCTAATCCCTGTTCCTCACCCCATGGCTGATATAAAGAATTCAACCGGCAGGATTAAATTTTTATAATAACGACGTAAATAAAACACAGTGGGTATCTATAACGTGTCATCAATTAGCTAAATCAGAGCACTCAATTCTTGATATTTGCATGAAATTGATAAACTCGCTTTCGCTCAAACATATCAATTTCAAAGCAAATTTCTGCGAATTATCGTTTCTGATTTAACGCTAATCGGACAATGTTATATTTACCCACTGTGTTTTTCTTTACGTCATATTTTAAGTTACAAACCTGCCGGTTAAACTCTTTATATCAGCAGCTTGAATCAGCACAAATTGTGCTGTTTCAAGCTATCGGTATTTGGCCGGGTCATATAGAATGGGAATAATATAGGCAGATGGTTAGCAAATACGTGTGCATTTTTTTCGTTAAATCAGCAATGAGAATTTTGAAAGATTCGCTCAGAAACCGAACTGTTTGAGCGATAGCGAGTTTTCGGTTTCGTGCGAATATAAAAAATTCAAATGCACTGATTTAGAAAAAAATGTTTGTATTGCTAACCATCTGCCTATATTGTCCCATATATGATCCGGTCAAATATCGATTATCATGTGAGGAACAGAAGGTTTACAGGCGGTCGGCTATTTCGTAGATGAGCTGCTCGGTTTTTTCCCAGCCGAGGCAGGCGTCAGTGATGGATTTGCCGTATACGCCGCCATCAACACTTTGGTTTCCGTCTTCGATATAGCTTTCAACCATGAAGCCTTTTACAAGTCTTTTGATATCGCTGTTATAGTTGCAATTGCTTATTACTTCATTGATGATACGCTTTTGCTGGAATGGATCCTTTCCGGAATTTGCGTGATTTGCATCTATAATAACGGCAGGATTTTTTAATTCTTTTTTCTCATAAACTTCGCAAAGGCGAACAAGATCTTCGTAGTGATAGTTTGGCATAGGTTGTCCGTGCTTATTGTTATAGCCTCTAAGTATTGCATGAGCATAGGCATTGCCTTGTGAATGAGTTTCCCAACCTCTGTATATGAAGGTATGTCCGTTTTGTGCGGCGGTAATAGAATTCATCATAACCGAAATGTCACCGCTTGAAGGATTTTTCATTCCTACGGGAACCGGAAGACCGCTTGCTGTAAGTCTGTGTTGCTGATCCTCGACCGAACGTGCTCCGACTGCTATATAACCGAGAACATCGTTTAAGTATTCGGCGTTTTCGGGATAAAGCATCTCATCGGCACAGGAAAAACCTGTTTCGGAAATGACTCTCATGTGAAGCTCTCTAATGGCAACGATGCCCTTGAACATATCAGGTTTTTCGTTTGGATCCGGTTGATGGAGCATGCCCTTGTAGCCTTCACCTGTTGTTCTAGGCTTATTGGTATATACTCTTGGTATAATAAATATTTTATCTTTAACTTTTTCCTGTACGGGAACAAGTCTTGAAACATAGTCAACAACGCTATCTTCTTTATCTGCGGAACAAGGACCTATAATCAAAAGAATCTTATCGGATTTTCCGGATAGAATGTTTTTAATCTCAATATCTCTTTCCTCAACAATTTTTCCGAGAGCTCCGGTTAATGGGTACATTTCTTTTAATTCGGCAGGTAATGCCAGCTTTCTTTCAAATATCATATTCATTTTATATTTCCTCCTTGAATTGGTTGTGAATTAATTCATAATCGTCTTTAAGTCGAATTTAATTTCCGGTTAATTAAACTTGCCTGCAATCTTAACGAGGTTACAAACCTCCGAAAGCTTTTGCAGCATGTGTTTTCCTTCAGCGGTGTCTATGTTACCGTTGGCTTCCACATAAAAGTAATATTCCCAGGCTTTTTGATGAGAAGGACGACTTCTTAAAACCTTCATGTTAAAACCAAATTCGCTGATTACGGCTATTGCTTTTGCAAGGGCACCGGGTTCGTCATTGACTGTAAACATAAGAATAAAATTGTCACGGCCGGCTGCATTGTCTGAATCGGAATATTCTTTGCGAAGAATTGCAAATCTTGTTGTATTATCATGCATGGCATTTATATTATGTTCGAGTATTTCCAGTCCGTATAAATCAGCCGTTTCCTTGCTTGCGATGGCAGCGGAATGTATGTCGTTTAATTCAGATACCTCCTTAGCCGCAAGAGCTGTATTTTGAGCAAGTACTTCCTCAAAGCCGTGTTCTCTGATGTAGCCCTCACATTGGGCGAGAGCGTGAGAGTGGCTTATTACTTTTTTTATATCATTGATTTTTGCTCCCTTTATGCCAAGAAGGTTTTGCGATATTTTGCAGGAAATAATTCCGTCTATAACCAGGCCGCCGTTAAGTATAAGGTCTATAACCTGTCCGACTTCTCCGGCGTAGCTGTTTTCAATCGGAAGCACAGCACTTTCACATTTTCCGTTTACCACAGCATTGTAGGCTTCTTCAAAGCCGGCACACGCGATATGTTCGTTATCCGGAAAGGCCTTCCTTGCGGCAATATGTGCAAAGGCTCCTTTTACTCCGCTGTATGCGGTTTTGTTTTGATTAAGATTTGTTGTTTTATTCATAGGTCATACCTCCGATTATAAATTTATAAAAAAAACCACCGCTGCTTTCTTGTTTTAATTCATCAAAAGCAGCGGTGGAATTTATATTATATATATCAAAGCATTTAGCTTGTTATCTATAACTTAAAATCCATCGCATTAATAAAGAAAAAGAAAAAGTTTTTATTTGAACTTTGTTTAATCATTGTTTTTTCCTCTTTTTGCAAAAATCATTTTTTATGTGTCGAATTATAAAACAGTAAAAAAAATTTGTCAACAGCTTTTTTTATGCCCTATTAAAAAAAGGGGGCATAAAGCCCCCACGCCTTTACTGGTAGCTTCTTTCGTTTCCGATTAAACCATAAAAACTTATAAGATATAAACCGCTTAAACCTACAAGACCGTATACGATTCTTGTAAATGCAGTAGCATCACCGAAAATGGCGGATACAAGGTTCCAATCGGCAAAGCCTATAAGTCCCCAGTTGATGGCGCCTATAACAACAATTGTTAAGCATAAAATATTTAAGAATTTCATAAGATTTCTCCTTTACAATTTATAGGCATATCCTTATATTTCCCAAATTATAAGAAATTATTTATTATTTTTCTTTATTTTTTAATTAAAAGTTGTTATAATGTTTTGTGTTGTTTTTCTAGTAGTTTATATACAGATACCGGAGGAAATAAAGATGGGTGGATTTTTTGGAGTAGTTGGAAAAGAAGATTGCGTTTTTGATTTGTTCTTCGGAACGGATTATCATTCTCATTTGGGAACAAGACGCGCAGGAATGGCTGTATATGGAGAAAATGGATTTAAGAAATCAATTCATAAAATAGAAAATTCCCCATTTAGAACCAAGTTTGACAGTGAAGCATCCAGCATGCACGGCAATATGGGAATAGGTTGTATTTCGGATTATGAGGCTCAGCCGATTCTTATGCGTTCACATCACGGCTCTTTTGCAATAACGACAATCGGAAAAATTAACAATGCAAAAGAAATTACGGATGAAATTTTAAAAGGAAATACTCATTTCTTCGAGATGAGTAACGGAGAAATAAATGCAACTGAGCTTGTTGCGGCAATTATCAATCAAAAGGAAAACTTTATAGATGGAATAAGATATGCACAGGAGATAATTGAGGGTTCAATGTCCATGATGATTCTTACTCCGAAGGGAATTTATCTTGCAAGAGATAAGTTCGGAAGAACTCCTATAGTGGTTGGTAAAAAGGATGCTGCACATTGTGCTGCCTTTGAAGATTTCTCATTTTTTAATCTGGGATATACGACTGAGAGAGAACTCGGACCGGGTGAGGTTGCCATTATGACAGCGGATAGTTTAAAGACACTTGTCGCTCCCGGAAATAAGATGAAAATTTGTACGTTTTTATGGATATATTATGGTTATCCTTCATCTTCATATGAGGGCGTAAGTGTTGAAAAAATGAGATATAATTGCGGCAAGGCTCTTGCCAAGAGAGATACCGTCAAGCCTGATATAGTTGCCGGTGTTCCTGATTCGGGTACTGCTCATGCGATAGGATATGCAAATGAATCAGGAGTACCTTTCTCAAGACCATTTATAAAATATACACCTACCTGGCCAAGATCATTTATGCCTACCATTCAGAGTAAGAGAAATTTAATCGCAAAGATGAAGCTCATACCTGTTAAGGAACTTATAAAGGATAAAAGTCTTCTTCTTATAGATGATTCTATAGTAAGAGGAACACAGATGAGGGAGACAACCGAATATCTTTTTGAAAACGGTGCAAAAGAGGTTCATATTAGACCTGCATGTCCGCCGCTTGTTTTCGGATGTAAGTATCTTAACTTCTCCAGAACGAATTCCGAAATGGAGCTTATCACAAGAGATGTAATAGCAGAACTCGAGGGCGGTGATGTTTCCGATGAAGTATTAAAAGAGTATGCTGATTATAATTCGCCGAAATATGATCAGATGGTTGAAAAGATTAGAGAGAGACTTAAGTTTACAACGCTTAGATTTCATCGTTTGGATGACATGATTGAATCAGTCGGTATAGACCCTGAGAAGTTATGTACATATTGCTGGAATGGTGAAGAATAAAATAAAAACGGCCTGTATGAAAATACAGGTCGTTTTTATTTGTGTCAACGGTATATCAATTATTATGTTTTTTAATAAATAGGATAATTATATTAACTGTTTAGTGTAAAATAATTCTCTGTTATATGAATGTATCTGTATTTATAATGCCATTATAGCATTTATAAATAAATCAGGGGAGTTCATATAATGGATATTAAGGAAAATGATACAGGTGCAAGCCGTTTGAAAAGGTTGCGTTTAAGTCAAAATATGACGCAGGAACAAATGGCTGAAGAAATTGGTATCTCGGAATCTTTATATAAAGGAAATGAATCGGGAAGGCTTCCTATTTCGAAAAAGACAGCACAGTTAATAGAAAACAGATTCGGAATCAGTGCTGACTATATGTTTTTCGGTACGTTGAGAAGTTCTGATGATATATGGACACAAATTCAAGAATGCGAAGAATCCGAAAAAATGAAAATTATGTTAAAGCTTTTAAATTATTTTGCATTGCAGGGAGTTTTGGATTTTGATGATGATATGATTGATAAAATTATATCTGCAATGAATTTGAAAAATAATAAATAAAACTAATAAATATAAATATAAAAGCAGCTTCGAATATGAGGATTAAATACTCAATTGGTCGAAAGCTGCTTTTTATTTGCTTTATATTAAAAATTATTCATGCTTAAGCTTACCTAAAAACTCCTGCATTCTGGAGTGATCCGAATTAAAGACTTCTTCGGGAGTTCCTTCGACTGCTATAACTCCTTTATCCATAAAAATCACTCTGTCTGATATTTTTTTTGCAAATGACATTTCGTGTGTAACGATAACCATAGTCATTTTTTCTTCTGCAAGAGCCTTTATGACTTTTAAAACCTCACCGGTAAGTTCGGGGTCAAGTGCTGAAGTAGGTTCGTCAAAGAAAAGAACCTTAGGCTTTAATGCAAGTGCCCGGGCGATGGCAACTCTTTGCTGCTGACCGCCTGAAAGCTGTGAAGGGTAGTAGTCTTCCTTGTCTGAGAGCCCCATTTTCTCAAGTAATGCTTTTGCTTCAGCTATAACCTCGGTCTTGTTCCTTTTTTGAACATGTACCGGCGCATCTATAAGATTATGCAAAACCGTCTTGTGAGGAAAAAGATTAAAGTTCTGAAAAACAAGTCCGAAATTTTTCTTAATCTCGCGAAGTGCCTGAGGCTTTGCATAGTGAACGGAACCGTTTTCTGCGGAAGCCGCTTCCTTGTCCATATATTTTATGGAACCGTTATCCATGGTTTCAAGCATTGTTGCAATTCTTAAAAGTGTAGACTTGCCCGAACCGGACGGCCCTATAATCGATAATACTTCTCCCTCATGTACCTTTAAGGATATATCCTTTAATACCTGCAGGTCACCAAAGGATTTTTTGATGTTATTCATTTCAAGATAAATTGTTGTTTCCGACATCTTTATTCTCCTTTAGTAATAGTTCAAGCGCTTTTCGAGTCTGCGCATTACAAATGATACAAGCAGATTGAATATGTAATAAAAAGCTGCAGCTATAGCAAACGGCATAAGCGTTGTTTGTGTAGAAGCAATCTGCTTTGTTATTGAAAACATTTCTATGTAAGAAATCGAAAATGCAAGCGAAGTATCCTTTACAAGAGTAATTACCTCGTTTGTTACGGCCGGTAATATAATGCGGATAACCTGAGGAAGTATTATTTTAAAGAAAGTCTGTACCTTGGTATATCCGAGTATATGAGCTGCCTCGTATTGACCGACGGGTATGGCACTTATGCCGGAACGGTAAATTTCTGCAAAATATGCAGCATAATTGATTGAAAAACCTACGATTATTGCCGGAAATCTCCAGTTGCCTATCGGAAGCTGAAATAAAAAGTATGGACCGTAAAAGACAACCATCAATTGCAACATAAGAGGTGTTCCTCTTAATATGGATATGAAGAATGCCGTAATACCGCTGATGATTTTGTTTTTTGACATTCTTCCGAAGGCAACTATCCATCCTAGCGGAAGTGAAAAAACAAGTGTAAAGAAAAAAATCAGTATGGTATGAAGCATTCCACTTGATATTTGCTCAAGCATATTAAAAAAACTCATTGGTAAACTCCTGGATCAAAAAAATATATTTATTATGGTTCAAGACACGTCATTTCTGATAATCCGTATTTTTCAGCAAGTTCATCAAATTTGCCGTTTTGCTTTAATTCTTTTAACGCTTTATTAACGTCGTCACGCATCTTTGTATTTCCGAGCTTAAATCCAACGCCGTACTGCTCGGCATTTAAATGCTCATCAAGAATGATGAATTCATCGCCACGACCGCTTATTTGGTATTGAGCAACACCTATATCCATTGCAATTGCGTCGACCGAACCTGCCTGAAGCTCAACAAATGCTGTATTATAATCAGCAAATTCCTGAAGCTTTCCGAAAGAGTCTCCGAGCTCTTTCTGACCTTCCTCGTCGGTAAGAACATCAAGAGCAGCAGAAGCTGCCTGAACACCTACGGTTTTTCCTGCAAGATCGGACAATCCCTTAATACCCGAATCGGCTTTTACAACCACAACCTGACTGTTATCAACATAAGGAACCGACCATTCGTACTTATCTTCACGGCCGTTAATGGTAAATCCGTTCCATATACAATCAATTGAACCTGAATTTAATTCATTATCCTTATTTGCCCAGTCGATAGGCTGTTTCTTTAATGTCCAGCCATTGATTTTACATACTTCTTCGGCAAGTTCCAAATCAAAACCGGTATATTCACCGTTTTCGTCCATATATCCGTATGGAGGATACTCGGCATCAAAGCCTACCGTAAAGGTTTTGTTATCTTTTTTTCCACAGCCGGTTAACAATGCGGCTGTCGTACTTATCGTTAATAAAGCACATAAAATTTTTTTTCTTAATTTCATTTTTTTTCTCCCTTTTATTAAATAAATATGATATAATACGTCCGTATAATAACATAAGAGCGGTCTTTTGTAAATTATATTAAAAATTTAATAAAAAAAGGAGGTTCCTATTTATGCGTAAGGCGGAGATATCTGATTGTGAATTGGTAGCAATGAAATGTGTGTGGGATGCAGGTGAACCTGTAACATGTGCATATGTAATTGAAAAACTAAGGGATGATTACGGACGCAATTATGCAGAGACCACAGTTTATACGTTTCTTAAGAATCTTAAAGCAAAAGGTTTTATAGAATCATTTAAGAATGGTATAACTTACTACAAACCGAAGAGAGAGCTGGTTGAATTCAGAGGTTCCTATCTTAACAAGATGGTTGATTTTTGGTTTGACGGTTCTGTTTCCAATTTCTTATCTGCATTACTAGATGTAAAATCTTTGGATGAAAAAGAAATAAAAGATGTAAAGAAAGTAATTAAAAACATAAATCAATAATAAAAAAACAAACGGGTAATAATTATTTATTTACCTGTTTGTTTTTTTTTACAGTAATGATATAATGTATGTATCGTATTTTTGTTAAAGAGGCATAGCATCATGAAAAGAATAATCAATACATTTAAATACGGTTCGATATCGGTTAAGCTGACTTTGCTTGCAACGATTATTTGCGGTCTTGCTACGGTAGGATTTTTAATCAGTGCAATAATATTTGGTCAGCTTATTTGGTTTTTTGCAATGGTATTCGCAGGATTTATAACTGTTTCGCTGGCTCAGACCTTTGCTATAAAAGGCGGAATAAGCGATGAAGAAGAAAAAGTTCAGACCGTGAATGAGTTTGAAGCAGATAAATCTGCTTCGGATGAAGGAAATATTAATTTCCCGGATGATTCTAAGGATATTTATTCCGGATTTAAAATTGAATATGACGATATGGACGAAGATGAGTACGATGATGAAATATCGGATGAGGAAGACGGCGAAAATACGGGAAAGAGAAAGAAGAAAAAAACAAAGAAAAATAAAATAAAAAAAGATAGAAAATCGAAGAAAAAGTCAGGCAAAGATCTTAGTGATTCAGATGAATCGGATGATTTGGATGAATCCGATGAAAAGCTTGACAGGATGAAAAGAAAAAAAACCGGGAAGACCTCGAAAGAAAAAAAGAAAAAAACGTCCAAGAAAAAAGCACTTGTAAGTAAAAAGACAACAAAAAAGAAAATTAAAAAGGTCGCAAAGCACGGTAGTATTCCTAAAGTTGCTTCTGTTTCGAAGGTTGATATAGATTACAAGGCTATGCTTAAAAAGGATATTAAAGAGAGTAAAAAAGCATTGGCAAAAAAAGATGAGATTTCAGAAGCAGATGCCGATGCTCAAAACCTGTCGGATACGGATAAGGATTCAGAGGCAAATGAAAAACGAACCAAAGCAGTTGTACCGGAACCGTTAACGGCAGAAACCGTTAAACAGTATAATTTAAAGAAAATAAAGAAGACATTACACAAATATAAAGTAAAAAGAGATCATAAGCTTGCGATAATAGACAGATGCGAAACTTTTAATATAAGTCAGACACCTGCATATATCTGGGTGGACGGAAATGAGTTTCATATGCTTTTGATAGAGCAGGAGCCGAGACATTTGGTGCTTTCGACATTTAAAGTGGGAAGAATCAAATATCTTAAAAAGCAGCCTGTAGATATTAAGACGGATTATGAGGCATTCAATACAAAGAGTCTTGTTACGGATTTATTCAGGCCTTATTTGCCTGATTATAACCAAAGCAATGTCGACAGTGATCTTAATTATTATAAAAATCTGTATGGTATAGGTCCGGGTATATATTTCACAAATAATTCGGCTAAGCAGCTTATTAATTTCTTTGGCTTCGGAATGGATGTGGATGATAAAGTAACCGAATCAAAGAGAGTAAATCTTTATTTTAAGGATGCTTACAAGGCAAATATCATGGTTCGTGACAATGTCCTCGATGCAAACGGATATGCTGACAGAATATCATCAATACTTGAAGAAATGGCGGCTTCAAACTTAAGCTATAATGAATTTAAAGAGACTCTTAATCTTATGATAAAAAACAAATTCATTACAAAAGAATTCGGAATGTATTATATGGATGTAAGGGATAAAAAACATAGTTAATACAAATACTATTCAAAATATATTGAATAGGAAAAGGTATTGATTATGAAAATTGCATTTTATTATAAAAAACCGGAAGAAAAAACGTGGTTTAATATAGCAGCCGCAGATGAAGGCTTTGAGGTTTATTATATAAAAAAGGATTTTAATCCGGAAACGGTTCGTCTTGCTGAATCCTTTGATGCTGTTTGTATAAGTGAGACGGATCAAATTGATAATGAATTGATAAGCTGTATAAAAAAAATGAGTATTTATGCAGTATTGCTAAGAAGTGATGAAATAAATTACAAAGAAAATATCAATTATTTATTGTTAAAAAGCAATGGAATCATTGTAATAAGAGTTCCGGCAAATCCGACGGAAAAGCTGATTAGTCAAAGATGGGTTTCGTATTTGCCTTAATACGCTTTGATTATTCTTAATTTACTTGCCTTTTATCCGAAAATATAGTATTTTAGATAAGTATTATTTTTGAATAAAGACACAATTTGAATTGTAAATATTTTAAATAATGAAAGGTAAATGATATGGATGTTTCAGTAGAAATGCTCGGAAAACGTGCCTTTAGTGAGGCGATTATGAGAGAACGCCTTCCGAAGGCAGTATTTAAACAGTTAAAAAAGACTCTGGATTATGGTGCACCGCTTGATACGGATATTGCGGATTCTGTTGCCATAGCCATGAGAGAGTGGGCAAAGGAGCTCGGAGCTACACATTATACACATTGGTTCCAGCCACTTACCAATCTTACGGCGGAAAAGCATGACTCATTTATGGATCCGGTTGGAGACGGTACATTTATAACTGAGTTTACCGGTAAGGAATTAATTAAGGCAGAACCGGATGGTTCATCATTTCCTACGGGTGGTGTCAGAAACACTTGCTCTGCAAGAGGATATACCGTATGGGATTGTACCTCACCTGCATTTGTAAAGGATATTCCAAATGGTTGTAAGGTGCTTTGTATACCGACAATATTCATATCATATACGGGAGAATCTCTTGATTTCAAGACACCTTTACTTCGTTCTATGGAGGCAGTCAGCAATCAGGCAAAGAGAATTCTTACATTATTCGGAAAAGAAGATATAGACAGAATAAACGCATCTGTTGGTGCAGAACAGGAGTATTTCCTTATTGATAAGGCAAAATATGAAAAGAGACTTGATCTTAAGCTTACCGGACGTACACTTTACGGAGCACCGGGTCCTAAGGGACAGGAGATGGAGGATCAATACTTCAGCGTTGTTAAGGATAAGGTTTCATATTTTATGAATGAGCTTAATCAGGATCTTTGGGCTTACGGAATACCTGCCAAGACTCAGCACAATGAGGCCGCTCCGGCACAGCACGAGATTGCGCCTATATATGAAACTACAAATATCGCATGTGATCAGAATCAGCTCCTTATGGATACCCTTAAAAGAGTAGCGGCAAGAACCGGCTTTGCATGTCTTTTACATGAGAAACCGTTCAGAGGCGTAAACGGTTCGGGTAAGCATAATAACTGGTCTCTTTCAACTTCAGACGGAGAGAATCTTGTATCACCGGGAAAGAATCCTGAGAAGAATTTGCAGTTCCAGCTTTTCCTTGCAGCTATACTTGCTGCGGTACATAACAATGCAGAGCTTCTCAGACTTTCTGCAGCATCACCGGGAAATGACCACAGACTTGGCGGAGATGAAGCACCTCCTGCGATCATCTCGGTATACCTTGGCGATCAGCTGGATGATATAGTAAATCAGATTATAGAAAACGGAGAGGTTACCCGTGCAATCAAGGGTCACGTATACGAACCACATTGTTCTGCAATTCCTCCGTTTAAGATGGATGCAACCGATAGAAACAGAACATCACCTTTTGCATTTACCGGTAACAGATTTGAGTTCAGAATGGTCGGTTCATCACAATCCATAGGTCTTCCTATGACTACATTAAATACCATAGTTGCAAATACGCTTTGCGATATGGCTGATGAGCTTGAAAAGGCAGAGGATTTTGAGACGGCTGCAAAGAAGATGGTTGCCGATATGATAAGAGAACATAAGGATATAATATTTAACGGTAACGGATATTCACAGGAATGGGTTGAGGAAGCAGCAAAAAGAGGCCTTCCAAACATTCCGACTACAGTTGATGCTATTCCTTATCTTACAAGTGAGAAGTCAATTAAGGCCTTCGGAAGATTTGGAATCATGAATGAGAGTGAATTAAGATTAAGAGAAAATGTTTTGTTTGACAGCTATGCAAAGACTATTAATCTTGAAGCACTTACCATGATAGAGATGGCTAACAAGCAGATTATACCTGCTGTTATGGATTATGAAGCAAGGGCAGCGGCAGGCATTAGAGACCTTAAGGGAATCGGCGTTTCCGCAAGTGCACAGATTGCGCTTGTAAATGAGCTTGATGAAAGACTTACCAGGTTCAGAGTTGCCATTGTCGAGCTTAAGAGACGTGTGGATGATGCGGTAAATCACAATTCCACACCTCAGGAATGGGCTACATATTACAGAGATTACGTAGCTGCGTATATGGATGAGGCAAGAGAACCTGCGGACGAGCTTGAAAAGCTTGTAGGTGAGAAGGATTGGCCGCTTCCTACATATGAAGAATTCCTTTTTGAACAGTAATCAATATATTATTCAGAATAATTAATCAAAATAAATCTTATTATAAGATATTAATTAAAAATTTAAATTTCAAGCCGATATAAAGAGTCTGATTATATCGGCTTGTAGTTACTTGAAAGTATATAAGATGGTTGGGAAGATTTAGAGTAAGTTGAAGACTTACGGTAAATGATTGCTAAGTATATGAAAAAAGGAGGATTATTAATTGGCAGATATAATTATTTTAATCGGATTTATGGGAAGCGGAAAATCCTCCGTCGGAAAAGTGCTTGCCGGAAAGCTTGGATATAAGCTTATTGATTCTGATAAGTATATTGAACAGCAGGAAGGTAAAAGTATAAATGATATATTTAAAGAATGCGGTGAAGCAGGATTTAGAAATATGGAAACCGCATTTTTAAAGAATCTTTCAACTGCAAATGAAGATATTATCCTTTCTACGGGCGGAGGGATGCCTTGTCATAACAATAATGCAGCCTTGTTAAAAGAAATCGGTTTTTCGGTTTATCTTTCGGCATCTCCTTCGGTAATATATGAAAGAGTAAAGCACGATACAGGCAGACCTCTTTTAATGGTTGATGACAAGCTCGGAAAGATAACTTCTCTTTTATCGGAAAGAGAAAAGTATTATAATGAATCTGCCGATAAGGTCATAGAAACGGATGAATTAAGTGTTGATGAGATTGCAGATGAGATTATAAGGTTGCTTAAAGGAGAAGCAAATTGAAAAAATTATATATAGCTGAAAAACCCAGTGTTGCAAGGGAATTTGCTAAAGCTTTAGGGGTTAAGGGTGCTGACAGCGCAGGAGGAAAGGACGGATTTATTGAAACAACCGATTCGATAGTTACCTGGTGTGTCGGACATCTTGTAACCATGAGTTATCCGGACGCTTATGATGAAAATCTTAAGCGCTGGAGTATGTCTACAATTCCTTTTGTACCAACTGAATATAAATACGAGATAATAGGTGCGGCAAGCAGACAGTTTAATGTTGTAAAAAAGCTTCTTAACAGAGCTGATATAGGCTGTATTTACGTCTGCACCGACTCGGGGCGTGAGGGAGAGTATATATACAGACTTGTCGATATGATGGCAAATGTAAGTCCGGATACTCCGAAAAAAAGAGTCTGGATTGACTCACAGACCGAGGAGGAAATATTAAGAGGTATCAAAGAGGCAAAGGATCTTTCCGCTTATGATAATCTGAGTGACTCTGCATTTTTGCGTGCCCAGGAGGATTATCTTATGGGTATTAATTTTTCCAGAGCTCTTACTTTAAAATACAGTCAGACCGTAAAGAATTATCTTAAAGCTGATAAATGTGTCATAGCGGTTGGACGTGTCATGACCTGCGTTCTGGGTATGATTGTAAAAAGAGAAAGAGAGATAAGAGAATTTGTACCTACGCCGTTTTATCGTGTTCTTGCCGGGCTTGACGGTTTTGAAGCGGAGTGGAGAACCACGGATAAATCCGAATATTTTGAATCGCCTCTTTTGTATAAGGAAAACGGTTTTAAGAAAAAGGAAGATGCACAGGCACTTATTAATAAGCTTTCAGAACTTAAAAACGAATCTGACGGATATGATTTAAAGGTAGCAAAGGTTGAAAAAAAGACCGAAAAAAAGCAACCGCCTATGTTATATAACCTTGCAGAACTTCAAAATGATTGTTCCCGTTTATTTAAGATAAGTCCGACGGATACATTAAATATAGTTCAGGAGCTTTATGAAAAGAAGCTTGTAACTTATCCGAGAACCGATGCCAGAGTGTTATCAACAGCGGTTTCTAAGGAAATATATAAAAATATAAGCGGATTAAAAAAATATCCTGCACTTGCTGCATTTGCAGATAATATAATTACGCAGGGCGGATATAAAGGTATAGCGAAATCCAAATATGTAAACGATAAACAAATAACGGACCACTATGCAATAATACCTACGGGACAGGGCTTTGGAGCTCTTAATTCCGTTTCGGATACTGCGAGAAAAGTATATGATATAGTTGCAAGGAGATTTTTAAGTATATTTTATCCTGCTGCGGAATATGAAAAGATAGCACTTGTTCTCACAAAGGAAAACGGTGAAAAACTTGAAAGCTTTTTTGCAAATTTCAAAAGACTTGATAAGCCGGGATATCTTGTAATTGCCAATCCAAAACTTGTGGCTGCACAGATGGGTACTGATAATAAGCAGGCATCAAAGGATTCGGCTTCTAGCGAGCCGGATAACGGAAGTGAAGATAAGTCCTCGGGCGATCAGGATGAAAACAAGCTTTCTCAGGAAATGCTCAATAAGTTAAAGACGTTAAAAAAAGGTGATACACTTTCGGCTACCGGATTGTTTATAAAAGAGGGTGAAACTTCTGCACCCAAGAGATATTCTTCCGGCACGCTTATTCTTGCCATGGAAAACGCAGGTCAGCTTATTGAGGATGAAGAATTGCGAAGTCAGATAAAAGGCTCAGGTATAGGAACAAGTGCAACAAGAGACAGTATAATTACAAAACTTGTTACAAACAAATATATTCAGCTCAATAAAAAAACACAGATTGTAACACCTACATTTTTGGGCGAGATTATTTATGATGTTGTTTATTATTCTATAAACAGTCTTCTTCGCGCTGAAATGACAGCAAGCTGGGAAAAGGGATTAACGGGTGTTGCAGATGGAAGCATTTCAAAAGAAGAATATACAAAAAAAATGAACAACTTTGTAATAAATAACACGGAGCTTGTTAAAAAACTTGATAATCAATATAAGATTACTTATATTTTTGATAAGTCGAAGGTTTATTATGAAAAGCAGAGTAAACCGGCAAAGAAAAGCAAAACAGCAAAGGAGAGTTGATTATGGCAGATATTACGATTAAGGCTATGTACAGTCTTGAACACACCATGGCAAAGGAGTGGCTTGAAAAGCTTACATACCCATGGGAGGTTCTCCCTCAAATTAAGGATATTATACTTACGCTTGGTGAGAAAATCGATAAGGAATGTCCGGAAGATTACATTAAACGGGGTGATGATATCTGGATTCATAAAACCGCGACAGTTTTTGATACTGTATATATGGCAGGACCTGCAATTATAGGTGCCAACACTGAAGTGAGACAGTGCGCATTTATCCGCGGAAATGCACTTGTAGGTGAAAACTGTGTAGTCGGTAATTCAACCGAGCTTAAAAATGTCGTTATCTTTGATAATGTTCAGGTTCCTCATTATAATTATGTCGGTGATTCCGTACTTGGTTACAAATCCCATATGGGAGCAGGCTCGATTACATCAAACGTAAAGAGTGACAAAACTCTTGTGGTAGTTAAAAACTCCGAAGAGGAGATTGAAACAGGCTTAAAAAAGTTTGGTGCCATGCTTGGAGATTTCGTGGAAGTAGGCTGTAATTCAGTCCTTAATCCCGGCTCTGTTATCGGTCCTCATTCCAACGTATACCCTGTATCATGTGTTCGTGGTGTAGTCCCTGCCGATAGCATCTACAAAACCGGTGGCATCATAGTATCCAAAAACTAGATTTTACGTTTCCCGCACCTTAATCGGTGTTTGAACAGAGCATATATGGGATAATATAGCAGACGGTCAACAATACAAACATTTTTTTCTAAATCAGCGCATTCGAATTTTTTATATTCGCACGAAACCGAAAACTCGCTATCGCTCAAACAATTCGGTTTCTGAGCGAATCTTTCAAAATTCTCATTGCTGATTTAACGAAAATAATGCACACGTATTTGCTGACCGTCTGCTATATTTTCCCATTATATATGCCCAATTCAAACACCGATGCTTAAAACAGCACAATTTGTGCGGTTTTAAGCTGCTGATATGAAGAATTCAACCGGCAGTATTATAAAATTAAATATGACGTAAATAAAAACGCAGTGGGTAGCTATAACATTGTCCGATTTGCGTTAAATCAGAAGCGATAATTCGAAGATATTTGCTTTGAAATTGATATGTTTGAGCGAAAGCGAGTTTATCAATTTCATGCAAATAGCAAGAATTGAGTGTACTGATTTAGCAAATTGATGACACGTTATAGATATCCACTGTGTTATATTTTACGTCATTATAAAAAATGCCAAGCCTGCCGGTTGAATTTTTCATATCAGCCATAGTGCGGGAAACGGAAAATTTATTGTTCTTTTATGACACTTTTTCTTTTGTTCTTTTTGTTTTCGTAAAGCGCTTCATCTGCATTGTGAAGTATTTCTTCGATACTTGTGGAAGGCGAACAGGTAAATGTATAAACACCGAGGCTTATGTCTATGTAGTAAGGCTTGCCGCAAGTATCATTTAATTCCTTGGAAAGAGCAGCGATAGTGTTACGTATTATTTTCGGTCTTTCGGCATCGTCAAGAAAAGCGAAAGCCACAAACTCGTCGCCACCGATTCTTCCGATGATATCATCGTCGGAAAAACTCTTCTTAAGAATGCTTGCAATACTCTTGATTGCAAAGTCTCCGTTTTTGTGACCATAGATATCATTAACCTGCTTAAGGTTATCCATATCGGCAAAAACAATCATTGCACGCTTGCCTTCATTAAATGAAGAATTAACATGTGATTGAACGTTATCCAAAAAGCCGCGTCGGTTATTGATACCGGTAAGCTGATCTGTTATCGAAAGCTCGTTAAGAAGTCTGTTCTTTGCATTAAGCTCGGTAGCGGATATGGCAAGCTTCTTTTGTATAGCGAGCTGCTGCTTCATAAGTGAAATGAAGTTTAATGAGGTTGATAATTGCAGGGTGGTAGGATAAATGTTATCAAAATGAGTAATATCTATCTCGCCTACAAATAATCCGTATTGAATATTATTGGTAAATAAAGGAGAAATAACCATAGTTCTTCTTCTGTCGTAGGAGGTATAGTGGTTATTGAATACCTCATCCGAGGAAATAAGTCTGCTGTCACCGGACAGATAGGTTGTTTTGCCTTTGTCGTTACAAACCTGAAGGTAAAGATTCTTAGGAATCTTCCATGAGCCATCAGGAAGAAGCATAACGGGCTCATCATAAATATATATATAAGAGCTGACAAAATCCGAATCTACCAATTTATCCATCATAAGCTTAAAGCAAGCCTCTTCATCATCGCTGTATGTAAGTGTATCTCTTGTAATATACATTGATGACCAGACATTTGATTTGTGTTTTCTGACGGTATTGTAAAGACTTCCCGAAGTGTGTAATAAAAGTGCTTCAAGAATATCATTAAACAATTGAGAGAGTATTGCTGTCCGGCTCTTATCATCGTCAGTAAAAGCAATTAAGAGCTCTTTAAGCTGGCAGATGGCATGTATGGTTTTATCAACGTTAAAATAGCTGCTTATAACCGGCGAATCAATAAGCTTTACAGCTTCATGAACCAAAAGATCACTGTCAAATACAAAATCCTTTTTCACTATTATAGGATTAAGTAAAGCTGTAAATAAAGGATTTATCACTTCGATAAGTTTATCATAATAAAATGTCTTTTTGTAATCATGGAATAAATAGTTGTCAATATTTTCCAATGCAACATCAATTGAATCCGAGAAGCTGTTTTTCTTCTCAAGAAGCTTGTTTAAATTAAAGTCACCGCATCCGCAGGAAGAACGAACTATAAGCTCTGAATTAAGTATATTAACATTTGTTTTTCCTGAATTGATAAGATTTACGGCTTCAAATACCGATTGATAACCCATAGTTATGACACTGTTATGAACAGTTGTAAGCGGTGGATCCAAAACTATTGAAACAGGAGAGTCATCATAGCCTGTTACAAGTATATCCTTGCCGATTTCAAGACCATGCTCCTTGATGGCGGTATATCCGCCGATAGCCATTTGGTCATTTGCAAATACGATTGCTTCAAGATCAGGATTTCTATTAAGTAAATCATCTACGATATCTTCTGTAAATTCCGAAAAATTACCGTAAACAATACGATTTTCGTCAATTTTAATATTATTTTCCTTAAGAACGTCCTTATAAGTATTAAGTCTTTCTCTTGCATCGGCATTCTCTTTTCTTCCGCTTACAAAGCCTATCCTGGTTTTGCCGTGCTCCTTGATAAGATGCTCGACTGCCTGACGCATACCTGTTTTACTTTCAGTATAAAGGTAAGGATAACCGGGTACTTCGATTTCTATTGTGAGGATAGGTATATCGAATTTACTTAAGAATGCAATCATATCATTTTCTGACAGAAAGCTTCCTATAGAACCGATTGATACAATAAGCGCATCAAGAGTATGCTTTGATGCATAGTAAAATATGGAATTGTATTGATAATCGAAACGTGCATTTTTGGGATCGTTATAAGAAGCGTTCATATACATGCCCGGGAACACGACAAGATTAACGTCCAGTTCCTTTGCTGCACAATCAACGCCTTTACATACCTCATATGCATAATCATTATCAAGATGACATGTGAAAAAACCGATATTAAGTCTTTTATTGTTTTTTTCCATAAATATCTCCTATAGTAAGATAGTAAAAATGTAGTAAAACTGTATATAAACGTTCAATACTAATTTATCATATTTTGCTTTTTTTTTCAATAAAAAATATGGTGCTTAAATGCTTTACAAACTGTTCTATATCTAATATAATAAATGCGATAAAAATCTTAGTATCAGTATATTTTATTCAGGAGGATTTACATATGGATTACAAAAAAGCAGGCGTTGACATTGAAGCCGGATATAAGTCGGTAGAACTTATGAAGGAGCACATTAAAAAGACCATGAGATCAGAGGTCTTAGGTGAAATAGGCGGCTTTGCCGGTGCTTTTGACTTGAGCAATATTAAAAATATGGAGGAGCCGGTTCTTCTTTCGGGAACAGATGGATGCGGAACCAAGGTTAAGCTGGCATTTCTTATGGATAAGCATGATACCATAGGTAT
>DFDU01000111.1 GCA_002369325.1 Lachnospiraceae bacterium UBA3820
ATACACCTGATGATGCTTCATATGTAAGAGCAACAGGACATCCTGCTTACAGAGCAGATGATGCACTTTGGCTCTTCCCGACTATTTATAAATATATTGCAGAGACAGGAAACGTTGATTTTATCGACGAGGTAATTGTTTTTGCAAACGGCGGTGAAGGAACAGTATATGAGCATCTTAAGAGAGCTATTGACTTCTCAATGAACAGACTTGGTAATCATAATATGCCTGCCGGTCTTCACGCAGACTGGAATGACTGCTTAAGACTCGGTAAGAAGGGCGAATCAACCTTCGTTGCAATGCAACTTTATTATGCAATGACAGTTCTTAAGGGCTTTGCCAAGATGAAGAATGATGATGAATATATCAAGTATCTTGAAGACATTCAGACAGCTCTTGGTACAATTCTTCAGGATAAGTGCTGGGATGAGGACAGATATGTTCGTGGATTTACTGAGAACGGACAGGTTATCGGTTCAAAGAATGATAAGGAAGCATCAATGTGGCTTAATCCTCAGTCATGGGGCGTAATAAGCGGTCTTGCTACTAAAGAACAGGCTGAAAAGTCACTTGAATCGGTACATAGTATATTAAATACACCTTATGGTGTTAAGCTTATGGATCCGCCTTATATCGAGCATGCATTTGACGGTGCACTTATGCTTTTGTTCAATCCGGGAACTAAAGAAAACAGTGGTATATTTTCACAGACTCAGGGTTGGATAATCCTTGCTGAGTCACTTATGGGTCATGGTAACAGAGCTTTTGAATATTTTATGGAAAGTTCACCTGCAGCCATGAACGATAAAGCTGAGATAAGAAAGCTTGAGCCATACTGTCATGGACAGTTTACAGAGAGTAACGACAGTCCTTTTGCCGGTCGTTCACATGTACATTGGCTTACAGGTACAGCATCGACGGTAATGGTTGGTTGCGTAGAAGGTATACTTGGTTTAAGACCTGACTTCTATGGAATTAAGCTTGCTCCGGCAATTCCTTCAGAGTGGAAGAACTTTGAAATGAATAAGGATTACAGAGGCAAGAAGCTTCATATCGTTGTCAACAATCCTGATGGAAAAGAGAGCGGTTACAAAGAAGTTCTTGTAAACGGTAAGGCTATGGAGTCAAACTATATTCCGTTTGATGAGCTTGCCGATACAAGTGAGATAGTAATAAATATGTAAGATTAAATTAAAATAAGCGTTATGTACAATAATTTTCAGCTTTGTACCTGACGCTTATTTTTGTTTTAAATATTAAAGACATAAAAAAAAGACTTTGATTGGATTCCCCATACATCCTGAACAAAGTCCCTTTTTATAATTCTTATCCCCAAATTCTAAATATATTATACAGCATAATTCACAAAAACGCCAGCACTTTTTTACTAAAATGCACAAAAAAACAAATTTTATACATATTACACATAAAATAATCATAAATTATGATTAAAATTGTTTAATTTAGCATTTTTATTGTATAAAATATACATAAAAAATGTTTTGTTTATCCTGAATACTCCTTAATCTTCCTTAATCTTAATTTAACAGTAACTACATCACCATTATTATTTAAAAAAAGAATGTTTATCAATATAAATTATCCAAAAAAGAAATGTGTGCAAAATTAACACTTTTTTCAAAACCCTGATGTTTTCATTGAATAAAATGTTTAAATTGCTTTCATAATATTATTATATTTTTTAAACGGAGGCTTTTATGTATCAGAATAGGAATAATAATGTTGATAAGGCAAAGGATGATAAATTAAGCGAAGAAAAATACCGCCTTATTAAGGATTACGGACAGATAACGCTTGCAAATAATAAATATCGTCAAAAGATACATCTGTTAAATATTACGGGAGAAATAGAAGGACACGAAAATCTCGGTGCCGATACAAAGACCACAAAGTATGAGCACATTTTGCCACAACTTGCCGCAGTTGAGGATAATGAAAATATTGACGGGCTTTTGGTTCTTTTAAATACTGTGGGAGGTGATGTGGAAGCCGGACTTGCAATTGCCGAGATGATTGCATCACTAAGTAAACCGAAGGTATGTCTTGTCCTGGGTGGAGGGCATTCTATAGGTGTTCCTCTTGCGGTTTCGGGGGATGTAACATATATAGTTCCGACGGCAACCATGGTTGTTCATCCTATAAGATTCAATGATACCGTACTTGGTGTGAAGCAAAACTTTGAATATATCGAGCGTATGCAGGAAAGGATTATTTCATTTACATCAAATCACAGTTCGATAAGTGAGGAGGACTTTAAAGCACTGATGTTTAATACAACAGAGCTTGCAAAAGACATAGGAAGTATGCTTGTCGGAGCCGATGCGGTAGAAAAAGGCATTATTGACCGTATCGGAGGAATAAATAGTGCTCTTAATTGCTTATATGACTTGATAAATGAGAAGAAAAATAGTAAAATGAATCAGTATGAAAACTATTAAGCAGCCATTTTAAAATGGCTCTACATATAGATAAGGAGAATAATGACATGGCAAATACGGGAAGAAACGGAAGCAGTACCACAACCCGGAGAAAAACCGTAAATAACAACAGGCAAAGCAATGCCCGTGGACGTAACACTAAGAAGGAATATAATCCAAGAAGAAATGAAATATACTTTTTTATATATCTTGCAGTATCTGTTTTCTTATTACTCAGTAATTTTGGCTGGTGTGGACCTATAGGAAGGTTCTTTTCAAATATAATGTTCGGACTTTTCGGAAGTATAGCATATATATTACCGATATACATATTTTTTACCGCAGCTTTTTTATTATCGAACGGAGCTCAAAAGAAGCTGGTTAAACGTGTGGTATGCGTATCTATATTTCTTGTAGCAATTGCATTTATCTGTCAGATGTTAAATGAACTTGATACGGCATCCGTCAAAACCTTATACAGTGCCGGCGCAAATGATAAAAAGGGCGGTGGAGCGATACTCGGAGGCCTGCTTATCCTTTTGTATAAGCTTATCGGACTGACAGGCTCAATTATAGTTACCGCATTGCTCATAATTATCGGAATTATTGTAGTATTGGATGTTTCAATTATAGAAGCCTTAAAATATAAGCCTCATATTGATGATGACGATTTTGATGACGAATTTGATTTCGAAGAGCTTTCGGATATAAGAAATAATAATCTTAACAACGGCGATAACATGCTTAATAAGATTAAGGTTCTCGAGTCCGAGGAAGATAAGAAAGCAAGAAAAAAGAAGAAAAACAGAATTGTTAAAAATGAAGAAATACATGAATTAAAGCCAAGTGATCGACTTGAGCTTGACAGTAATGAATTTGCCAATAGTTCTTATGATAATACATATGCAGATATAAATAAGGCAAGAGATTTCTTTGATATATCTATGGCAAATGAAGCATCTGGTTTGTTTGGGGAAACAGAAAGCGAAGAAAGCGTTACGGAACTTAAGCCTGTAAAAAGGAAAAGAAAAAAGACCAAGGAATCAAATAGGGAGATGCTTGCCGAGAGAGATGCGATTGCAAATGAATTAAGCAATACAGGTGCTTTGGCAAGACCTGAAAATGAGATAAGATTTGAAGACGGTGTAATAGCCAAGTCGATAGCCAAAGAAAAACCGGAGGTTAAAAAGAATACGGAAGATTCCGATAATAAGAGCCCGTCGAACGATAAAAAAGAGGCGGCATTTGAAATTCCTAACGGTGATATGGTAATCGGTGGAGAAGAATATAAATATCCTTCGCTTGATTTGCTTAAATCGGGTAACGGAGGCGGAAAGAATAATGACGCATCTATAAGAGAAACCGCCTTGAAGCTTAAAACTACTCTTGAAAACTTCGGTGTAAATGTGACTGTTACGGATTACAGTTGCGGTCCGTCTGTAACAAGATATGAACTTCAGCCTGAACAGGGTGTTAAGGTAAGTAAGATTGTAAATCTTGCTGATGATATAAAGCTTAATCTTGCTGCGGCAGATATAAGAATAGAAGCACCTATTCCGGGAAAGGCTGCCGTAGGTATTGAGGTTCCGAACAAGGAAAGCACTCCGGTTACATTCAGAGAACTCCTTGAATCGGAAGCATTCAAAAAGATGAAATCAAAGCTTGCATTTGCCGTCGGCAAGGATATAAGCGGACAGGTTGTTGTTGCGGATATAGCAAAGATGCCTCACCTTCTTGTGGCAGGTGCAACCGGATCAGGTAAATCCGTACTTATAAATTCTCTTATAATGAGTATTCTTTACAAGGCAAGTCCTGATGAGGTAAAGCTTATAATGGTTGATCCAAAGCAGGTTGAACTTGGTGTTTATAACGGTATTCCGCATCTTCTTATTCCTGTTGTTACGGATCCTAAGAAAGCGGCTGGGGCACTTAATTGGGCAGTAATGGAAATGACAAACAGATATCAGCTCTTTGCTCAATATAATGTACGTAACCTTGAGGGATATAATGAAAAGGTTAAAAATGTTACCGGTAAAGAGGAAGGTGTTGAAGAATTAAAGAAGCTTCCTCAGATAGTTGTTATAGTTGATGAGCTTGCGGACCTTATGATGGTAGCTCACGGTGAGGTTGAGGATGCCATAGTAAGACTTACACAGCTTGCAAGAGCAGCAGGTATACATCTTGTAATAGCAACACAAAGGCCTTCGGTAGACGTTATTACAGGTCTTATTAAGGCAAATGTTCCGTCAAGAATTGCCATGACAGTTTCATCCGGAACAGATTCAAGAACCATTATTGATATGAACGGAGCCGAAAAGCTTCTCGGAAAGGGTGATATGCTATATTATCCGACAGGATATCCAAAGCCTGTAAGAGTACAGGGTGCGTATCTTTCGGATGAGGAAATCGCCAATGTTACAGGCTTCCTTAAGGAGCAGGGCGGAGACGTGAAGTATGATGATAAGGTTTCCGAACAGATAGATAACAGCAAGGTTGGAAGCAGTATGGCTGGTGCGGCTTCGGCAGGAAGTGATGTCGATGAATACTTTGTAGATGCCGGAAGATTTATAATCGGTAAGGAAAAGGCTTCCATAGGAATGCTTCAAAGAGTGTACAAGATAGGCTTTAACAGAGCTGCAAGAATCATGGATCAGCTTGATGAAGCGGGAGTTGTCGGACCTGAAGAGGGCACAAAGCCAAGAAAGGTTCTTATGACGCTTGAGGAATTTGAAAACTATGTGGAAAATAATCTATAAACAGATTATTATATGATAAATTACGGTGAAATCCGCAATATGTTACTTTTAAATATTTATTATAAAACAGGAGAATGATATGACAGATATTGAAATCGCACAGGCAGCAGAGCTTGAAAATATTAAAGACGTAGCGGCTAAGCTTGACATTACGGAGGATGACCTTGAAATGTACGGAAAGTACAAGGCCAAGCTTTCGGATGAATATCTTGATAAAATTAAGGATAACAAAGACGGTAAGCTTATACTTGTTACCGCTATTAATCCGACGCCGGCAGGCGAAGGAAAGACCACCGTTACGGTAGGTCTTGGCCAGGCTATGGCTAAAATAGGAAAAAAATCAATAATAGCATTGCGTGAACCATCGCTTGGTCCTTGCTTCGGAATTAAAGGAGGAGCAGCAGGCGGAGGATATTCGCAGGTTGTACCTATGGAGGAATTAAATCTTCATTTTACGGGAGATTTCCATGCTATCACATCAGCAAATAATCTTCTTTGTGCGATGCTTGATAATCATATGCAGCAGGGAAATGAACTTCGTATAGATCCAAAGAGGATTGTGATTAAAAGATGTCTTGATATGAATGACAGGGCATTAAGAAATGTAATAATCGGAATGGGCGGAAAGATGGACGGCGTTGTAAGACAGGATGGATTTATAATAACCGTTGCCTCAGAGGTTATGGCTATTCTTTGTCTTGCATCGGATATAAAGGATTTACATGACAGACTTGCAAGAATTATAGTTGCATATAATTATGACAATGAGCCGGTGACTGCAGATGATTTAAAAGCTGTAGGAGCTATGACAGCTCTTCTTAAGGATGCGATTAAGCCTAATCTTATTCAGACACTCGAACATACACCTGCACTTGTGCACGGAGGTCCTTTTGCAAACATTGCTCATGGCTGTAATTCCGTAAGAGCTACAAAGGCTGCTCTTAAAATGGCTGACTACGTAATAACGGAAGCAGGTTTCGGTGCTGACCTTGGTGCCGAAAAATTCTTTGATATTAAATGTCGTATGACCGGACTTAAGCCTGATGCCGTAGTTCTTGTAGCAACCGTAAGAGCATTAAAATATAATGGCGGGGTACCTAAGGATGAACTCAACAAGGAAAATCAGGAGGCTCTTAAGAAGGGTATCGTGAACCTTGAGAAGCATATAGAAAATCTTCAAATGTACGGTGTACCTGTTGTTGTTACACTTAACAGATTTATTTCGGATACGGAAGCCGAGCTTAATTTCGTTGAAAACTTCTGCAGAGAAAGAGGCTGCGATTTCGCACTTGCAAACGTATGGGAAAAAGGCGGCGAAGGTGGAGTTGCTCTTGCAAAGGCAGTCGTAGATACAATTGAAACAAAGAAAAGCAAATTTAAGACTTTATATGATGACAGCCTTTCAATTAAAGAAAAAATAGAAACCGTTGCAACAAAAATATATGGTGCAAGGGCGGTTACATACAGTAATGAAGCAAATAAGGCAATTGCCAAGATTGAAGCAATGGGATTTGGAAATATGCCTGTTTGTATGGCTAAGAATCAATATTCGCTTTCGGATGATGCAACGAAGCTCGGTCGCCCAACCGATTTTGATATAAACATTAGAGAAGTATACGTGAGCGCCGGTGCCGGTTTTGTGGTTGCAATTACCGGAACAATCATGACTATGCCGGGACTTCCTAAGGTCCCTGCTGCCGAGCGAATATATGTTGATGATAACGGAGTAATAAATGGACTGTTTTAATTATATGCAGCAAAAAAGACAGGGCAGCGAGAGCGTGCCTGCAATAGATTTGTTTATCTGATATGCTGCAAGAAAAATAAGGAGGCTAACATGGCACAGATTATTGATGGAAAAATGATTTCAAATCAAATTAAGGATGAGCTTAAAGCACAGGTGGAAAGCCTTAAGCTTGACGGTAAGGAAATATGCCTTGCGGTTATTCAGGTAGGAAACGATCCTGCATCAACAGTTTATGTAGGTAATAAGAAGAAGGCCTGCGAGTATATCGGTATAAAGTCGCTTGCATATGAACTTCCTGAGGAAACAACCGAGGAAGAATTGCTTGAACTTATAGATAAGCTCAACAAGGATGACAGCGTAAACGGTATTCTTGTTCAGCTTCCGGTTCCAAAGCAGATAAATGATGAAAGAATAATCAATGCCATATCACCGCTTAAGGATGTAGACGGTTTTTCACCTGCAAGCGTAGGTGCTTTAAGTATAGGACAGAAAGGATTTTTATCATGTACACCTGCCGGAATCATACAGCTTCTTAAGCGTTCAAATATTGATATAGAAGGTAAGGAATGCGTTGTAGTCGGAAGAAGCAATATTGTCGGAAAGCCAATGGCTATGCTTTTATTAAGAGAAAATGCAACAGTTACCGTATGTCACTCAAGAACAAAGAATCTCAAAGAGGTCTGTAAGCGTGCGGATATACTTGTAGCAGCTGTAGGAAAGCCTAAGATGATTGATGCTTCTTATGTAAAAGACGGAGCAGTTGTTATAGATGTAGGTATACACAGAAATGAAAACGGAAAGCTTTGCGGAGATGTTGATTTTGATTCTGTGGAGCCAATATGCAGCGCTATTACACCGGTTCCGGGAGGAGTCGGACCTATGACAATAGCTATGCTTATGAATAATTGTGTGGAAGCAGGATTGAATAATTAATATGAATATACTTATGGTGTCACTCGGGTGTGACAAAAATCTCTGTGATAGCGAGACTATGATGGGTATTTTAAGTGCCAATAATTATAACCTCACAAATGAGGAAAGTGAAGCTGATGCGGTTATAATCAATACATGTTCTTTTATAAAGGATGCCATGGAAGAAAGTATAAATACTATTCTTGAAATGGCTGAATTAAAGAAGGACAGACTTAAATATATAATAGTTTGCGGCTGTCTTGCGGAAAGATATAAAAATGAAATATTTGATGAAATTCCTGAAATAGATGCCTGCGTGGGAACCGCGAGCTTTGACAGGATTGTTGAAGTTATTAAAAAGCTCGAGGAAAATGATAAAAAGGTTACGGCCTTTGATGATATAAACAGACTGGCCGTATCTGATGTGCATAAAGCCATAAGCTCCGGTACATTTATGGGATATCTTAAAATTGCCGAGGGCTGTGACAAACGCTGTACATATTGTGCCATACCATATATGCGCGGAAGCTATAGAAGTGTGCCTATGGAAAAACTTCTTGATGAGGCATCATATATGGCTCAAAACGGAATAAAAGAGCTTGTTCTGGTAGCACAGGAAACAACCTGTTACGGTAAGGATTTATATGGAAAAAAATCATTACATGAACTTATACATAAGCTTGCCTTGATTGAAGGAATTGAATGGATAAGAGTCATGTATTGTTATCCTGAGGAAATATATGATGAGCTCATAGATACCTTTGTAAATGAGCCTAAGCTTCTTCATTATATAGATATGCCGCTCCAGCATTCGGAAGATGACATATTAAGAAGAATGGGCAGAAGAACCAATAAAAGCTTTATTACATCAGTAATTAATAAGCTGAGAAATAAGGTTCCCGACATAGCAATTAGGACTTCTCTTATCGCCGGATTTCCCGGTGAAACAGAGGAAGAACACAAGAACCTTATGGAATTTCTGGACGAAGTCGAGCTTGACAGAGTCGGTGTCTTTACATATTCGAGAGAAGAAGGTACGCCTGCTGCCTCGTTTGAAAATCAAATAGACGACAAAACCGCCGAAAGATGGCGTGATGAAATAATGGAGCTTTGTCAGGAAATATCAGCCGACAAAAATGAAGCCTTAATCGGAAATACTCTGAAGGTTATCATCGAAGGATACTCTCCGGATGAAGATGTTTATGTCGGAAGAACCTATAAGGATGCACCCGGCGTTGACGGTCTTGTCTTTGTGGAATGCGACTACGAACTGATATCAGGCTCGATAGTGGATGTAGAAATTACCGAAGCCGGACCTTACGATTTAATTGGAAAAATTGTTGATATATAGAAAGGACTTTAATTATGAATTTACCAAATAAACTTACAATTTTAAGAGTGATTCTCATACCGTTTTTTCTTGTAGCCCTTATGGTTCCGTGTATACCGGGCGGAAAATGGATTGCGCTTGTCATTTTTTGCGTGGCAGCAATTACGGATACTCTGGACGGACAGATAGCAAGAAAATATAATCTTATAACTAATTTCGGAAAATTTATGGATCCTCTGGCAGACAAGCTTTTGGTATGCTCGGCAATGATTGCTCTTATCGAGCTTGAAAGAATCCCTGCCTGGGTTGTTATCATAATAATTGCAAGAGAGTTTATTATAAGCGGTTTCAGACTTATAGCTGCGGACAAGGGAATAGTCATTGCCGCAGGCTGGTGGGGAAAGATTAAGACCGTTGTCCAGATGTTTATGATTATAATTCTTATTTGTGATTTTGGCGGTGATATCGTATATGTGATTGAACAGGTATTTATATATGCGGCACTTGCTCTTACCGTGATTTCGCTTATAGATTATCTTGCAAAAAACAAAGATGTATTAAAAGACTGATTTGCATGATTTTGCTTATGCCGGATCAGAATTTAAATAATATGAAAAATATAATTGGATGGAAAAAATGGAAGAAGAACTTGTTAAATATTTGACAGAAAATAAAATGACCATAACAACGGCAGAATCATGCACAGGTGGTATGATTTCGTCTACAATCGTAAATGTTCCGGGAGCGTCATGGGTTTTAAATGAGGCATATGTTACATATGCAAATGAGGCAAAGGAAAAACTTGTCGGAGTTTCACATAATACTCTTGAAAAATTTGGTGCCGTTTCCAAAGAAACTGCTTATGAAATGGCAGAAGGTGCAGCAAAAGCGGCAAATGCGGATTGTGCTATAGCTGTAACAGGAATAGCCGGACCTGACGGAGGTACCGAAGAAAAGCCGGTCGGAACCGTATATGCGGGATATTGCGTAAAAGGCAAAATATATGTTGAACGTTACAATTTTGACGGAAGCCGGTATGAAGTAAGAAGACAGACGGCTGATAAGACTATAGCAAGATTATATGAGCTTTTGTTAAGGTCTGAGTGAATACCAAAATATAGAAAAGTGATTTCGGTTATAATAAGTTGAACGGGGGATGATGATGAAATTAAATGATTTGCTTATATTTAATGATATAGTAATTCAATGTCATGATAATCCGGATGCTGATGCACTTGCATCCGGTTATGCATTATATTGGTATTTTACCCGTATGGGAAAGTCTCCTGTATTTATTTACAGAGGTAAAAATAAAATACAAAAAAGTAATCTTATGATTATGAAGGAGGCGCTTGAGATTCCCGTAAGCTATGAGCCGGATTTTGACAGGGTGCCGGAGCTTTTGGTTACGGTTGACTGTCAATATGGACAGAAAAATGTGACGCTTACAAAAGCCGATACGGTTGCGGTAATTGATCATCATCAGCTTACCGTGGACGCACCAAAGCTTTCGGAAATAAGGAGCAACATAGGAAGCTGCTCAACCATCATATGGGATATGATAAGAGATGAGGGCTTAAGCGTTGATTCGGACAAGCTTCTTTCAACAGCGCTTTATTACGGACTTTATACAGATACCAATCGATTGTCGGAAGTGTCTCATCCTCTTGACAGAGATATGCGGGATATGCTTGTAATAAATAAAAGCATTGTTACCGAAATGAGCAATTCCAATATATCTTTGGAAGAACTAAAAATTACCGGAAAGGCTATTCTTGAATATGAATATTTCGAAAATGATAAATATCTTATGATACAGGCTGAGCAATGCGATCCTAATATTCTGGGAGTTATAAGTGATTTTTCCATGGAAACTGCCGGTGTTGATGTTTGCCTTGCATTTTATGTAAGCCAGGATGAAATCAAATTTTCGGTAAGAAGCTGTATAAAAGAAGTTCATGCAAATGAGCTTGCAGAATATTTATCTGAAGGAATCGGTGGTGGAGGTGGCCATATATATAAGGCCGGCGGAAGTATACGTCCCGAGAAACTTGATGTATCAGACGGACAAAGTGTTTCTGAGGTTATAAGAGCGGTATTTAAAGACAGGATGACTGCATATTTTGAAAAGTATGAAATAATATATGCAAAGAATACCGTACTGGATGCAACAGATATGAAGAAGTATGAAAAACAGCCTCAGGAGCTTGGCTTCTTAAAGATTTCGGATGTATTCCCTCTAAATACAATCGTTGAAATACGTACACTCGAGGGTGATGTTAATATACGTGTTGAAGAAGATAAATATCTTATGGTCGGCATTGAAGGTGAGATATATCCGATTACCGAAGAAAAGCTTGAAAAAAGCTATAATAAGACCGGTAAGCCATACCAAAGAAGCTTTGAATACAAGCCTTCCATACGTGATATGTTTACCGGAGAGCGTAAAGAGGTTATGCCATATGCGCAGGGGGTTATAAGTACCGGCAAGTCTTTTATTTATGCAAGACCGCTTACACGCTATGTAAAGCTTTTCACGGCATGGGATGATGAAAAATATTATTCCGGAAAACCGGGCGATTATATAGCATTTCGCGAAGACGATGTCCATGACATCTATATAATAAAAGGACGACTGTTTAACCAGCTTTATAAAGAAGTATAAACAGCACTACATAAATTACGCATATTATTAAAGTTATATGATAATAGCGTATGACAGACAAGGGCTGTATAGCATAATTCACCTGATTTGTGTAAAATCAAAAACGCGTGATTGAAGATATTTGCTCAGAAAACAACATGTTTGAACGAAGTGAGTTTGTGTTTTCGTGCAAATATCGAAATCATGGGTTTATTGATTTGACAAATCATTGGTGTAATGCTATACAGCCCTTGTCTGCCATACGCTTTATTACATACGATTGAATGAGCTTTATTTTATTCCGTATTCGGATTTTTCTTCGTCTGTGAGCTCTGCACCCTGTAAAATATCTTTTCCTTTTTGAATCAAATCGTCAAGAGTATAATGCTTAAAATAGCCTATATGATTTTCTCCCGAATTTGTGAAGGAAAGAGTGTAGAATCTGTCTGTCGGTTTGTTATGACCGAGAGAGTTTTCTATACAGGTTGTTTGAATCATACTATCTAAATCGATGATGTCGGTTATCAAATTTGACTGGATATATAAAAGATTATCTTCATAATCAAAATCAAATGTAGCAAAAGTATCATAATTTGCGTATACCGAGATATCGGACATTCCTATAAAGCTTCCGTTATCTGCATTGTATCTGTAAAGTGAACCGTTGTTGTATGCTACAAGGATTTCTTTGCATTTTTCTTTCTTGTTATCATAAAATGCCATTCCGATCGGTTCATTTCCGGGGCAACAAGGTATTGACCATTTAATTTTACCTGAGTCATTGACATTTTGAATTAATTTTCCGTCAGAAATAACATATTCCTTTCCGTTGGCAGAAGGAGCAAACAAAATTGTTGTATTATATTCCTCAGGATGTTCAACCATTATAGCATTTTCGGAATTTACATCGATTATACAATCATTTAATTCGCCCAAAACAAATATTTTACCGTTAATTTTTGAAAAGAAAGGTTCCTTTTGTCCCGGATAGCAATCGTCCGGCAAAATATATGTTGATGTTGTCTTATTGTCGATATCATAATCAGCAACTGCATATGTATCATTTTTTTCAATATAGTACATAATCCTTCCGTCTGTTAAGGAAAATGTATTTCCGGTAATTGAAAAATCCGAGTTGGAAGTATCATAAATGTCAAATTCTGCAATATTCATTGTAGAAAGGTCTACTGATGCTATCTTGGCAGTCATATAATCATAATATGACAAATAGAGCTTATCTTTATATGTTCCGATAATTCTATATTGATATGCATAGTTGTCTGTGCCTTCATCTAAAACAAGCTGAGTCGTTTCATTGGTTTCAGGTTTTATTATTGTGAGAGTAGGTATTTCTTCTTCATCGGTTATGATTGAAAGAACAGAATCTTCCATTTTAAAGCTTTCCCGTGGAGTGGAGATTGCCAAGTCTTCATTGATCGCCGTCCAATCGGTGTCATAAACGTAAAGAGAGTAATATATTATTTCTTTACTGTTTTTTTGGTGTACATATACACCGTTATTGACAATTGCACTGTCAAGATTATCAGTAAACAATTGAGTAAGAGTGAGTGATTCTGTTCCTCCGGATGGAAAAGGCGATGCAAAACCTCCATCCGAGGTTATAAATACAGGCCAACTGTCACCATCTTTATCGCTCATATCAACAATCGGAGAGTTGACATTGTAAATGTATAAAAGATTTCCCGTTTTTGTATCAAATATTCCTGCCATATTACCGTTACAGAAGGAAACAGAGTTTTTATCGGGAAGAGATAAAAAGCTGTTACATATATTTACTTCACTGCTTGTAAAATCATAATTCCAAAGCTCTGACATGGTATTTTTGTCAAGACATTGTATATAAGTATGGTCGGTTGAAAGATAAGTATTTTCATCCATTGTTACATTTGAATTAAAATCATCTTCTGAATATGATGCCATAATGTGTGTATTATCTATCCAATATATGTTTTTAATCCAGGCTTTTCTTGGCTCGAATGAATTAACTTTTTCATTTTTTAAATCAAATGTTCCGACAAAATATTCATCAGTATCTGAACATGCCGAAAATGCTATGCTTTTTTTGTCAGGAGAAAGAGTATAATTGCTATAGTATAAGGAATCATAATCCTTATTATAGGAGCTTAGCGGAATCTTGTATTGATTTAACACTTTTCCGTTGGTTGAGTCCAAGGAAAAAAGAAAATAATTTAATGATGTTAAATATATGATACCGTCGCTATCAATGATAATATCATCTTGTCTAAAGGAATCATCCTCGATTTTATATGTCCAAATGATGGAACCGTCAATTACGTTATAAAGAGAAACATATTCCGGAGTCCATAGTATAAGTTTATCATCGGACAAAAATTCTATTCCGTATATATAATCGCTGGATTTATTCAGTTCAAACAAAAGATTATGTGTTGATATATCCCATGCTCTTATAAAATTCTCATCATCTATGGCAACAAGATATGTTCCGTCAGGTGAATTTAAATATTTATGTATGGGATTTGGCATTGTGTAGTTCCATGTAGCATAAATATTTGCACCGGAAAGTGATTTGTATGCAAGAGTAGCATCTGTGATTGCACGTAATGCTTCGGCAGTAACCGGTCTTTCATCATACTTATTCTCGGGAAGAGCAGCAAGAGCCAATTGCAGTGCTTTGATTCTTTGCTCTTGTTCAAGAAATCTCTCCGATTCATTGGAAAGATAGCGAGATTGATTTTTTAGTGATTCAAGGTAGTTTTGTTTAATTTTATAGCTGCTGTATATGACTTGTCCCGCAAAAGAAAGAACAAGGGCAAGTATAATTGAAAACGCAATAGCCATACGCTTCATCTTATACTGTCTTTGCCTGTTCATAAGCTCATCATATGAGCATCCTATGAGAGCACTGGCCAACCTTGGGATTTCATTCTTATTTGCTTTCTTTATGGAGGAACGATAGTCGCAGGAGAGTGGTTCGAGAGCAACTCTGATAGTACGTTGTTGACCATATTCGTCGGTTATTATTTTATCCTCATGTAAAAGAATATCAGGAATTACATCCTGAGGTTCACCGTTAACAAGAACAGTAAGTATTTGTTTTTTTGTATGATTTCTTAGAAAATAATCTATCTCACGGGGAACCCAGACAGATTGCTTTGTATTTGTTGAGCATATAACTATAAGATAGTCCGAGTGTTCGAGAGCATTAGCTATATTTTCACTTAAGTCACTTGTGATAGGGAGTTCTTCCTTATCTCTGAAAATTCTTTCTATACGTTTGGTTCCGGTTTTTTTACGAAGCTTTGACGGAATATGAAAATGCTCCAGACTGTGCTGAACAGCTTCGGCAACCTTGATGTCTTCTTCTGCATGCTTATAAGATATAAAAGCATTATAATGGTCAATCATTTACTAATCCTCCTTGAACTAAAGCAGATGATAATAATTACCATCTGCTTTAAGTTGAAAAAACTAAAATAGTTTTAATCGTAACGCTCGTCTATAACACGTTTTGTTTTCTTTTCGCTTCTTGGAAGTACGCCGATTTCGACAACCTTAACGATAGGAGTAAAGCCGATTTTACTTTTAACCGTTTCGGCTATTTTTTTACTTAATTCGTTAAAGTCAACCGTACCGTTGGTTTCAACATATATACGCATAGTATCTTTTCCGTCAAGATGAGAAATACGTATCTGATATTCGCTGGAAATCTCGCTAAAGCCGGCGAGAATTTCTTCTATCTGACTTGGGAATACATTTACACCCTTTATCTTCATCATGTCATCGGTACGCCCCATGATAACATCGATACGAGGATATTTGCTTCCGCAATGACATTCGCCCGGAACAATCCTTGAAAGGTCATGTGTACGATATCTTATAAGCGGAGCACCTTCTTTGACAAGAGTAGTGATAACTATTTCACCAAGTTCACCATCAGGTACATTTTCACCCGTTACCGGATCTATAATCTCAAGATAAATATAATCATCCCAATAATGCATAGCCGTTTCGCCGGGACAATTAATACCGATACCCGGACCGTAGATTTCCGTAAGACCGTAAATATCATAAAGCTCTATGCCAAGCTCGTTTTTTATGCTTTCACGCATTTTGTCGCTCCAGCGCTCTGAACCGATAACACCTTTTTTAAGATGGATTTTATCTTTTATTCCACGCTTTTTTATTTCTTCGGCAAGCAAAAGAGCATAAGAAGAGGTTGAACAAAGAACGGTACTCTTCATAGCTATCATCATTTCAAGCTGCTTGTCTGTATTTCCGGGCCCCATAGGAATGGCCATGGCACCGAGTTTTTCACAACCGAGCTGGAAACCGATACCTGCAGTCCACAGGCCGTATCCCGGAGTGATATGTATTCTGTCCATATCGGTAATTCCTGCAAATTCATAGCAACGCTTGAACATTATCGCCCAATCATCAACATCCTTCGCAGTATAAGGAATAATAACAGGCTTACCTGTGGTTCCCGATGAAGAGTGGATTCGTACAATTTTATCCTCGGGAGCTGTCATAAGTCCGAGAGGGTAAGCGTCACGCAAATCTTTTTTTTCTGAAAACGGAAGCTTTGTAAAATCTTCCGGAGTTTTTATATTTGTAATACCGGCTTCCTTTAGTTTTTCACCGTAAAAGCTGCCTGAGTCAATCAGTGCTTTGATTCTGTCATTTACCTGAGCTAACTGTTTTTCCGAAATAATCATCTTAAGTTTTTCTCCTTTATGATTGTTTTCTGTGATTGATTTTGAATTATCGGCATCACATAAAGCTATTATATAAGGAAACAGTTTCTTTTTCAATTATAATTATCAACATTTTAAGTATATCTCAAATTTGTGGGCATAATCCATGGATGTACAGTGTTTTTTGATTGTATTAATTTCAAAACATGGTAAATGGTTGTTGAATTAATTTTGAATTTTGGTATAATTTTACTTTGGATAGTTTTAGTTTTAATAAGAAAGGAAAATGCAGTAGGATATGGATATTTTTAGTGTACTTGAATTAATCGGAGGACTCTCTCTTTTTTTATATGGTATGACGACCATGGGAGATGGATTAAAAAAAGTATCGGGAGGAAGACTTGAAGTTATATTGGAAAAATTTACCGCAAATAAGTTTATGGCGGTTATACTCGGTATGGTCGTAACTGCGATTATGCAATCATCATCCGCAACGACAGTTATGGTTGTGGGTTTTGTAAATTCGGGTATTATGGCACTTTCAAATGCGGTTGGGGTAATACTGGGTGCATCTATCGGTGCAACCATAACTCCGTGGCTTTTGAGTTTATCGAGCATTGAAGGTACGGGAACAATTCTTAAGCTTCTTAAGCCTACCGTTTTTGCACCTGTCATTTCTATAATCGGCGTCGGTATTCTTATGTTTGGCAAGAAAGAAAAAAATAAAAATATAGCTCAGATTATGATTGGTTTTTCTGTCATAATGTTTGGTATGAGCATGATGTCGGGAGCTGCCGCACCTTTGTCCGAGGTTCCGCAATTTAAACAGCTTATGGCAATGTTTTCAAATCCTATACTCGGACTTTTAGTGGGATTTTTGCTTACAGCAGTTATACAATCATCCTCAGCCACAATAGGTATTCTTATATCACTTTGTGCTACGGGTATGATAACATATGCTACGGCAATTCCTATTGTGCTCGGTGCAAATATAGGTACCTGTGCGACTGCCATGCTCTCAAGTATCGGAGCGGGCAGAAACGCAAGACGCTCGGCACTTATACATCTTTATTATAATATAATGAAATCCTTTACATTTTTAATTGTATTTTACACAATAAACAGTTTTGCTGATTTTGCGTTTTTGGATAAGACGGCAAATGGTATGGGTGTTGCATTGTTTGATACTGTATTGAGTATAGTTGCCGTGATATGCTTTTTCCCATTTTCCGGATTATTGGAAAAGCTTGCTTATCTTACAATTCCGAAAAAGGATGATGAAAATCAGGAGGCTGATATGAAGAAGCATATTATGACTATGCTTGATGAAAGATTTCTTCTTACACCTGAATTTGCCCTGAGTCAATGTAAGACAGCATGTATAGAAATGTCAAAGTATGCAAGGGAAGGGCTTTTTGAGGCTATTGATATGATAGGCGCTTATGATGAGAAAAAGGCGGAAGAGATTAAAGCCTATGAAGATTTGGTTGATCGTTACGAAGATGTTTTGGACAGTTATTTTGTAAAGCTTTCGACTGCACACTTAAGTCCTAAGTCATCACAGCAGCTTGCCATACTTATGCATAGTATTTCGGATATAGAAAGAATTTCGGACCATGCCATAAATATATCCGAAGAGGCTCGTGAAATGTATGAAAAAGAGCTTTCTTTTTCGGCCAAAGGTGTTGAAGAATTTACGGTATTTACTCAGGCTGTAAAGGATATAGTAAATATGACATTCCAGATATTTGAGGATGAAAATATGAGCTATGCGCTTAATGTTGAACCTTTGGAGGAGCTTATTGATGATCTTTCAGTAGAGGTACGTAAGCGTCATATGAAGAGACTCAGAAAGGGTAAGTGCTCGGTCGAGATGGGCTTTGTTCTTGCGGATCTTATAACAAATTATGAACGTATATCGGATCATTGTTCCAATATAGCACTCAATGTACTTCAGATTGATGGCGAGACCTATGATGTACATGAGTTTCAGGAAAGCCTGAGTGCGGATAATGATGATTTTGTCGCAAAGATCGGAGAACTTAAAAATAAATATCAGCTTCCTGTCAGCGTTAAGAAATCGGAAGAAAAAGAAACTGATAAAGAGGCTGAAGCGGTATCCGATAATATTGAATCGGAAAGTGATAAAGCTGCTTCAAAAGATAAAAAGTCGGTGGATAAAAAATCAATTGAGAAAAAGTTGACCGAAAAGATAAAGAATAAGATTAAAGATAAAGAAAAAGAAAATAAAGAAATAAAAGACGAAAAAGAAAAAAACAAAGAGTACAAAAAAGATAATTCCAAGGATAAAACCAAGGATGTCAATGAAAAAAAGAAGGACGGAAAAGATAAAGACAGTAAAGATAATAAGGATAATAAAGATAAAAATAAGAAAAAGAACTAGGGTGAAATAATGTCAAAGTTTTATGCCGTTAAGGTCGGGAAAATACCGGGGATATATCTTACATGGGATGAATGCAAGATTAATGTTATAGGTTTTCCTAATGCAAAATATAAGAGTTTTAATACTATTGAGGAAGCAGAAGAGTTTTCAGGTGTAAAATTCGATATAACACAGCTTGATAAAGAATACAACAAAGAAAAAGAAACCGATGAATTGATTATGAACAATGATAAAGATAAAGATGTGTCAGGTTGTTATGCATTTGTAGACGGTTCATTTAATGAAGTGACAAATACCTATGGTTATGGCGGCTTTTTGGTTGTAAACGGAGAAAAAATAATTGTCCGGGGTTCGGATACGGATGAGGAAATGGCTTCCATGCGAAATGTCGCGGGTGAAATAGAAGGAAGTATGGCTGCCATAAAGCTTGCTATCGAAAAAAAAATTAAAGAGCTTGATATTTATTATGATTATGCAGGTATAGAAAAATGGGCTACCGGTGAATGGAAAAGAAATAAAAAAGGTACGATAGCTTATTATGACTTTATACAGGATGTCAGGGACCGGATTAAGATTAACTTTATAAAGGTCAAAGGACACTCGGGCATAGAAGGTAATGAAGAAGCCGATAAGCTTGCAAAGAAAGCTGTAGGAATAATTTAAGATAAATGATTATGATATATGTTGTGCTCAAGACTAATATATAAAAAAGCATGATATATTTCATGATTAAATCTAATATATAAAAGGGATATAATCAGTTATGAAAGAATTATTGATGGGAAATGAAGCCATAGCACTCGGCGCGATTATGGCAGGTGTGAAAGTGGTAGCAGGATATCCGGGTACACCGTCTACCGAGGTTTTGGAAACCATAGCAAAAAGAAATACCGGCAAAATTCATGTCGAATGGTCGACAAATGAGAAATCCGCCCTTGAGGTAGCTGCCGGTGCGGCATATACCGGAGCACGTTCGATAGTGACTATGAAGCAGGTAGGATTAAATGTTGCCTCGGATCCGCTTATGAGCCTTAACTATGTTGGTGTTAAAGGCGGTATGGTGGTTTATGTAGCGGATGATCCGGGACCTATTTCATCACAGACGGAGCAGGATACAAGACATTTCGGCAAATATGCCAAGATACCGGTCTTTGACCCTGCAACACCTGAGGAAGCTTATGAAATGATAAGGGATGCATTTGATTATTCCGAAAAATATGGTATGCCTGTTATTTTCAGAGCGACAACCAGAGTGTGTCACAGTTGTGCCACAATCGAGGTTGGAGAATTCCCTGATCCTAAGGAAGGCGAAGGTTTTGTCAAGGATACAAACAGATGGGTTATTTTTCCTAAGCTTTCCTATGAAAACAAAAAGAAGCTTGAAGCAAGAGAAGTAAAGCTTTCGAGTGAATTTTCAAAATTAAAATATAATTTTGTCAACGGAAGCGGGAAAATAGGTATAGCATGCGGCGGTGTCAGTCGTGCTTATGTATATGAAGCTGTAAATGACCTTGATAAGGATAAGAAAAGATTCAAAATATTTAATGTGGGAACACCTTATCCTTTTCCAAATGAAGCTGCACTTGATTTTGTTAAGGATATAGACAAGCTTATATGTTTTGAAGAGCTTGATCCCGTTATTGAAGATGCTTTTACATATCTTTGCGGTAAGAACAATATAAAACTTGAGATAATAGGGAAGAGAACTCTTGATGTTCCGAATGCGGGTGAACTTGGAGTTAATATTGTAAAGAAGATTTTAGCAAAGCTTATTAATGTTGATTTTGATGAAATGCAGGAAAGATTTTCCGATTTACCGTCTATACCGGGAAGACCTCCTGTTTTATGTGCGGGATGTCCTCACAGAGCATCATTTTACGCCGTTAAGCAGGCTATGAAAGGGAAAGAAGCCGTATTTTGCGGAGATATAGGCTGCTATACACTTGGAAATGCAGCACCGCTTGATATGACTGATACCTGCCTTTGTATGGGTGCCGGCATAACCATAGCCCAGGGACTTGATTTTTCTGAATTTGATAAAGATGAAAAAAGTGTTAAATTTGCATTTGTCGGTGATTCGACATTTTTTGCCTCAGGTATTACGGGTGTTATAAATGCGGTATATAACAAAGCAAATATGATAGTTTGCGTGCTTGATAATTCGACTACTGCGATGACGGGGCATCAACCACATCCCGGTATAGGAAAGACCATGATGGGTGATGTTTCGGCTGCCATAAGCATACCTAAGGTTCTGGAGTCAATCGGATTAACAAAGGTTGTTACAGTTGATCCGCTTAATCAGGAAGAGGCGATAGGTACGGTTAAAGAGCTTTCTGTGCTTTCGGGAGTGAAGGCGATTATATTTAAATCTCCTTGTGTTGCACTTGTCAAGACAAAGAAATCGGCAGCGGTTGACAAAGAGAAATGTATTGGTTGTAAAAAATGTATAAATGAGCTTGGCTGTCCGGCACTTTATATAAGGGACAAAAAAGCCTGCATAGATAAGGCTCTATGTACTGACTGCGGACTTTGTAAAACGGTATGCCCTACAAAATGTATTAAGGAGGAAGCGTAGTATGTTAAAGAGTTTACTATTATGCGGTGTCGGTGGACAGGGTACTGTGCTTGCTTCAAGAATTCTTGCACAGGCAGCAATGGAGGACGGCAGATTTGCAAGAACCGCCGAAACTATTGGTATGGCTCAAAGAGGCGGATGTGTAGTCAGCCATGTAAGAATAGACAGCGAGGATTGTGCATCGCTTATTCCACACGGCAAGGCAGATATACTTATTGCGTTCGAGCCGGGTGAGGCAGTAAGAAATCTGATGTTTTTAAAACCTGATGGAATAGTTATTGTTTGTGATAATCCTATGTGCCCGGTAACTGCTTCGCTTGCAGGTATCGAATATGACAGTAAAAAAATGATAGATTATATAAAATCAAAGGTATCAAGAGTTATAGTTGTTGACGGAAACAGCATATGTGAAGAATGCGGCTCACCTAAGGTTGTAAATGTAGCACTTGTAGGGACGATAATTAAAACCGGTGCAGCCGGTATTTCACTTGAAGCTGTAAAAAAAGTTCTAAAAGATAAACTTAAGCCTGAGCTTCTTGATATGAATTTAAAGGCACTTGAGCTTGGTATGAATTGTGCATAAAGAAGCATTGATGAGGTAAAATCACAAGACTGAATTAAAAGAAATCTGCTAAAATAACCGGATTAAAATGTAAGATTTATGGAAAAGAGAAAAGTAATATATTATGAAAATGAATTAGAGGATGAATTTGCCGACGATAATATAGTAGCACGTCCCATAGACGAAAATTATGATTATGACGGCGGCTTGGGAAGGAAAATCGGAAGGTTTTTTTATTATATTGTTTTGGCTAAACCTTTTGCATTTTTTTATCTAAAGCTTGGCTTCGGTCATAGAATAGTAAACAGGAAGATTATAAAAAATTATTTAAAGAAAAAAGATAATAAAGGTTTTTTCTTATACGGCAATCATACCAATGCGGGACCTGATGCATTTATACCTTCTTTGGTTTGTTTTCCCAAAAATGTTTCGGTTATTGTTCATCCGAATAATGTTTCAATGCCGGTTTTGGGGAAAATAACTCCGAGCCTCGGTGCAATTCCTTTGCCGGATAATAAAATGGCAATGATTAACTATATGAATTGTGTAAAAAAGAGGGTGTGTGAGGTTAAGGATTGCATAACCATATATCCGGAGGCACATATATGGCCTTATTATACACATATAAGACCGTTTGTTGATAAATCCTTTGGCTATCCGGTTAAGTATAATACTCCGGTTTTTTGTTTTACGAACACATATCAAAAAAGGTTTTTCTTTGGTGGAATAAGAATTGTCACATATGTTGACGGACCATTTTATCCTGAAGAAAACATTCCGATTACAGAAAGCCGAAAAAGATTAAGAGATGCAGTTTATAATACCATGGTTGACAGGAGTAAAAATAACAACGTGGTTAAAATTGTATATAAAAAGAAGGAAACAGGAATATAAGAATGAACTTATTATATGCAGGAAATTACAAGGTTTTTGACGGTGTCATGACGAGTATGCTGTCGGTTTTAAAACGAACGAAGGTTAAAGAACCTTTTAAAATATTTATCCTTACTATGGATGTTTCACATTTAAAGGAAGAATATAAGCCTATAAATGAAAAACAGGTTGAGGTTTTAACACTTGCGGCAAAGAAATATAATGAAAAAAATGAAATAAAATGTATAGATGTAACTGATATTTATGATAAAGAGTTTGCCGGTAGTCCTAATGAGCAATGCTATTGTTCACCATACACATTGCTTCGTCTTTTTATGGATATGCTTCCGGAAATACCGGATAAAATCCTTTATCTGGATGCGGATATAATGTTTCAGCATGATGTGGAGCTTCTTTATAATCATGATGTGACTGAGTATGAGTATGCCGCTGCCAGAGATCATTACGGAAAATATCTTATTAATCCGAATTATATCAATGCGGGTGTAATTCTTTTTAATATGAAAAAGTGCAGAGAGACCGGTTTATTTGAAAAGGCAAGAGAACTTATAAAGATTAAAAAGCTTACTTTTGCGGACCAGAGTGCGATTATAAGAAGTACAACAAAAAGAAAGGTATTGCCTCAGAAGTTTAATGATCAGAAGTTCTTACATAAATCAACGGTAGTAAGACACTTTTCTAAAAGGCTGTTTTATTTTCCGTATCCACATACGGAGAATATTAAACAATGGCATATTGAACGTATGAAAAAAGTATTTAAATATACACAATTTGATGACATATTGGATGAATATCTGGAATGGAAGGAGAAGCTTAATAATGAGCAGAATTAATATATTAAACAGAACACTTCGTAAAAAAAGTAAGCTTATACCTGTATTTTTTGCAATTGACGATAAATACGTAAAATATTTTGCGGCCTGTATTAAATCGCTTATAAATAATGCAAACAGTGAGAATCAATATAATATACATATCCTTCATGAGGATATTTCCAATCAGAATCAGGAAAGAATAAAGGAGATGGAAACGGAAAACGTATCCATCAGCTTTGAAAATGTAAAAAAAAGAATAGATAAAATCAGAAAAAAATTAGCTATTAGAGATTATTATTCATATACGACATATTACAGAATGTTTATAGCGGATATGTTTCCTCAATACGATAAGGTTCTTTATCTTGATGCAGACACCATTATATTAAAGGATGTCGCTCTTTTATTTCAATATGAGCTTGATAAAAACTATGTAGGTGCTGTAAATGAGCAGGTTATGATAAATCATGAAATTTTCGGTAATTACGTTGAACATGTGCTCGGAATAAGCCGAATGGCATATTTTAACGCAGGTGTTCTTCTTATAAATTGTAAACAGTTCAGAAGACAAAACGTATTGCAGAAGTTTGTAGATTTGATAAATGCATATACTTTTGTCGTTACTCAGGATGAAGATTATCTTAATATCATTTGCCAGGATAAGGTGCTTTGGATGGATATTAACTGGAATTATCAAAGTTCCGATACGACAAAAAGAAATTTGTCCGATGTAGGCATAATACATTATGCATATGCTGTTAAACCATGGCACAGCAGGGATTTAAGAAATGCCGATGTATATTGGAATATTGCGAAGGAAACCATGTTTTATCCTATGCTTAAAAAGGAATATGACGCAAGAACCGCAGAAGATAATGCAAAGTTTGATGAGGTTGGGGAAAGACTGGAGCATATAGCAATGGATGAGATGCAAAGAGAGGATAACTATCTCAACAGATATCTGGGAATCGCTCAGCCTAAGATAACAAGACAGGACATAATAAAGAAGATTGAACAATATGAGAAAGAAGGAAGATTTGATGAGGATGTAGAGGATGATCCGCCTTCAAGAGAGCTTATGCCTGATGAAGTTGACTATTTAAGAAAAAATATGTCAAACCGTATGAGAACCAGATATGCATTCAGGCTTGCAAGATGGTTTATGAATATCATGATAAGAAAAAAACAGCTTATCATAAAGGATATAAAAGGAATTGAAAATTACAGAAATTTGAAAAGCGGAGCAATAATTACCTGTAACCATTTCAATGCGATGGACAGCTTTGCGATGCATATAGCTTACGAAAAATCAAGACAAAGAAGACGAAAATTTTTCAGAATAATAAGGGAAGGAAATTATACAAGCTTCCCGGGATTTTACGGATTATTAATGCGAAATTGCAATACACTTCCGTTAAGTTCAAACAAAGAAACCATGAAGAAATTTATAAAGGCTGTTGATACCATACTTCAAAAGGGACATTTCATACTTATTTACCCTGAACAGAGTATGTGGTGGAATTATAAAAAGCCGAAGCCATTAAAAAAGGGCGGATTTACCTTTGCAGCCAAAAATAATGTTCCGGTCCTTCCTTGTTTTATAACGATGGAAGACAGTAACGTGCCCGGAGAAGGAGGTCTTCCGGTTCAGGAATACACGATACATATTTCGGAACCGATTTATCCGGATCCGGAAAAGAGCCGTGCAGCAAATACCAAGGAAATGATGGATAAAAACTATGCCATATGGAAAGACATATATGAAAAAACATATGGTATACCGCTTAAATATACGTGTGATGAATAAATTTGCATCGTTTTTTGTGCGGTTGCTTTTTGTTGTATTTTGATTGTTTTGGTGCTAATATATTTACATTATGATCTTGGGGTGGTGTTTTTATGCAGACAAGCTGTGATACATGTGCATATTTTATGTATGATGACGAATTTGAGGAATACTTTTGTGATGTAAATATGGATGAGGATGATTACGGAAGAATGGTTTCACGTAATTTTAAAGGCTGTCCGTATTATAAGGACGGAGATGAGTATAAGGTTGTAAGACATCAGATATGATGTTTTGTTAAAATTATAATGTATAAGGTGTAGGAATATAATATCTTTTTATTATGATATTATTTCATGCCGAAGGAGGGAAAGAATATGAAGTTTGAGGAATTGGTTACAAAAGTCAGAGGTGTTGCCGAAAAGACCGATGTATCAAATGTTGATTTTTTGGCCGTACAGGTTAATATAACCGGAAATGACGGCGGTGTTTTTTATGTTGAGGTTAAGGATCATAAGGTTTCTGTTGAACCATATGAATATTATGACAGAAATTGTGCCATAACCATGAATATGACGGATTTTAATAAGCTTATCGACGGAAAACTTGATCCGGTACTTGCATTCACTCTAGGCAAGCTTAAGGTTGATGGTGATATAGGTAAGGCCGTTGAGTTTGCAAAGCTTATAAAATAAGAAATATATAACGCGGAGGATAAAGAAATGTTTATTACTTGTTTGGATATGGAAGGAGTTTTGGTTCCTGAGATTTGGATTGCTTTTGCTAAGGAAAGTGGTATTCCTGAGCTTAAAAGAACTACCAGAGATGAGCCTGATTATGACAAATTGATGAAATGGAGACTGGGAATTCTTAAGGAGCACGGTCTTGGCTTAAAGGAGATTCAGGCAACAATCGCAAAGATTGATCCAATGCCGGGAGCAAAGGAATTCCTTGATGAGCTTCGTTCCATGTGTCAGGTTATTATATTAAGTGATACCTTTGATGAGTTTGCAAAGCCGCTTATGGAGAAGCTTGGATGGCCTACTATTTTCTGTAACAGTCTTGAGGTTGCACCTGACGGTGAGATTACAGGCTATAAGATGAGATGTGAAAAGTCTAAGCTTACAACCGTTAAGGCTCTTCAATCCATCGGATATGAGACTATAGCAAGCGGTGACAGCTTTAATGACCTTGGTATGATTCAGGCAAGTAAGGCAGGATTTTTGTTTAAGAGTACTGAGCAGATTAAGAAGGATTATCCTGAACTTCCTGCATTTGAAGAGTATTCTGAGCTCCTTGATGCAATCAAGAAGGTTATATTATAAGTTTATTGATGTCGTGGGAGATGATTTCGGATGGAAAAATCGGAAGCTAAAAACATTAAGCAAAAGAATAAAGTCTGGTCTAAAATAGACAAGATTCCCAAGAAGAAAGCAAGCGATAAGATAACCAGGGGATGCCTCGTGCTTGAAGGCGGGGCTTTCAGAGGCGTTTTTACAAATGCGGTTGTGGACTATCTTATGTATCGTGATTTAAATTTCGAAAGTGTAATAGGTGTTTCCGCGGGTGCTCTGAACGGAATGAATTATATTGCCGGACAGATCGGAAGAGGCGGCCGCGTAAATTTGACCTACAGACATAATTCAAGATATGTCGGCATGAAAGCATTAAAGGAAAGCAAAGGCGTTTACGGTTTTAACTTTGTATTTAATGACTTTAATGAAATAGAGCCTCTTGATATGGAACGTGTTAACAGTGGCATGCAGAGATTTGTTGCAGTTGCGACTGCTCTTAAGGATGGCAAGCCTGCTTATTTTGAACTTGGAAAAACACCGGATATTTTTCAGGCGGTAAGAGCATCTGCATCCATGCCGTTTGTTTCAAAGCCTGTTATAGTTGAGGGAGAAAAGTATCTGGATGGCGGAAGCGGTGATAAGATACCATGTCAATGGGCTTTGGACGAAGGATATGAAAAAATAGTTGTAGTTTCAACCAGGCCTAAAGGATACCGTAAGGATGAAACCGAAAAAAATGCAGACAGAATAAGAAAATTTTATCATAAATATCCGGAATTTGCCGAAGGGCTTATACATGTAAATCATTTTGAAAATGAACAAAGAAAATATATGGAAAAGCTTCATGATGAAGGAAGGATTTATGTAATATATCCTACGGAATTTATTAACCGGATCGGAAGACTTGAAGGGGATATGGAAAAACTGGGTCATCTATATTATCTGGGTTATAAGGAAACAAAGGCTCATATGGATGAATTAAATGCATATCTTAAGGGGATTTCAAAATGAATTATTCAAATATCATGAAATTCAAAGGAACCTGGCGCAATTATCAGGCGCGGGTTCTGGATCGTTCCGATAAATATTTAAAAGATGGTAAAATTCATATAGTGGCGGCACCCGGTTCGGGTAAGACGACTCTCGGTATTGAGCTTATAGCGAGATTATCAGAGCCGTCTCTTATTCTTACGCCTTCGATTACAATCAGAGAGCAGTGGGAGGCAAGAATAGCCGAAGCTTTTTTAAATGACGGACTTAATGTTTCAGATTATGTTTCTCAGGATTTAAAAAATCCGAAGGTTATAACCATTTCTACATATCAGGCGCTTCACAGCGCAATGAATCACTACAAAGGAATTCTCAGGGAAGACGAGACTTCACTGGGAGGAAAAATAGGTAAAAATACTGATACATCATTTTCGGATGATATATTAAATGACTATGATTCGGAAGAGGTCGACTATGTCGGCTTTGATCTTGTGTCCGAAATGAAGAAAAACGGTATAAAAGTACTTTGTCTTGATGAGTGTCATCATTTGAGAACAGAATGGTGGAAAGCTCTTGAAGAATTCAAGACTTCTTTGGATGAGCCAAAGATTATTTCACTCACGGCAACTCCGCCGTATGATTCGACACTGGAGCTTTGGGAAAGATATATGAGTATGTGCGGAGAGATAGATGAAGAAATAGCCATACCGGAGCTCGTAAAGGAAGGAAGTCTTTGTCCTCATCAGGATTATGTTTATTTTAATTATCCGACAGAGGAAGAAATTTCGGAAATTGACAGGTTTAAGGAAAGAAGCAATGAGTTTTGTAAAAAGCTCGAGAACGACGAAAGCTTTTTAAAGGTTGTTAGAAGTTATAAAGGTAATTTAAAATTTGTAAACGTGCATAATATCCAAAATACAGGTAAATTACAGGATATTCTTCAGGATTTGATATATGATAATTCTCAAATGTACGAGGCTGAAGAATTATATATCGAAGGACTTGAAAATGAATTGAAGCGTGCCGGACTTATAGAAAAAAGACAAGTTTGCCTTACAATAAATGATAATATTGAAAAACTTCTTATGACTTCCAAGGGAAAATGTAAAAGTATTAATGAGGTTGTAAATTCCGAATATAACGGATTTAAAGATAATCTTCGTATGCTTATTCTTACTGATTATATACGTAAGGAATATGAAAAAAGCCTCGGTACAGAGGAAGATGTAACATCGCTCGGAGTTCTTCCTTTTTTTGAACAATTAAGACGTGAAAGTAAGTCAATGAACAATATACGTCTCGGTGTCTTATGCGGAACAATAGTTATTATACCTGCCGAGGCAAAACAAGCTCTTATTGAAGTTGTCGGTGATTCGGGAAAGATAATATTTTCAAAAGCAGGAAATCTTGACGAGGAGGATTATATTAAGGTTAATGCCGTAGGAGATGCACATTTTCTGACAGGAGCGGTAACTGAGATTTTCACACAGGGATATATAAAGGTTATCATCGGTACAAAATCACTTCTTGGTGAAGGCTGGGATGCGCCTTGTATTAATTCTCTTATTCTTGCCAGCTTTGTAGGAGCTTTTATGTTAAGCAATCAGATGCGAGGTAGAGCTATAAGGGTTTTCAAGCCTGTACCTGATAAAACCAGTAACATCTGGCATCTTGTATGTCTGCTTCCCTCAAAGTACAAAGACGAATCAGGAGAAAACAGTTCCGATTTTAAGCTTCTTGCAAGACGTATGGACAATTTTCTGGGTCTTAATTATGAAGAAGATATTATAGAAAACGGAATTGAAAGGCTATCAATTATACAAACACCTTTAAATGAAGAAAAGGTTGCAATCATAAATGCAAAGATGCTTGAACTTGCCAATCAAAGAATTAAGCTTCGCGAAAGATGGAAAACGGCACTTGAAAAATCGCAAAATCCGGAAGTGACGGATGAAACTTCGGTTTCGGATAATGCCATATCCAAGACGGAATATAAGAAAAACAAGAAAAATACTTTGCTTTCCGGACTTGGAATAGCCGCAGGAATAGGTCTTTCCTTTACGCCGCTCGGAGCAATCGGACTTGGTCTTTCGGGTTTTTCAGCAGCTTACGGACTGACCAGGCTGCCTAAAATGAATAAGCTTAAATCACCCGGAAACAGGTTGAAAAGTGTGGGTGAAGGAATATATGATGCACTTATAAATAATAAATTGCTTGAAGAAAAAAATGCAAAGGTATGTGTTGATGAAGGAAAAAATAATAAAAAACTGATTTATTTGAGCAGTACGAGTGCAAGAGATAAGCTGCTTTTTGCAAATTGTGTCAATCAGTTTTTTGCACCTGTGGATAATCAACGCTATTTACTTTTAAAATATGGAAAGAAAGACGGTGCGGATGCATTTTATTCAATTCCGGATATATTTGCCCGAAATAAGGAGAGTGCTGAAGCCTTTTACAATCATATACGTTCATATATCGGCCCATATGAGCTTGTATATACAAGAAGCGAAAAAGGGAAAAAAGTTCTTACTGCAGTAAAGGAACGTCTTTATGAACAGGGATTAAACAGAAGCTCGTCAAATAAGAGGGTAAGATAAAATGTGAAATATGCAATGATACAGTGAAATAAAAAAATAAAAAAATAACCCTTTAATATCAGAATTATTTGTAGTATAATAAAACGAATGTGATTTGAGATAAATAAAAAACGCACTGGGAAAAGGAGATTAAAGCTATGCCAAAAAGAACTGACATCAACAAAGTATTAATTATTGGTTCCGGTCCTATTATTATAGGTCAGGCCTGCGAGTTTGACTATT
>DFDU01000024.1 GCA_002369325.1 Lachnospiraceae bacterium UBA3820
ACCAGCAGTAAACAGTACCGATACTGCAGTGAAGTAAAAGTGCCGGGATAGCTGCGCGAATCCACTTATTGGAACGCCATCCACCGGTTTTTTGATTTTCGTTTGTTCCCATTTTTCTCTTCCTTTTCTTTCTATTACATTTTTCACTTTATATATCTGAACTGTGCCAAACAGCACAACAACAGAACCATTATATATCGTATCTTTTTTAAATGCAACTTTTTTATGCACTGAGTGTTTTATCCGCAAAATATCCGTCAATCACTTCTATGATTTCACTTCTTGCAACGGATTTAAGCAAATATCCCTCAGGCTTTTGATTTATAATCTTCATAACGGTTTCCCTGTCATTTTTTCCTGTCAGGAAAATAACCGGAATTTTAGCCAAAAGTGAATTGCTTCTTATCTTCTCAAAGACTTTGCCGCCGTCAATATCAGGCATATCATAGTCAAGAAGAATTAAATCCGGAATATATTTATCCAAATATTTTAATGCTTCTTTTCCCGAGCAAACCCCGTTAACTTTATACTTGTCCTCAAGCCATAGCGACATAATCGCAACATAATCGGGCTCATCATCCACGAGCAGTATGCTCTTTGTTCTTTCGAATTCCATGTGCTTATCAAGCTGCATATATATCCCCAGCACAAGCCTTTGTATATCTACAGGTCTTTTGAATACTCCGACTATGCGGCGCGGATCTTCGGTTTTGCAAGCTTCATCAACACATCTCTCGTCTCCGACAAGACAAAGAGTCTTGTTCCATTCGTTACATACATTGGTAAGAAATGCTGTCTTTTGCCTTATTATTTCCTTTGAACCGGATACATAATAAAGAATCATATCTGCGGAACTGCTGTAAAAACCGAAGTCTTCAAAATCATCCATAACTTCGATTACTTTAAACCCGGCTTCTTCCAAATTTTTAGTTATTGCATTGGTTATAAATCCCATCTCGGATTTTACAAATATTATATTTCTACTGGCCAATTGTCATACCTCACTAAATCACGTACAAAACCCTTACGGTTATTACTCAATATCAAATATGTTTCTCATTTTTTCCCAGTCAAGATTCCGTAAAGCGCCTCTGATGGCTTCTACTTTTTTTGCATCTTCGTCCTTTAACTTATAATCCGATAATGCATCGAGAATCATATTTATATTTTTTGAATCATAACAATAAGTAAGCTCCGCCATAGACAAATAAGCATCGTTTAAAGTTTCTTCGGAAACAGGCGGAAGTATCTTATTTTCCGCTTTATCTTCTTTTTCCGACAATTGTTCAAGTAACGGTTTGAATAAAAGATAATTATCCAAAAGTTCGGTTACATTTTCATTTATATAATCCGCTTTGCCTTCCTTTCCTGCCTTTTCAAGCGAGGCTGAAAGATCCGAAAGCTTTTTGGCTCCGATAAGTCTTGCCATACTTTTTAGCGAATGAACCCTGAGTGTAAACATCATCAGATTATCATCCGCCAGATATTTTTTTATTTCCTCTGCCTTGCTCTCAATCGAAGATACAAAGATCGATAATGCTCTTATATAATCTTCCGCATTCTTACAGGCTGTAATTCCGGCATCGGTATCGAGCTCTTTTATTTCCGAAAGCCACGACGGCAATTTGCTTTTTTCATCGGCAAGATGCTGCTCTTTTTGCATCTTGTTTTCTTCATTTATTTTCAAATCATATTCGGAAGAGAGATATTTTTCTAAAATAGCAGTCAGTGAATCCGATTCAATAGGTTTATTTAAAACAGCATCAAAGCCTGCTTCATCATAATCCTTCTCACCCTCTCCCGGTTCGTATGCCGTATAACAAACAACAGGGATATGATTATTTTTTTCTTTAAAAACCGTTTTTAATTCTTTTAATGTCTCGTATCCGTCTTTATTCGGCATATGATTATCAAGAAATATCAAATCATATTCCTTTTCTTTACATTTATTTATACACTCATCTCCGTCGCATGCGAGCTCACAATCCGCACCGTACGCAACAAGAATGGATTCAAGCATAATACGGTTTATATCCATATCATCGACAACAAGTATCGTTGGCTTTTTATCTTCTGCTGCCATATAGCCTCCTTAGTTCAAGGTTTTGCTTATGTATTACATAAGCTTTCTGAGTTCCTCGCGTTTACTGTTTATCTCTTCTTCAAGTTTCGTATAATCCATATCGGTTTCCGCTCTTAAAAGTTCTGTTATTTCGGCAATCTTCTCATGTAACGGTGTAATGGCAAGATTGGCGATTACACCCTTAAGCGCATGAGCGGCTTCAAAGGCATCATTAAGATTCTTCTGTTCAAGAGCCGCATGAAGCCTGTCAAAATTTTCTTCATCCGCCGCCATTCCGACAAGTTTAAGGTATAATACCTCGTTATTCATGCATCTGGCGAGTCCTTCTTCCACATTTGCTCCATAATTTTTTAATGCTTCTACCGTAATCATAAGTATATTCCCCCCTGGTTTTTCTTTTCTGCTTCCCAAATCAATTCTTCCAAAGTCCGATAAAGCTTTTCCGGTTCAACGGGCTTTGACAAATGAGCATTCATCCCAACCTGAACGGAATTTTGAACATCTTCATCAAAGGCATTTGCGGTCATTGCTATTATAGGTATACTTTTCGAATCATTTCTTTCTGTCTTTCTGATGAGCGAAGCTGCTTCAAGTCCGTCCATTTCCGGCATACGTATATCCATAAGTATCGCATCATAAAAATATTCTGCACTTTCGCAAAACATATCCAAGGCTTTTCTTCCGTTTGAGGCATGATGCACTTTTAAATTTTTCACGCCAAGAAGTGCCTCCATTATTTCCGCATTGATCAATACGTCCTCTGCCAATAATATATTTTTACCGTCAAGGCTTGCCCGACCTTTTTCATTATTACTTATCTTATGGCTGTTTTCGGTAATACTTCCGTCTAAAATAAGATTTTTTATTTCATCAAAACTATTATTTACGGAGTCATTTTCTTCATGTTTACTGTTATTTAATGTAATTACAACCGTAAAAGCTGTTCCGACTCCTTTTTTTGAATCTACGGAAATGGTTCCGTTCATAATATCCACTATATTTTTTGTTATTGCCATTCCGAGCCCGGTGCTTCCGTATTTATTATTTTTGCTGCCGTTCTCCTGCGAAAATGTATCAAAAATCTTCGGAATAAATGATTCATCCATTCCTATCCCGGTATCACTTATGATAAACTCAAGAGTAGTTTTATCTTCATATACCGATTTTCGTTCTATGGTCAGGTTTACATCTCCGGGTGCATCGGTAAATTTAATTGCATTACTGAGAATATTAACAAGTATCTGCTTAAGCCTCATATCGTCTCCGATATAATATTCGGACACGCCACCCTTAACCTTACATTCGTACTTAAGTCCTTTATCATTACATTGAGTCATAACCAAAACATTTATCTGTTCAAGCATCGATCTGAATGAAAACTCTTCATTTTTCAAAACCATGCGACCTGACTCTATCCGGCTCATGTCCAGAATATCAT
>DFDU01000032.1 GCA_002369325.1 Lachnospiraceae bacterium UBA3820
ATTTATAGGATTTATTTTATACAACTTTTCAACAGGTGATATCATTGAATAAAAGGTTGCAATCATAACAGCAACGGCTGACAAAATGATAGCCTCCGGTATGATTCTAATCTTATAAAATGCACTTAAACCAAGAATTTTTTTAAATAATCCCAAAACATAAACTGACAAACAATGTCCTAAAGTAATCCCTATCAAAAGACCTATAACACTTACAATAAATGCTTCTACCAGAATAATAATGATTATCTGTTTTCGGCTCATACCTATACATCTTAAAATACCATAGTCTCTGCTTCTGGTATGCACAGATATATTAAATGCATTTCTAATAATAACTATAGCTACGACAATCCCCACAAAGGCTAAAATAAGTAAAAAGGCTCTGAAAGTCGCATAAGTTAAATCCAATTCAGGATTATAATATATTTCTGCATATTCCGATAATTCTGTACTTGTAATTCCATATGCATCTTTAAATTTATCCAATTTTTCTCTTATATCATTTCCATCCTTAAATGTTACAAATACGAAAACCTTATCACTGTCAAACACCCGGTCTCCATAATTGGAATATATAGCTCCATCAAACATCATATATATTTCTTCCCGGCTTGATGGAATATGAAAATCCGAACCATAATAACCTGATACAACTTTAGCATTTGGAGTATCAATGGCCTGTCTTGATTCCAGGTCAAATTTTGCCCCTATCAAATTAATACCATTATATTTATACCATTCCGGAAGCATAACTGAATTGTCATTTTTAGGAAATGTACCCTTAATAACCTTTATAGGTCTTGGCATTGCAAGGAAATCATTGACATAAACAACATTTACTTTTTTATCCAACGAAACTGCCCATGCATATGATAATTCAACATCTGCCTTATTGTTCTCTCCACCATAATAATCAGCCGAATATACTATTTCTTTTGCAGTATCACCATCACACTCAATTATGCCATCAAACATCATGGAATAATCTTTGTAATCTTCTTCTGATCCTGAAAAATACAAACTGTATCCTATCGAGAAAATCATATATATAAGTATAGTTGATACAACTACACCAATGCAGGTTGTTATGGTTCTTTTAAGATTGACCTTCATATATCTTAATGTTAGTAAAGATAATTTATTCATAATCCGTCTCCGATTCTCTATCTTAATTTAGATACTTATTTTGCTGTATCACTTACTATTTTTCCATCCTCAAGATGTATAATTCTGTCTGCCATGGATGCTATATCCATCTCATGTGTAACAAGTACAAGTGTCTGACCGTTCTCCCTTACTGCTTTCATAAGAAGCGACATAATCTCTTCACTGTTTTTCTTATCAAGATTTCCTGTAGGCTCGTCTGCTATTATAATAGACGGTTTATTGATAACAGCCCGTCCTATGGCAACTCTTTGCTGCTGTCCGCCGGAGAGCTGATTGGGAAGATGATTCTTCCTTTCCGTAAGACCAAGTAATTCTATCAGATTATCGACCTCTTTATCATCCACCTTGTTACCGTCAAGCAAAACAGGCATTATAATATTCTCCCGTACTGTCAAAACCGGAATCAGATTATATGTCTGAAAGATAAAACCTATCTTTCTTCTCCTGAGTATAGAACGCTTCTCATCCTTAAGACTGTATATATTCTTTCCGTCTATTATAACCTGTCCCTGCGTCGGAGTATCTACTCCGCCAAGAAGATGTAAAAGTGTCGATTTACCCGAACCAGATGCACCTACTATCGCTGTAAACTCTCCTTTATGAATAGTAAGGTCGATATGATTTACCGCCGTAACTGCCGTATCATCCTTTCCGTAAATCTTCGTAAGATTGCTTGCAATTAAAATCTCCATAAGCTTCTCCTTAATTTGATCATATTTCATCTGATTACTATAATAATATATATTTCTTACAATTACCTTACAAAAAACAAAAAAAATCTTACAAAACTGTAAGATTTTTTAGTATATATCATAACGTGGGTGTTAAAGGTACATTTTGACACATTTAATTAATTGTAAAAAGATATAACCATACTCGTATAAGAACACTCATCCCCTTTGCACTCGTCCTTATACTTACTTTCAACCCGTATTTTTCCGTCCATACCTTCAATTATACTTTTGGAGAGTGAAAGACCTATCCCCACACTATTAGGGTTTACTTTATTACTATGTATGGTATAAAAGCGTTTGAAGATATTAAGTCTCTCGTTTTCAGGTATTCCGATTCCGTAATCAGTTAAATATATCCTTGTTTCAAGAGGAGTATGCTTTATATCTATATTGATATAAGAGTCAACCGGACTGTATTCTATAGCATTTTTTAAAATATTTATAAGTGCTTCCTTAAACCATTCCTCATCAACATTTACTATTACGTCTTTTTCACATATATTAAAAGTTATATTCTTTTCCTTTGCCTTTACCAAAAGTATATCTATACAGGAATTTATAACTTTTTTAAACGAAACCTCTTTCTTAATAAATGTTATGGCATCCGCCTCAATCCTTGCAAGCTGGAGCATAGAAAGCACAAGCCACTTTATCCGCTCTATCTGAAGACCGGACTCTTCTATCATGGGTCTATGTTTTTCTTCAACCTCATTTATAAGAATATCATTAAATACCGTAAGTGAGGCAACCGGTGTTTTAATCTGATGGGATATATCCGATATGATGTCACGTAAAAATTCCTTTTCTTTCTTTTGCTTAACCTCTGTTTCTTTTA
>DFDU01000095.1 GCA_002369325.1 Lachnospiraceae bacterium UBA3820
TTGGACAAAAGTTGGACATGGTATGTTAGAATTCAAAATTATAAATTGGATACGTATTATTTATACTGAAAAATGTTTGGGATAATATAAAAATTCAATTAATTATAAGTAATTATAAGGGGAGAAAAATGGAACAAAGATCACAGGTAAAGGGAAGAGAAACAAAAAGGACGGAAAGTAAAATATCAAGAGAAAGGAAACTGAATCATAAGATTGCAAAGATAGGTATCATTGTTTGTATTATACAGCTCATAGTCAGTGCTGTATTTCTGGTATATACAAAGAAGCTTAAGCTTATACCGGCATCTTATATGAGCAAGATTACGATTGTATTGGCATTACTGGTTTTTCTTTTTATGATTATGCAACTGTGGAAGGTTACGGGCGTTACGGCAACTTTTCTTTCTTTTATTATAAGTTCATCGCTTTTGATCGGTTGTTTTTATGTGGATTTTACATATGACAAGCTTAAGGGAATGTCAGGTGTAGACACTAAAATTGATAACGTAAATGTTTATGTAAGAAATGAAGATTCAGCAAGAAATATAAACGAGGCCGGAAATTATCAATTCGGAATTCTTACCGATTTGGACAGAGACAATACAAATACTATTATTCAAAAAATCGAAACTCTTATCGGAAAACAAATTACCATAACAGAATATGCAAGCGCTGATGAATTGATTCAGTCGCTTTATGATAACAACACACAGGCAGTTATTCTTAATGATGCATATATCGGCTTTGTTAAGAGTACAGAAGGTTATGAGGATGTTGAAAGCAAAATAAGAGTTGTTTACAATATGAGCTTTAAATCCGAAATTACGACACAGGAAAATGTGCCGGATGAATACCTTGATGAGGAAAACGGCAACGTATTTACCGTTTTGTTGAACGGTGTTGATACAAGGGGAAGCACCATTTCGAACAGTAACAGTGATACAAATATTTTGATGACCGTTAATATGGATACTCATCAGATACTTATGATAAGCACACCGAGAGATTTTTATGTGCCGTTATCCATTTCAAACGGCGCAAGGGATAAGCTTACTCATTCCGGAGCATATGGAATAGATGTAACCATGGATACATTGGAGATGCTTTATGGTGTAAATGTAGAGGATTATGTAAGAATCAATTTTGACGGATTTATAGATGTTATTGATGCACTCGGAGGAATAACAGTTTATTCGGATTATGACTTTGAAGGCTTTGACAATGATGTGGTAAATATGACTTATCAATTCCATCAGGGCTATAATGAAGTGAACGGTAGACAGGCACTTTTGTTTGCAAGAGAACGACACGCTTTTGCTGCGGGAGACAGACAGCGCGGTAAGAATCAGATGGCAGTTATTGAGGGTATTGTAAATAAGGCATCAAGTCCTCAGATTCTCAAGAATTATACGAGTATTTGGAATGAGGTTTCGGACTGCGTTGTAACCAGTATGTCCTATGATGAGATAGCTGATTTTGTAAGAAAGCAGCTTGATGATGGAATAGAGTGGGATATCGTAAAATATAGTGTAACAGGTTCCGATTCAATGTCAACGGCTTATTCAACGGGAAGCGCACAGGTATATGTTATGATACCGGACGAAAATTCCGTTAATCAGGCAAAGGAATATTTGAGACAGATTTATTCAGGGGAAAAGGTTGTTATACAGGAATAAAAGGGGAGAAGATAAATGAGTAAATTAAGAGAAAACCCGTATGGTGAAAATGAAACTAAAAATGATTCTTATCATGAATCAAGACTTATGAAAGTTACATACAGAGAAATAATAAGATGGGTTGCTTTTATCGCATTGTTTGGATTGTCTGTTTGGACATTTTTAAAATCAGGTCCGGGTGTAAGAACTATATACTCGAATCCGGATTACAAAAGAGAAACTTTATTTGGAGTTGTCCTTGCTTTTATCGCAATATTGCTCTTTACCGTTACATTTTTCATACTCGCATATGCGACACCGGGTGTATTCAAATCATTATTAAAGAAAAAAACCAAGAGATTGTCACATGTACCGGATCCGAACAGAGCACAAAGAGTTTTCGGAAACATTATATGCTTTGTATTTGCGATTTTGTTTATCACGATTTTGGTAGTTGCAGGTGTAGAGGGAAGATATGCAGGCATGAATTACCTTGGCATGTGGGGAAGATTTATCCTGGTTCTTTTTCCGCTTGCTCTATGGAATGAGTTTTATTTATCGAACATACTTTTTACAAAAACGAATTTTTTTAATAATTGGGTAAAAATGGCATCGGGAACTGCTCCCCAAACGGAGTACCATGAAGCTCAATGGACCAACAGAAAAAGAAAGAATTTTATTCTTACGCCAATTGATTCGCTTTTGCTGGCACTTATTTTTTGGTTTGTTATTTAGAATTGGAATTGATGTGGAGGAAATATAGATGAACAGAAAAACACTGATTGGTATGATCATAGTGCTTGTTGCTGCCGGAATGGCCACGTTCATAGGGCTGCTTATATTGTCAAAGCATAGAGGCTCGACGAAGGAAAATAATTATGCAGGCGAAGAAACAGTTACAGAGGATTCATACAAAAGCGTGGATTTTGGAAAACTTTATGATGACGGAAAGCTTGATGGTCTTGAAGATGTTACTGTTGAAAAGGGAGAAAACGGTGGGCTTATGATAAGCGGTAAGGCTTCCGATATCAACAATATTAAGCTTACGATTGCCGGTGTCTTTGAATTTGATGATAATCCCGTAGCAAGAATATCACTTGATGCGATATCCGGGCATGGTGCTAAGGTTGAAGCTTTCGTATATCTTGACGGTGAAAAAAAAGCGGCTGCGGAATATAAAATAAGAGAATGCCTAAAAGAGGATGAATTGCCTGAGGATATCGAATTCTTTACAGAGCCCGATGAGGGTCTTGGCTGGGATACAAAGGGTGATGTAACAAGACTTGTGCTTGATAAGAACCTTAAGGGAAGACATAAAGCAAGTCTTGCATTTAAGGTTGATTCCAAGGATGATAATGATGAGACCACAATACTTTTAAGAAGTATAGAATTTGCCGAAAGTTCAATTCCGGTGCTTTATTTTGAGCTTGACGAAAACAAGGGAAGCATAAGGGATATGAACATAAGCGTGGATAAATCCGCAGAATGCAGCGGAAGTCTGAATCTCCTTATACCGGAAGGATATGATTGCGAGTATCTGGATGGAAAGGTAGAATCGGCTGATTCTTTAGATGTTAAATACATCAGGGGAAGAGGAAATTCAACATGGATTGGCTCTCCGAAGAAGCCGTATAAATTTAAGCTTGAAGAAGCTTATGATTTCTTTGGAATGGGTAAAAACAAAAGCTGGGCTTTGATAGCTAATTCCTTTGATGATTCTATGGTCAGAAACAGAATCACATATTGGCTCGGTTCACAGCTCGGTCTTTCCTATACGCCGCAATGTGTTACAGTAGAGCTTGTATTAAATGACAGATATTACGGAACATATTCTCTTTCGGAAACAGTGGGAATAGGTGAAGGAAGAGTAGAAATAGACGAGCTTTCGGATGAGGATGAAAAGGAACCGGATATTACGGGTGGTTATATTATTTCTGCGGGATCTATTGCAGACGAAGAAGAGGAAGCTAAGTTCTATACCCAAAACGGTATGCTTTTTATAAATGACGAACCGAATGCCATAGACGAAGGAACAGGGGAGCAGATTGATTATATAAGAGATTATGTACAACAGACTGAAGATGTTATTTGCAGTGACGATTTTAAGGATAAAAACGGTAAATCTTATACCGAATATATAGATATTGATTCCATGATAAATTATTGGTGGGTTCAATGTTTTTCAAGTAATCCGGATGCGTTTGTTACATCAAGTACATTTTTTTATAAGGAACGGGGCGGAAAGCTTTACTTCGGACCGCTTTGGGATTTTGACTATGCATGGGGCAACAGAACTTACAACGGACCATCCGAAAGACCTGTTGACAGATTTGAACAGGTTGATTCAAGTATGGAAATTCAATACCTCTGGTATCATAAGCTTATGAATGATCCGGAATATGTTGAGGCTATGAAGGAAAGCTGGAAGGAAGTTGATGCAAAGCTTGAAGAACTTACCAAAGACGGCGGTATCATTGATCAATATTATGATGAGATAAAAACGTCGGCATATTATAATTACGAGAGATGGAATTACAGTTTATTGGATGCAATTTCAAGAGAAGAAGGAAATAACTCTTTATTGGATTTCGAACTTGAAGATAACTATGACTTTAAAGCTGAAATTGAGTACCTGAAGGATTGGATTAATCGCAGAAGAGAGTGGATTAACGAAAATTTTGATGATTTTGATAATATTGTTTCCAGAGCCACATTTATGGTTGATGATGAGGAATTGATATATTTCGACGTGGTAAACGGTGGTGTAATGTTAGATCTTCCGGAAGCTCCGGAAAAGGAAGGACAGGTGTTTATCGGTTGGTTTACGGAAGACGGAGAGGAATTTGACGGAGAAACAAATGTAAGAAATGATATTACACTCTATGCGAAATATATAGACAAAGATAAGGCGATAAAGGCAGAAAAGATTTTCTTTGATGATTATGCTCCGGTACGCTCGAGCATTATCGACGAATTCGTCCCTCAAATTATTGCATATCCTTCAGATGCTCAGGATAAAACAATTAAGTGGACTTCGTCTGATGAAAGTCTTGCTGTTGTTGATGAAAAAGGTATTGTTTCGATAAAAAAAGAGGGAACGGTGGAAATTACGGCAACTTTGGAAAACGGTTATTCTACATCTTATAATTTAATAATTAAAGATTTAGATAATGAAGAAATGACGGATTATTCAAATGCCGAGTATATGCTTGAGACGAGTGAAATAAATATCAGCGTTGGTGAAATGGCACAGATTAAAGTGATTTCAGATCCACCGGAAGCGATGAAATCCTGTACATACGAAGCAGAAGACGAAAGCATCGTAAAGATGGAAGATTACGGTATTTTAATCGGACAAAAGCCGGGTACAACATTTGTTAAGGTAACGGAAGGTGTTTCGGGTAAAGAGCTTATATGCAAGGTTACGGTTAGTGAGTAATATAATTGCAGTATAAGTCCGGAAAACAGATTTGGAGGATGAAATGACATTTAGTTCAGTAGTATTTTTATTTATGTTTCTGCCTGTTACATTTATTCTTTATGCGCTTATAAGACAGAAAACAGTACGTAATATTATTTTGATTATTGCAAGCTTATTCTTCTATGCATTCGGTGAACCGGTAGCTGTTATAATCATGATTATATCGATTATATTCAATTATGTTTTCGGTCGTATGGCAGCAGGAGAAAAGCATGACAAATTAGCGGTTTTATTGGGAGTCCTTGTAAATATAGGACTCCTTATAGCATATAAATATACGGGCTTTTTTGCGACTGTTATAAATGATGTTACCGGGCTTTCGATTCCCGTACCGCATATAAGACTGCCTATAGGTATTTCGTTCTTTACATTTCAGGGATTAAGTTATGTAATTGATGTTTACAGAAATAAGACTCTTGTTCAGAAAAACTTTTTTTACGTGCTTTTGTATATATCTTTTTTCCCACAGCTTATAGCAGGTCCTATAGTAAGATATGAGGATATCGCCAGGCAGATTGAAGAAAGAGAGTTTAATATCGACAGGGTGAGTCGGGGTATAAACAGGTTCATCGTGGGACTCGGAAAAAAGGTGCTTATAGCAAATCAAATGGGTTATATGGCTGATATGGTATTTGGCTTTGCACCTTCATCCCTTGGAATGGGTTCGGCATGGCTTGGTGCAGTTTGTTATACATTCCAGATTTTCTTTGATTTTTCAGGATACAGTGATATGGCTATAGGTCTCGGATGTATGTTTGGATTTGATTTTCGCGAAAATTTCAATTATCCTTTTATCGCACCGAATATTCAAAAGTTCTGGGGACGTTGGCATATATCTCTTTCAAGCTGGTTTAAGCAGTATGTTTATATACCTATGGGTGGAAGTGAAGGAAGCAGAGCAAAAACAACATTCAATAAGTTCTTTATATTTTTTCTTTCGGGATTTTGGCATGGTGCGAACTTCACATTTATAGTTTGGGGACTTATACATGGCTTTTGCCAGATGCTTGAGACTTACCAGATTATTCCGACAAAAAAGAAGTGGTTTAAGCCTATCGGTCATATATACACCATGCTCGTTGTAATAGTGGCATTTGTAATATTCAGGGCGGATACGCTGACTCAGGGTCTAGGTATGATAGCGCATATGTTTAACGGCGCTGCAGGCGATGCGGCTGTAAATGCAAAGATTTTTTCATGCGTGACAAATCTTTTCATAATATCGTTTATATTTGCGGTATTTTGCTCGACACCTGTCTTTAAGGTGATTAAGGAAAAAATTGATAAGACAAAAATGGCTTCTTTATGCAGTTATGTGGCTTATTCCGGTTCGCTTGTTTTGTTTTTACTCTCGATTTTGTCTCTTGTATCAAACGGATATAATCCGTTTATATACTTCAGATTTTAAGAGGAGGAAAAAAATATGAGAAAAGGTTTTAAAATAGTTTATTCTTTTATATTTTTAATTATTTGTGCACTTCCTCTTTGCCTTATGCCGTTTGTAAAAAACAATGCCAAGATAGAAAAAAGGGAATTGAACAAGCTTCCGTCGTTTGTATCGGATGGTAGGCTCAATATAGATTTTTCGAGTCAGTTCGAAGCGTGGTTCAATGACAGAATACCTTTCAGATCACAGCTTCTATCTACAGCTAATATTATAAAAGGTGAGGCTCTTCATACCCCGACTTCCAATGTTATAGTCGGAAAAGACGGTTGGCTTTTCTATGAAAGTGAGGGCGATGATTATATGAATACCAACGCACTCACTGATAACCAGGTCAGTGCGATTGCCGTAACGCTTTCTTTGATAGAGGAAAATATATCAAATAAGGGCGGCAGATTTTTATTTGTCCCGATGCCTAATAAGGCTTCCGTTTATGGCGAATATATGCCGTCATCATATGAAAAGGCCGATGAAAATAATCTTACGAGGGTTATGGATAAGGTAAACGAGCTTGGAGTTAATTATGTTGACATGAATGCTGTTATGACGGCCAATAAAGATAAGGGTGTTTACCACAGGAGAGATTCGCACTGGAATTATCAGGGTGCTCTTATCGGATATAATGCCATTATGGATGGTCTTGGAAAAGAGCATAAGACTTATGAAAATGCCGGATATACCAAAAGAAAGGATTGGCGCGGAGACCTTGATAAGCTCTTATATCCTGTCGGCGGATTTATGGATTACCAATATTATTATGACATAGATTATGATAATTTCGCTTTTATGACACCTGCGAGGGTTACGGATAATAAAGCTCAGCTTGAAATCTTTATGAGTGATAAGGAATTGGGAGATGAGCTTATTGTAACATCTAACAGACAAACCGGTGATGACAGTTCTTTATATATGGTGCGTGATTCATTCGGACGTGCTCTTTTGCCGTTTATGATTGATAATTACGCCAATGCAACCTTTAAGAGAACTGATTGTCCGGATGTAAACTCGATTTCCGGGAATTGCGACCTTGTATATGAGATAGTCGAAAGAAATCTCGGAAGGATAATTGGTACGGCACCGTTTATGTATGCACCGCTAAGAGAAAACTCATTTGGAGAGGGAGAGGATACAGATGAAAATGCTCTTGCGATTTGCGATGTACTTGGTTATGGTATCAGAATATACGGTGGAATTAACGACGGTGCCGAAATTGAAAACGGAAGAGTGTATGTAAGGCTTGAAAATGAAAGTGATACATATACCTTTGAAGCATTTCCTATATACGAGAAGGAACTGATAGAAAAAAGGGGGGAGAAGCTTCCCGATGATATAACGGGAAAGGTCGGATTCTCAGCTATATTATCAAATGAGTATGAATGGTCGGGCAGATATGATTTATATATTATCTGTGGTGGCAAATCGTATGAAGCGGGAAGTGTGGATATAAAGTAAACGGGGTAGTGAGGATTTATAATAAACCATTTGGAGTTATGTGTTGCAGGTTATTATATAAATTAAATGATAAAAAACAAGGTGTCGCCCGATGCATTTTGCATCATATGGGCGACACCTGTTTTTAAGGGTTTGATAGAGTTTTATTGTGCCGGAAATAATGCGGCACCTGTTACAACACCGTTGTCTGTATATATGACAACCGATGAAGTTCCTATAGTATAGTTTAACATATTTTCATCCTCGGATTCAGGAGTACCGAAGGCTTCCTTGACCGAGTCCGTTGAATCCCCTTTTTTAATCTTTCCGCATATCGATGCATCACTGTTGCCGTTCATGGATAATGCGATATTTACTATTGAACCGTCTCTTTCAAGCTTGGTTACTTCGATTCCTTCATAGAAGTAAATCGTTGTAACGTAATCACCGCCGTCACATGGTTGAATAGTTTCGGAAGGCGCTGTTTCATTTCCCAGCTTATCTTTTATCGCATCAAAGTTGCTTCCCATAACAATGTCTGTACCATTATAAGAAAGATAAGCTTCAGAGGATGCTTCGTTTGCATCTTTTTTGTCTTTATCCTTTCCGCAACCGCAAAGTGATGCTGCAAGGATAAAACATAATACTGTCAACAGATGTGTTTTTTTGATTTTCATTTTTGTAATCCTTTCATAAATTAATATTTTTAATTATTGTATCATGGCCTGCCCAACAAAAGTCCAACAAATAAGGTGTATTTTTAATATTTTTTATTTTTGGTTTGTTGGACTTTTGTTGGGCATGGTATGTTATAATAATAAGGATTGTGAGAAAAAGAAGCTTTTCGGAGGAATATATGAGCGCACAGCCAAACGAGATAAAGAAGGAAAAAAGAATAGAAAAGGTAAGTGTCGGTTATCAAAGGGTAAATGAAAGATATAGCAAGGCCATTAAAAGTCAGGAAAATTTCCTTGAGAAAAACGACAGAAGACTTGAAGCATTAAGAAAAAGAAATGAAGAAGTCCTAAAAAAACACAGGGAAATGTATGATGCCCGCCTTAAGGAAAGAAGAGCAAAGATAGAAGAAAAATTCATTAAGGATGATGAAGAACGTAAGGATAAGTTCGAAGAAAGAAAAAAGAAAACCGATGAATTTATAGCTTCAAGACGAAGCAGACACGACAGGATACGAAAAAAACACAGAGAACGAATTGATGAGAAATATAAAAATCGAAGAAGCAGGATGCGTTCATACATTGAAGATGAAAAAACAAAGGCTTTAAATATTTTTGAAAGAACAAAAAATGAAAAAGGCTTTAATTTCAGAAGACGAAAAACAGTTTATTTCATTGCAGGATTAATTTTTGCCGTATTTATGTTTTTTACCGTAGAGCACATTCTTCCCGGTTCAAAACTAAAAAAGAAAGAAGTAATCAAGGATACTCCTATCGAAGAAGAGGTGGAGATTATTCCTGAAATGGAATATGATACACTGCCGGATATTACCGAAGAGCAGTATTTGTGGCTCAGCCTTCTGGAACATTTTGACGGAAATGAAACGGCGGCAATGGGGGTTATGTGTAACATAAGAGCCGAGTCCATGTTTAAATCATCCAATCTTGAAGATTATAATAATGATATATGGGATATCGATGATGAAGCATATACGGAAAAAGTCAACAGAAAGACGATAGATAAAAAGGATTTTGCCGAATCAAGAAATGATAACATGACCAACGGTTATTATAATGAATATGATCAATGGGTCAATCGTGACGGAGGTTATGGATTCGCACAATTTACAGCCTATGTAAAAAAGGAAGAATTATATCTTTTTGCGGAACAATGGTTCGGTCCGGGCGGTGAAGGAGAAGGCTTTAAGTTCAATATAGGCGATCCTAAGATGCAGGCTAAATATGTGGTTTATATTTTGGAGTCCGATGATTACAGCAGATTGGATAATCTTCTCAGGAATGCGGGAAGTGTGGTTGATGCGTGCTATTATTGGTTGAAATATTATGAGGTTCCTTATGACCCTTATTGTGATGATTATTATACATTAGCATTTGAAAGAGCCGATTATGCAGAAGATATAAAGGAGCTTTGTAAAGATGTCAGTTATGAAGATGGAGCAGAGACGGAAGTTGAATAAATATAATAAATTAAGTAAAACAGGCTTGCTGATATTGATTCTTATTTTGTGTACATTTGTTACAGCATGCGGTAAGAACGAAGGAAAGAAAAAGCCCGTTAAATTGGAAGAGTTTAATGATAAGAGCATTACAATAGGTGTGGTTTCCGATTATATTTTTGACAAATCGGTTGAAAAAGCACTTCCAAATGCCAGGATAAAATACTTCGATAACAGGGATAATGCTTACAGGGCACTTGTATCCGGAGTAGTTGACGGGGTTGCCGATGATGAGCCTATCATCCGTTCTGCGATTCGTTCTACCGATGAACTTATTTTGATAGACGGATATCTTGAACCATCCGATTATGGCTTCGTATTTCCGAAGGATGAGGAAGGAAAGAAGCTTTGTGAAGAATTTTCGGAATATTTGTCCGAAATAAGAGAAAACGGCAAGCTGGCCATATTGGATGAGAGATGGTTCGGAAATGAAACGAATAATAAAACAAGTGAGGATTATTCAAAGCTTCCGGCTAAAAATAAGGTTATAAAGATGGCTTATGAGGAAAATAATATTCCTTTTGTATATATGTCTGCCGGAAAGCCTGTTGGGTATGAAATAGATATTGCCATTGGCTTTTGTAAAAAATACGGATATGGTCTTGAACTTGAAAAAGCAGAATTTACGGATTTGCTTTCGGGTACTGAGGATGGCACTTATGATATGGGGTGCGGTTCAATAACAATCACCGATGAAAGAATGGAAAAACTTTATTTCAGTGTGCCTGATTATAGCGGTGGAGTATGTATATGCCGGGCAAAGGGTGTTGTTGAAAACAGCCAGGAAAAAAGTGCACTAAGCAGTTTTAAGAGAAGCTTTAAAAGGGTATTCGTAAAAGATGACAGATATAAGATTTTTCTTAAGGGTATTGCTGTTACGCTTTTAATTACAATACTATCGGTATGTGTCGGTTTACCGTTCGGTCTTTTGATATATGTTTCAAGCAGAAGAAGCGGCTTTATAGGAAGAGGACTTTCGCGGTTTATTATGTGGTTCTTGCAGGGAGTTCCTGCCATCATGCTGATTATGATCTTATATTATACATATTACAGAGATATGTATGCGGGTGGTATTATAGCTTCTTCACTGGGCTTTGGTCTTTTGCTTTCCGAAAAAATATATGCGATTCTTGAAAGATACGGTGCCGGGGCTGATGATGGGATGATTGAAAAAAATTACAGACTTTATGTTTTTGATACAAAGGATTATCTAAAAAAGCTTTTTGCTGTTTCGGGCGAAGATATAAGATATGATTTTAATGATAAGCTGATTACGATATTTAAAGCAACGTCGGTTGTCGGATATATAGCGGTAAGGGATATGACGAAGGTCTTTGATATATTAAGAACCGAGAGCCTTGAGACAGGTTTGCCGCTTGTTGCAACGACTGTTGTATATTTTGTTTTGATTAAGCTCATATCTTTATGCCTTAAACCGCGTCAAAGAAAAACAAGATCCGATACGGAGGAGATTAAAGATGTCAGGTAAAAATTACATATTAATCATAATATTTTCTTTGCTGCTGCAGCTTGTTGTTCTTGCGGTTGCCGTTTTTATAGATTCATATATCAACAGAGAAAAAAGAAAAATAATGCTTGCGATTATATTAATCGTACTTAGTATTATTGCTCAGAATTATATGGAGTATTATTTTGAAGTAATAGATTCCGTACCTTTTGCAAGAAAGGTTGCGGCAATATATGGATATTGTATAAGACCGCTTTTGATTTTGAGCTTTATATACATGCTGGATGTTTATAAGAGACATATTATAGCATCCGTGTTGTTTATCATAAATACAATTGTTTATTTGTCTGCCTTTTTTACGGATATCGCCTTTACCATAAATGACAGTAATTCTTTTGTAAGGGGACCGCTCGGATATACCTGCCATATCGTAAGCGGAATTTTACTTGCAATTTTAATCAGTCTTTCCATAAGGGAGATAAAACTTGTAGGAACCAAAACGGCGGCTATACCGCTTTTAAACGGTGTGCTTATTGTAATCTCGGTATTGCTTGATTCAAAGGTCAGCTATCTGGCCACTCCGATGACGTTTCTTACCATAACTGTTGTTAGCTGTTGTACGTTTTATTATACCTGGCTGCACTTGAGATTTGTACGAGAGCATGAGGAGGATATCAAGGCACAGCAGCGTATAAAGATAATGATGTCACAGATCCAACCTCATTTCTTATATAATACATTATCAACCGTTCAGGCCTTGTGTCGGATTGATCCGCAAAAAGCTTCGGAGGTTACGGAAAAGTTTGCAAAATATTTAAGACAAAATCTTGAATCACTTGATAAGGATGAATGCATTTCCATCAAGAAGGAACTTGAGCATACAAGAATTTATTCCGAAATAGAAATGGTTCGTTTTCCTCAAATTGAGATTATTTATGATATAAAGGATGATAATTTTTCGATTCCGGCACTTTCAATCCAGCCTATGGTTGAAAATGCCATAAGACACGGTGTCAGAATAAGAGAACACGGGGTTGTCACCATATCAACCGATTGCGGTGACAGATTCCATAAAATTGTAATTAAGGACAACGGAAAAGGCTTTGATGTTAAGTCTTTGGAAACTATGGAAAGCTCGCATATAGGGGTGAAAAATGTAAAGGAAAGAATCGAAAAAATGTGTAACGGTGTGGTAAATATCGAAAGTACCATAGGTGAAGGAACCACGATTACCATCCGCATTCCAAAGTAGAAAATAAAACATTAAATATACAAGTTATATTGAATTGACCGGCATATTGTGATAAATATATATATGGTTGATGACGAAAAACCATAAGAGATTTGTCGACAGCTATGTTGGTCATTTATTATGCAAGAGGAGCGTATGATATGAATATAGTTTGTATAGATGATGAAAAGCTTATTTTGGACAATACCGTTATCATGTGCAGGGATTTAAAGGAAACCGGGGAGGTTTCGGGCTTTACAAATCCGTATAAAGCACTCGATTATATCCGTGAAAATGCCGTGGATATCGCATTGGTGGATATCAATATGCCCGAAATCGACGGAATAAATCTTGCAAAGCTTATCAAGAAAGAAAAGCCTGATATAGCGATAGTATTTTTAACAGGTTATACCGAATATGCAGTCGATGCATTTTCGATTCATGCACAGGGATATATCCTCAAACCTGTAAGCAAAGATAAGCTTTATGAAGAGCTTAAGTTTGCATATTCTCATAAACCGTATAAGACCGGCGATGGAAATTCATGCAGGGTAAAGGTTAATACTTTCGGAAACTTTGATGTATTTGTAGATGGAAGACAGGTTGATTTCAGACGTTCAAGAGCTAAGGAGCTTTTTGCATATCTTATAGACAGAAGAGGCAGCAGCATAACACGTGCGGAGGCATTTACGACATTGTGGGAGGATGGTGTTTATGACCGTTCCATGCAAAAGCAGCTTGATGTTATCATAAGAAGTCTTAAGGATACTCTTGATGAATACGGAATAAGCGATATATTAAATATTCAAAAGGGATCAATGAGAATTGTGCCTGAGCTTGTGGATTGCGATATGTACAGATTTCTGGACGGAGATGTAGATGCGATTAATGCCTACAGAGGTGAGTATATGAGTGCCTATGCATGGGCGGATTTTTATTCGTATTTAAGAGCCGAGATGTCGGAAAAATTTGACTTTACTTAATTCAAGAAGGGTGATTTAAGAGTTAAACAACATATATTATAACTTCCGGGAGGATATAAATGAACACACTTACAGTGATTTCCATAATGATAATAATATTAGGCATAGCCATAGGCTGTTGGAGAGGTCTTGTAAGATGCGTGCTTGGAATAGTTGTTTCCATAGCCACATTTTTACTTGCATATCTTCTTTCTCCGCTTATGTATAATATTTTGGTGGATAAGACCGATATGGACGATTATGTTACCGAAAGAATCAGTGCCATAATAGAAGAAGATATTGAGAATAAGATTAAAAGCGAATACAAAGAAAAAACAGGAATGGAGCTAACGGATCCGGTTATTCTTAAGAGTCTTAAGGAGCAGGTTTACAGCTATGATCCCGATAAGAGCGACCAGGAAAATATAATCAATAATTTAAGTCTTCCGAAAAGTCTTAAAAATGAGCTTTTGCAGAGCAACTCCTACGGTGAAAAATCTGAAATTAAAGCTGATAACTTTTATGATTATATAGCTAAGCTTGTGGTACAAAGGGCTATGAGAATGGTAGCATATTTGATAACATTTGCCTTGATCAGCATAATATTTGCAATTATAATTATTGCGTTAAGACTTGTTACGAAGCTCCCTGTTCTCGGAGGATTAAACAGAGTCGGCGGGGCGATTCTCGGAGGGGCTTTGGGACTTTTGCTTGTATGGATAATGTTTGCGGTTTTTGCGAATCTTCCGGGACATGATATATGTGACAGGGCGGTTGCCCAGATAGAAGACAGCAGCATTCTGACATTTATACAGGATAAAAATATCATTATGGATATAATTGATAAAATAAAGGCTTAAGAATGAAAAAATTTGTATAAAAATACATAGACAACATTGAACCTGAGTGCTTGCACTCGGTTTTTTTCTATGATATAATTTAACATTGATATTATACTATTTTTGAATTGTAAGGAGGAAGTCAAATGGGAAGGCTTAGTGATTTCTTTGGAAAGATTCCTTTCTTGTCGAACTTTGGTAATAAGAAGAAATCCACAAAGAGTAATGTCGAACTCCAATATGATAAAGGTATTAACCTTATGGAAAATGGCAATCCCGAGGAGGCTGTCGAAATTTTTGAGAAAATTGCCGATATTGCCATCATGGATGAAAATTATAAATCATTTGGCTCAGATGCCCTTAAGATTATGGGCGAATTCTATGAAACCGGTAAGTATAGCAATAGTAAAACCGAGATAGATAAGGCCAAGGCTGCGACATATTATGAGAAGTATATCAAGCTTAATAATGATGGGGAGATGATTTATAAGCTTGCAAAGATGCTTCTTGAAATACAGAACTTTTCAAAGGCTATTACATATTTTGAAAAGTCGACAGAGTGCGGAATTAAGGCTGCATATATGAATCTCGGAAGTATATATGAGAATGGTCTTAACAGAATCGATCAGTATGGAAACAAGAGTGATTATGTAGTACCTGTTGATTACGAGAAGGCTATGAAATGGTACAAGAAGCTTGCTGATCTGGGAGATACAAAGGCAAAGTCCGCATACGAAAGAGTTGAGTATGCAAGCAGCCATGAGGACAGTATCGAGTTTGAGGAAAAGGATAAGCTTTATACAGCCATTTCGGAAGCAAGACGTGCCAAAGGCAAAGAACCTAAATATAAGATGATCGAGGCTTCAAAGCTTCAATATCAGTATACGTATGTCCACAACCAGGTTGACGGTTATATACATAAACTTCCTAAGGATTGGGTTAAGACGATAAACGAGGAAACGGACGAAGAGTATTATGCACCGAGCCTTACATACAAGGACTTTGCTATGTATGTTTCCTATGACAGTATACCGAGAGATTCTAAGAAGACTCTTGAGAATTATTTAAGATATTGTAATGATGCATTTGATGAGGAACTTCAGCTTAAGGCTTATATAACAGAGTATGCCGACGGAATATGCACTACTTTCTATCATAAAGAGATGGAAAAGGGTGTAGTTACGTTTGCATTTTATCAGGGTAAGCGACTTGCTTGTATGAAGTTTGTATGTGCCAATATGGATATCATAGAGCAGTATGAAGAGATAATCTTCGAGACTGCAAACTCTTTTGCGTTTGTTGATCCGACTCTTGTGAGTGATCAGAGTGCAAACCGTAAGGATAATCAGTATTACAGCGAGGCTGTATATTGTTATTATCTTGAGGATTATGAAGGTGCCATGGCGGCTGCCAAGCAGGCACTTAAGCTTGGAAGCATTAAGGCAAGCTATCTTCTTATTGAGCTTTATTTTGATGATGATTCACCATATAAGGATTTGGAAAAGACCATAAGCTATGCGAAGCAGCTCTTTGATGCAACAAAGGATCCTGACCTTGCATTCCTTCTGGGTAATATATATGACCAGCAGTTAAAGGATTATATGAAAGCTCTTAACTGGTATGAGAATGCACACAGACTTGGACATAAGAGAGTTGCGTTCTACCTCGGAAGATTTTATTACTATGGTGTTCTCCGAACAAAGAGAGACGGCGTGAAAGCACTCAAGTATTTTGAAGAGGCTGCCGCAAACGGTATTCTTGAAGCGGATGCATATATTAAGGATATCAAGGAATTAGGTGGCGAGGATTTACAAAGCTGTGTAGAAAAATGGGAAAGAGCCGTTCAGGCCGGAAGCGGTGCTGCCGCTCTTAAGATTGCACTTTATAAGCAGAGCCAGGTGTTTTACATAGCTAATTCCTATGAGATAGAAAAAGCCTTTAATGAAGCACTTGGTCTTGGTAGTTATCAGGCTGCATATGAGCTTGGAAAGATATATCAGCAGCAGGAGGCAGATGAAAACTACAAGGGTGAAATCAGAAGTATAAAGTATTTTGAGAAGGCTTATGATAACCACTTTGACGGTTTTGATAAAGAAAATCTCTATAAGGTAATTGAGTATAAGGCAGCTAAGACTGATAATGTCGAAGAAAAAATCGAGCTTTACCTTAACAGTGCAAAGACAGGCTATGTGCCTGCGGTTGAAAAGCTTATAGAGCTTGTTCCTGTTGTAAACGACAAGATAGAATTTATCTATAATGAGCTAAGGGAAATTGCTGAAACAGGTGAGGATTCATGCATTATTGCCATGTATAAGCTTGAAGTCAAATATCCGTCACTTGTTTTAAGAGAGCCTACGGACGGACAAAAAATCATCGAAAATAAATTCTTCAGACTTTGTGTTCCGAAGGAATGTACTGCACAGATAAATGATGACGGCGGTACGATTAAGTTTGCGGATTCCATTGTTGAGTTTGCTGTGGCAGAGCTTCCTGTCAAGGCTGATGATGAAGAAAATTATCTTAAGATATACAAGCTTATACTTTCGGAATATCTTCCTGATGAAAATGCTGAGGTTATAATTGCAAACTCAAGGATGATAGGTTCTGCTATGAGAGAGACTAAGGAAAATGTTCATTCATATAACATACTTATGATAAGTTCAAAGAACCAGTATATGTTTAAGCTAAGCTCCCGTGACAGACGCGAGATGATGCAATTCAGGGACAGAGTTCTTGAGATTGCGAAGTCACTTGTTGAAACAGGAGAGATTTATGTTGCAACTGACGAGAACAGAAAGAATATAGGCCTTTCGTTCCTGCTTCGTTCGAACGAAAATGGATTCCTTTCAATCGGAAAGAGTGAGAAATAAAAAAGCAAGCGATTGGTTAACGCCAATCGCTTGTTTTTTATTTGTTGTTTTTGGTTAATTAAATTAGTTCAGCTGTTAAATTCGTTTATTATATCTTCAAGTATTATTTTTTGTTTCTCAGATAAAACTTCCCATTTATGAAAAAACTTCTTTTGCTCTTCGCTCAAAAGAACATAGTCACTATCATTTTGAAAAAACTGTGCAAGAGATATTCCAAATGCTTCACAAATAGTTTCAAGTGTTGGAATAGAAGGAATAGTGTTTCTTCTACGCATATTTGCGATAGTTGAGGATGATAATCCGGATTTTTTTGAAAGTTTATAATCTGTCCAATTACGTTCTTTCATTAAATCTTCTATTCTTTTTATTACGTCCATTTGCACAACACCTCCATTTGAAATCATTTTATAGCTCAAATGACTAACAATAAAGCGTTCTCTTGTAATAAAAACATTGCTCAAATGAGTATTATATGCTATAATGATAAAAATAATTCAAAGGAGGTAATGTTATGGATAATAACAATAATCAGCAGCAAATGGGTGTGTATCAGCAGTCAGGTTATGTTCAACAGCCGATGGGAGGATATCAACAACCGATGGGAGGATATCAGCAACCGATGGGAGGATACCAACAGGTCAATATTATGATGAATCAACAGTCTGGTTATTCTGAAAAGGATTGGATTACAACATTGTTACTGTGTTTATTTGCAGGCCCTTTGGGAATTCACAGATTTTATGTCGGTAAAACAGGAAGCGGAGTATTGTGGTTATTAACACTTGGTTGCTTTGGAATAGGTTATATAATAGATTTAATCCAGATTGCATGTGGTAATTTCACTGACGCTTCTGGAAAATTTATTAAAAATCAAAAATAATATTTTATAATGTTGATGTAAAAAAGGCGAAAAATATTCGCCTTTTTTTTACACATTGTGTTATTTTGGGCTTTGTGCTATAATATCAACACAATGTGTAAAAAAAGAGGGGGATAACTGTATGAATAAGGCTGAAAGAATAAAAAAGATCAGAGAAAAAACAGGAATGAATAGAAAAGAATTCTGTGATTATTTTCAGATACCATATCGGACAATGACAGAGTGGGAGTGTGATGGAAGACATGCGCCTGATTATGTGATACGATTGTTAGAGTATTATGTACAAATGGAAAAACTTGAAAAAAACAAGGATATAACAAATAAAGCAAAAAAAACAGAATTAGAATCCGATAACAGTGATCTGTCAAAATATTCCCGAATTTACGATGATATAAAAGATTTGCAACCAGAAGAAACACTGAAACTTGTAACTGAAGCAAAGGATGAAGAAGAGCAGAAATTCTTCGCACTAATTGGAAACTTTTTGCTTCAACAAAGGCAGAAACAGGTTATTGAAAGGAACCTTTTTTGATAATGAAATATGTATTGATAGCAGGAGTTAACGGCGCCGGGAAATCAACATTATATCAATCGATAGATTCATTTAAAAATATGCCAAGAGTTAATTTGGATGAAATCGTAAGGGAATTTGGGGACTGGAGAAAAGCTTCAGATGTAATGAAAGCCGGAAAAATCGCTGTAAATAAAATTAAGGAGTACTTTGATAATAGGGTTACTTTTAATCAAGAAACTACCTTATGCGGAAATAGCATTGAAAGAAATATTAAATTGGCTAAGGAATTGGGGTATTTTATTGAGCTTCATTATATTGGTGTTGAAAGCATAGAAGTAGCAAAAAAAGAATTGCATATAGGGTAAAAAATGGAGGACACAATATTCCGGATGCTGATATAGAACGCAGATATTATGAAAGTTTGTTCAAATTATCGTCAATTATTCACCTATGTGATTTGGCTGTTTTTTATGATAATAGCGAAATGATTAATAGATTTGCGATATATGAAGAGGGAATAATGAAAATAGTTTCGGATGAGGAGCCAATTTGGTTTATTGATTGGAAGAATGGTAAATATAAAAATAAACCTTGAATTTTAAAAAAATAATAGTATAATAACAATGTAATTAAATAATACTTCAGGGCAGGGTGCAATTCCCGACCGG
>DFDU01000007.1 GCA_002369325.1 Lachnospiraceae bacterium UBA3820
ATCGCGCCCATGATACCGGAACCAAAAGGATTAGAAACGAGAATCTGTGCGCCCTGCAGAACCTTTGTCTCAAGGAAGGAGAAGATAGGTCCAATCACAACAAGAGTGACCAGCGCGGTAGCGAAAACGGTGCAAAGAGGAGTGACGAACAGGTCGATCATCTCCGGAACGTGTTTGTGCAGCCATTTTTCAATGGTGCTCATAAACCAGACTGCGATAATGACAGGAATTACATGGCCCTGATATCCCGATCTCTGAATAGATACGACATTTCCTATCAGGTTCCAGCGCGGTATAGCAGGAGCAGCAACCTTAGCCCAGTCTCCGGTAAACAGATAAGGGCTTCCTCCCTCTATTTCCATATTAAAGAACTTATAAATCTGTTCGGCATTCGCAACATTCCAGCCGTTCAGGAATGCGGAGTGGATCATCAGCAGACCGATGACCGCGCCCAGGAACAGGTTGCCTCCGAAGACTCGCGCCGCAGAGATTGCGACAATAACAGGCAGATATGCGAACGCTGTATTTGCGACAGTGTCAAGGAACGCATACCAGTCACTTCCTGCAAAATTCAGTCCATCGATCTTACCAAGAGCCTCGACGAGACCCATCATAAGACCGGATGCAACGATTGCCGGTAAGATAGGTACAAATACATCTCCGACCGACTTAAGCGCCCTCTTCCAAGCCGGTTGCTTTGCAGCTGCAGCAGCCTTAACGTCGTCCTTTGTAGCTGCTGTCATACCTGTAACTGCGAGAAACTCATCATAAACCTTATTTACCGTTCCTGTTCCTATGATGAGCTGGAGCTGTCCGCTGTTTTCGAACATTCCCTTTACTCCTTCAACATTTTCGAGTGCCTTTTTATCAATCTTTGCATTATCTTTGATAACAAGGCGTAATCTTGTAGCACAATGTGCAGCCTGAGCGACATTTTCTCTTCCTCCGATATGAGAAACTATCTCCTCTGCACACTTTTTGTAATCAAGTGCCATTTGATTTCCTCCCTTCTGAGAATTGAAATTATTTTGAAAACGTTTACAATGTATTTTCATATTAGCACAAAGACATCATATTGTCAACAAAATAATTTTTAAAGATTCAGTTGTGAAAATGCTTTTGCAAGACCATCCTCATCTACCGACGGACATACAATATCTGCAAGCTTTTTCAATGCTTCCGCTCCATTGTCCATGCAGACTGAGGTTCCGACCGTCTGTATCATCTCCAGGTCATTCATGCTGTCACCGAAGCCATAGGTATCCTCATCCGTAAGACCATAATAGTCTCTTACAAGCTTTACTCCCCTCCCTTTATCAAATTTCTTGTTTACAAGTTCTCCGTTTATGCAACTGTGGGCCTTTACTTCCTGAATTACAAATGTAAAATCATCTCCTAAAAGCCTCTTTGCCTCATCGAGTTGTTTTTCATCCGTACACATCATTATTACTTTATAGATAGGACTTCCGTCATATTCCTTCATAGATCTGATGCCAAGATTTTCGGACAATGCCTTTCTCCATCTTTCTATCTCGCTGTTACCCTCCGGCTGATCCTTCAAAAACTCGTCCATATTATCGTCTCCCCAGGAACCGCCTTTTGCTTCAATAGTGCAGAATACTCCGTTTTTATGCAGTACCTCAAGGGCCGTATCCCTTTGCTCATCCGTCATCGGACAATCAAACAGCACTTCGTCACCTACAGCTACGTATCCACCGCTGCTTCCTACCACTCCATCAAATCCGTATTTCAAAAGTGGCTTCAACATATCCAGGTTTCGACCTGTACATAAAAACACCTTATTTCCTTTTGCCTGCGACATCTTTATGGCATATATCGCACTGTCCGGCGGAACATTTTCTCCCGCTCTGGTAAGTGTTCCGTCAATATCCAAAAAAATCAATTTCATCTCTATACCGATCCCCTTTCTACAATTTCAAATCCAAGCATAACCCTGCTAATGACCGGTTTTTTTCCACTTTCATCCATCATTTCTTTGAGCATCTTAAATGCAGTCTCTCCGCACTCCTCAAAATAAAGCTTTACTGTCGTAAGCTGTGGTTCGGAAATAGTATCTGCCCAGCTGTTTCCGACTCCCGCTACGGAAATATCCTCCGGTATTTTTTTTCCTGCTTCCTTTATGGCTTTCATAGCACCATGTGCAATAAGATCCGAAGCACACAATACTCCGTCTATATACGGGTTTTCTTCGAGTATACTTTTCATCGCGGCATAGCCACCTTCAACATTAAAACCGGATATTCTTTTTACAAGGGTATTTTTGTCAATACCGGTTTCTTCCATAGCCTTCTCAACGCCCAGTCTTCTTTCCTGGCCTGCAGATATATCCGATTCCGTTACCCCTATATATGCAAGGTTTTTTCTCTTTTTAAGCATATGCTTCGCCAATTCATACATTGCCTTTTTATCATCATGATATACACAAGGTACATTATCAAACTTTTGTCCGGTCACAACTATAGGTACACTGCTTCTTTCAATAACAGATGCAAGGTGCGGTGTCATGGCTGTTCCCATAAGTATTATTCCATCATTACCGCTTCTTTGCATTGATTCTATAAATTCTATTTCCTTCTCCTGTTTTCCTTCGGTAAAACCGAGGATAAATGTATAGTCATACTCTTCAACCGTTCTCGCAATACCATCCATAATACGGGACAATGAATCCGAATTAAGCTTCGGAACTATAACTCCTATATATCCACTTTTCCCGGTTCTCATAGTCTGTGCTGCCTGATTTGGTACAAAATTATTTTTTTTCACTATTTTACTTATTAATTCTCTTTTTTCATCGCTGAGCGATCCACCGTTAAAATATCTGCTTACTGCTGCTGAAGAAACCCCAGCCTCCTTAGCTATGTCCTTGATTGTCATGTATAATCCTCCTCTAAAAGCTGATAATTACGTTTATTAATCACATTATATCTTTGTTAACATCCATTTAAAATCATATCCCTGAAGATTTACTCCCTTTGCAACTATTTCCTCACCGGTAAGCAAATCAATATATTTTTCATTTTCATTTATCCACGCCGTCTCGGAACAATCATTGAAATTAAACAATCCAATTAACTTTTCTCCTCTGTAATATCTGCCTATTCCAAGCACGTGATCGTTCCAGGCTTCAACAATCCATGTATCAGCCTTGCTTTCAAACACCCTGTGTTTTGACCTTAACGCTATAAGCTCTTTAATTCCCGTAAATATTCTGTTTTCTCTCGTTCCTTTTTTCTTTCTTTTGGCTACACTCTTCCAATCAAGATCTCCTCTGTGAAGATATCTGCTGTCATCCCGCTTCTTATCATTCTCATGATAAGTATAATCATTGAGCTGTCCTACCTCATCGCCGCTGTATATAACCGGTATACCGCTTTGAGTAAGTAAAAATGCATGAAGCATAATATCAAGCTTTATAGCCTTATCAAGTTTGTCAGGATTTTGTTCGTACTCTGATGCTTCTATTCCACAAAGCGAAGCTGTGGTTCCGCAAAGTCTTGCATCCTTAAGTTTCGGGTCATCGTTATAAAGCTCACCCCTACCGTCACAGCCATATATTTTTCCGGATAAATAATCATTTAAAAACTTTTTATGTGCCGCTTCATCTATTCCAAACTGTTTAAGAAATTCATAATCAAGTCCCCAGCCTATATCATCATGGCATCTTAAATAATTGAGGAATACATACTCCTTCGGAAGAGAAAAAACAGTTCCGAGCTGATGCTTCATAAGTCTTACATCTTTTGTTGCAACCGTATGCCATGTACTTGCCATAGTAGTAACATTATAAAGCATATGGCATTCAGGTTTATCAACCGTTCCGAAATATGGGACCACCTTTGATGGCTCCATAACCACCTCTCCCAAAAGTAGAGTTCCCGGGCATACGACCTCAGCAGCTATTCTCATTATTCTTACCAGCGAGTGAACCTGCGGCAGATTACGACAGTTAGTTCCAAGTTCCTTCCAAACATAAGGAACAGCATCCAGTCTTATAATGTCAACTCCCTGATTACAAAGATACAACATATTTGCCGTCATATCATTGAAAACCGTCGGATTATGATAATTAAGATCCCATTGATATGGATAAAATGTTGTCATAACTACTTTTCCGGCTTCATCACACCACGAAAAATTCCCGGGCGCAGTTTGCGGAAACACCTCAGGTACTGTTTTTTCAAATTCATTTGGAATATCCCAGTTGTCATAAAAGAAATATCTGTCCTGATACTCCTTTTCACCCTTACGCGCACGCACTGCCCACTCATGATCCTCACTCGTATGGTTCATAACAAAATCAAGACATACGCTCATACCGTTTGAATGACACTCTTTTGCAAGCTCCGCCAGATCCTTCATGGTTCCAAGTTCCGGATTAACCCTTCTGAAATCCGATACCGCATATCCACCGTCGCTTCTGCCCTCAGGGCTCTCCAAAAGCGGCATAAGATGCACATAATTTATTCCACATTCCAAAAGATAATTCAGATGTTTTTTAACGCCCTTAAGATTTTTGGCAAAACAGTTGGTATACATAAGCATTCCTAACATGTCATTGCCTGAAAACCAATCTTTTACGACATTTCTGGCCTCATCCCAATCCTTAAGTTCATCGCTTCTGTTAGAATAATATCCGTAAAGCATATTTATAAAATATTCAAAAGCCTGCATATCATCTTTATATAGTTCGCAGTAAAGCCATTTTAGCTCGTCATAGTACTGCGAGATACGCTCGTTAAAATTTTTATCCCATTTTTTATTTATCATAGTCGCACCTCTTCAACATTGAATCATTGTTGTAATCGTTTTCATTTTTAATTATAATTCAGATGGTTTTTTTTTTCAAGAATAAAATAAACGAGCGACAATATAAGTGCCACTCGTTTATTTTTATCTTTTATTGCTTCTTCTCCATATCTTCCGCACTTCAGCTTCCCTGATCAGATTATCTCTGAATGCCGGATGAGCTATGGATATGATTTTCTCGGCTCTTTCCCATGTGGAAAGCCCTTCCAGATTAACCACACCGTATTCCGTTGCAAGAAAATATATCTGACTTCTCGGCGAAGTTATGATATCACCGTTAAATTGCGGTGTAATGGTCGAATGCGTCATACCCTCTTTATCCACATATATTGAACTCATGCAGATAAATGCCTTACCGCCGCTTGATGCAGATGCACCAATAAGAAAATCAAGCTGTCCGCCTGTTCCGCTTATCTGACGAGCACCCGAGCTTTCCGCAGCAACCTGTCCGTACAAATCTACCGACACGCAGCTGTTTATGGAAACCATATTGTCTATCTGTTCTATTACGCCCGGCCGATTGACATATTCAAGAGGATAAGCCATTACTCCCGGATTATCGTCCAGCCAGTTATACAAATCTCTCGAGCCTACGGCACAGCCGTAAACTCCTTTTCCCTTATCAATCTTCTTTTTCTTATTAGTAAGCTTGCCCGACATATAAAGACTTAAAAACGCATCGGAGCAAAGCTCGGTATGCATACCAAGATCCTTAAGGTCCGACCTTGCAATTATCTCACCGACCGCATTTGGAATACTTCCTATCCCAAGCTGAAGCGTAGCACCGTCAACTATATAAGGCAAAATGTGTTCCGCTATCTTTATATCCGTTTCCGTAGGCTCCGCACCCTGAATATCCGGGAAATTATCATGCTCTCCTTCGACGATAAAATCAACTTCCGATATATGAATGCATTCATCATAACCGCCACGCACCTTCGGAAGATGCTCATTTATCTCAACTATTACGATATCAGCCATACGTGCAATCGGCGCCGCAACGCCCGTATTTACCGAAAAGTTAAAATAACCGTGTGCATCCATAGGTGTAACGCTTACCATAACCACATTTACATGCAGAAAAAATTCATAGTAAGCCGCATTATTATGGAAAACCATAGGTATATAATAGCAGAGTCCCTTATCACAGAGTCTTCTCTCATAAGATGAGCAGTGCCAGCTATGATATATGAAATGCTCCTGACTCTCATCACACTCCGCAATCTCAACCGGTCCCGACATAAGATTTCCACGAACCTTTACATCGGTTAATTCATCTCTTCTTTTGGCAAGTGCTCTGTCAAGCAAAACCGGCTTACCAAGACAGCTTGTGTAATCAATCCAGTCTCCGCTCTTAACTACCGAAACCGCTTCCTCCGGTGTTCGAAGCTTTGATTTATATTCCGACGTGAAATCCTTTAACATATTTTCACCCCTTTTTCAATTCCCCAATCTTTCTTAATTTTATCAGTTTGATAATAATAAGTCCATAAGCAAATAATAAAATGATTGAATATCTGTCAAACCGCCTTTTATACAATCTTTTTTTATTCCATACCCTTTAAGATTTCTACCATATCGAGCTTCTTAATTCGCTTATTAAACATAAAGCTTACAAGTACCGAAGTGACCAGTACGACAATACCTGAAAGGATATAAGACCAAAAGTCCGCTCCAACCTGATAATCCATACTGTCACCGTTGGAATCAAACATATATTGCAGCAATATGGTTCCGAAAGGTGCTCCTATCAAAACACCTATAAGCGAAAGCCAAAGGTTTTGCAGTGCCAAAAGCTTCCTTATTCTTTTTGTCGAAAAACCAAGAACCTTGAGCGTCGCAAATTCCTTAACACGTTCATTAAAAGAAAGATTACCGCAATTATAAAGCACTACTATCGGAAGGATCAAAGCAAATGCAATAAAAACGCCTATCATGGCATTCACCATGCTCATCATTATATCAAAGCTTTCCTTTAAATCCGTATCGTCATGAACCGCGAGTACACTTTCGGATATATTACGGACTTCATCATATGTAACATTTTCATCTGTATATAATATGCCCGGTATAAATTCATTTCCCAGCGCCTCATAATCCTCTCTAAGCATGGTTATACCCTGTAAGTTAGGATTTCTGTTTATCAAACCTACCTTCATTTCATACCAGGTATTCTTTTCATAGATATGCCAATATATCACATCGCCTTCCTTGACTCCAAGAGCCTTCGCAAGCTTTTGTGTAATAGCTATCGTTCCCGGAGGAAGCTTTACTATATCCTGATTTACATCCGTTAATGCAAAATTACCTCTTCCCTCAATGATCATCATGGTTGTTGACCTTCTGTCGTCAGCCATGGCATTTTTCTTTGCCGCAATCTCAACCGACTGTGCCGAAACAAGCTCTCCGTCAAAGCTGCTGCGAACCTTCTCCGCTTCGGAAATCTCCGTACCACCGGAAAAATCGACCTCTGCCTTATATTTTTGAAGCTTGTCAAAGGTCCAGCTTGAAGTATCTTTTATGGTTTTATATGAAGAAAAAGCCGCTACCATAAGAAGCATACCCGCTGTCGTTCCGAAAACTCCCATAAACGCACGAAGCTTGCCTCTGGAAATATCCCTTAAATTATATTGTGACGAAAAACCGAGCCTGTTCCAGAAAGGCAGCTTTTCAAATATAGTATTTTTTCCGGATTTCGGAGGTGCCGGTCGAAGCGATTCTGCAGGATGAACATTCATAACCTTTCGACATGAAAAATACGTTGCCCCTGTACAGCATATTATTATGAGCATAGTTACTACAATAAAGCTCGCATCCATTTCCACGGTCCACCCCGGAATCTGGTACCAGTCACGGAATATTTTAGCTACCGCCTCGCCGAAGCAATATGTTCCGACAAAGACACCTGTAATCGATCCAAACAAAGAGACAAAAAAGCTGTAGCTTAAAAAATGAAGCGTAATCTTTCCTTTCTTCATACCCATGGCACGCATGGTTCCGATTTGAACTCGCTGCTTGTCTATCATACGATTCATGGTGGTCATGATAACCAGAAGTGCTATCGCTATAAAAACTATCGGAAATGTTACGGCAAACTGATCATGCTGATTAAGCTCATCCATCATAACCTTTATACCCGGCAGATCGTTTCTGTCGCAAAAAACGGCATAGTCACCGGCTAATGCATCGGAAATCTCCTGTTCCATTCCCTTGACGTTCTTTTTATCGGTTGTAAATACAAGCTCATTTCTCGGAAATCCCGGATAATCTTTCGCCGACGCATAAACAATGCTGATATTTTTAACAACTATATCCAGATCCTTATCAGCCTTTAAATATTGATATTCGGGTGAAACGACCAGACCTGCAACAGTTTTTTCAACACAAATACCCTGATATACCATACTGAATTTATCGCCGGGTTTGATATTCCATGCATTTGCAAAGCTTTCCGAAATCCATACAGAGTCCGTATCGTCGACATCAAAAGCCTCACCTTCGGTAACCAAAGGCTTTGCAACTATGTTTTCCTCCAGAATAAACACCTCAAGCTGAGCCTGATCATTATCCTTTGCATTGGCCGTAATATGCGTACGAAGCTCTGCATCCTTAATATCAGGAAGAGCCTTTATGCTTTCAAGCTGTCCTTCGGAAAAGCCTTCGCTGTAAACCCAGCCGTTTGCATTATTGGTCCTTTTATAAAGATCATCCAGTTTATTATATGCACTTATATTACTTGCTTTCATACACGCAAAAAGGGAAATTGCAAGAAATGAAAGGATAAATATTGATAAAAACTGACCTATATTTTTGCCTATCTCCCTAATCATTTTCTTAAACAGCATTACCACTCAACCTCCCTTACAGGTACAGGGTTTTCGTTTATTTTAATCTCACGGATTTTACCGTTCTTCATTCGGATAACCTTATCGGCACACTTTGCTATATCCGCATTATGTGTAACCAGAATTACGGTTTTCTTATCCTCTCTACTGAGCTTTTGTAACAGTTCAAGCACTATTACACCGGTTTCCGAATCAAGTGCACCGGTAGGTTCATCGCCGAGAATAATCTTTGGATTTTTAGCAAGCGCCCTTGCAATTGATACTCTCTGCTGTTCTCCTCCCGACATCTGCGCGGGAAATTTATTTTTGTGATTTCCAAGCCCAACCTCTTCAAGCATTTTTAACGGATCCTTTGCGTTCTTCACAATATTTTTAGTTAATGCAACATTTTCAAGCGCTGTAAGTGACGGAAGCAAATTATAGAATTGAAATATAAATCCTATAGTATCCGCACGATATGATGAAAGCTCCTTGTCGTTCATGGCGGAAACCTCTTGACCGGCAACAATAACCTTTCCCGAAGTCGGAACATCCATACCACCGAGCATATTAAGAACCGTGGACTTTCCGGCACCTGACTGTCCGAGAATTACCACAAACTCTCCCTCTTCTATTGAAAAACTAACATCATTGTTTGCAAGCTGCAAAGCATCTTTTTCTCCGTATTTTTTAGTTACATTTATAAATTCCACGATTTTTTTAGCCATAATAATGCCTCCTTCTCGTTTGATTATTTGGTTTGTTTCAACTAACTATATTATATTACTTTTTTGTGAGTGTCAATCTTAATAAATAAAGCTCATAAAAAAAACCGCAAAATAAGAATTTATTTCACGGTTTAATCTTTCATTTTTGAGAAACAATTATATCAAATACTTCCTCTGTACTATCCGCAAATATCGTTGCGCCCTCTCTAATAAGTCTTTCCTTATCGCGAAAGCCCCACAAAACCGATATACATGGTATTTCCGAATTTACCGCAGTCTGATAATCCACCTCCGAATCACCTATATAAACTGCTTCTTCCTTTTTACTGTTCAGCTCATCCAATGCGGCAAAGACGGTATCCGGAGCGGGTTTTCTTTTTATACCCTCTTTTTCACCGATAGCCACTTCCACATATTCAGAGAAAAATCTTTCATTTAATTCTTTGACGGCGGAATCAATCTTATTTGAGACAATCGCCATCTTATATCCCTTTTCCTTAAGCTTCTTCATAAGCTCCAAAATTCCGTCATACGGACCTGTTTTATCAAGACAATGCTCATTATAATGAGTTCTGAAATATGGAAGCATCTCCTCTATTACTTCATCCGAAGTACCCTTTGGTACTGCACATTTAAGTGCATATTTAATTCCATTTCCGAAAAATTGTCTGTATTCTTCTTTGCTTCGCTTTGGCATTCCGAATTTTTCAAGCACATAATTAACCGATGCCGTAAGATCATCAAGTGTATTCAGCACCGTTCCGTCCATATCAAAAATAACTGTAGTTATGCCGTCCATCTTTATCTGTCCTTTATTTCTTTCTTAATTTCAACATATCTTATTTGTACACTGCCGATTCTCTGACTTTAAATCTCGCTGAAATCCATATCCATGGAAATGAATAATGTATAATCCGGATATTCCTTCTGAACCTTCTCGACAGCCTCCCTATGCACCTCTTTTCTGTCCTTTGCATCAAAGCTTACAACAATATCGAATCGCATGGTTTTTTCTTCCTTATCCATATAAAAGCCGTGCATCTGCAATACATACGGATTTTCTTTAACAAGTGCCGCAACCTTTTCTCTTACTGCCACCGCTTCGGTATCCTTTGAGTTGTGGGAATAAATTCCTACTGCCGTAAGTACAACCCCAAGCTTATTATATACTCTTGTTTGAATCCGCCTTACAAGCTTATCAAGCTCATCCGTTGAAAGCTCATCGGAAACCTCGATATGCGCCGAACCCTGATATGAATCCGGTCCGTAATTGTGCATAATCAAATCATATGCACCGTTTACCTCAGGAAATTCGTTTATTGTTGCTTTTATGTCTCTGGCAAGCTGAGGGTCTATACGCTCTCCGAGTATTTTGGACAGAGTATCCTTTAACATTTCCAGACCCGATTTTATAATGACTATCGCTATAAGCGCACCAAGCCATGCTTCCAAAGATATATCAAATATAAGATATACTGCGGCAGCAACAAGTGTTGATGCGGAAATTACCGAGTCAAGAACCGCATCCTCACCCGAATTAACCAGCGCATCCGAATTTACATTTTTTCCGACGCTTTTAACATATTTTCCAAGAACAATCTTAACCACAACGGCAACAGCTACAATTACAAGCGCAACCGTACTGTAATCAGGTGTTGCGGGATTTATGATTTTCTTTACCGATTCAACAAATGCAGTCACTCCGGCATAAAGCACCAGCATGGAAATAACCATTGCACTAAGATATTCTATTCTTCCGTATCCGAAAGGATGCTTTCTGTCCGCTTCCTTTCCGGCAAGCTTTGTTCCCACGATTGTAATAACCGAACTTGCCGCGTCCGATAAGTTATTTACCGCATCCATTACAATAGCAATCGAGTTTGATGTAAAGCCAATCACCGCCTTAAAGCCGGCAAGAAATGCATTTGCCAGAATTCCGATTATACTTGTTCTAACTATTATTTTATCTCTGCTAATCTCTTTATTCATTTTTCTGATTCCTGCCTTAAATTATTTTACTATCCTGTGAATTATTTCTTTTTTAGAACGGCAAGTGCAGCATAATGAAGCACTTCAAAATCCTCAGGTGCGATTTTTTCAAGAAGTGCTCTGTGCTCCTTATCCCACTTTGCAAGCATATCTTCCGATAATGATGCTCCGACACCTCGACACGCTCTCATTCTTCCATGCCATGATTCCCTGGTAAAAGGCACTTTTATATCATACTCTTCATGCTCTTCAAGCTCAAAATAATCATATGCCACATCCGGTATCCAAATCGGATGTCTTTTTTCTCCGGCACCTGACCAGTTTGGACTGTATTTAAGGACAAGCTCTTCACTTGCGCCCGCGATTTTATCTTCAAACGGAAGCCATGCCATATATAAAATCAAAAGCTTTCCTTTTGGCTTAAGAAGCTTTGCAAGCTTCGGCATAACCTTTTCATGATCAAAATACCAAAAGCACTGACATGCTGTAGTTACATCAAAGCTTTCATCGGGAAAATCCACCTGTTCGGTAGGAACAGCCATAAAATCAATCTTCATGTTCTGTTCTTTGGCAAGAAGCTTCGCCTGTTCTATCTGCTCAGGTGAAATATCCGTACCCGTCCAGGTCGCACCGTAGCCATACATATTCCTTGGCAATACACCCGTACCCGTTCCAAGATCAAGGACTCTCTGATTATTTATACATAAGCCTCTGTCCACAACTTTTTTATAAAAAATATCAGGATAAATATCTCTGTATTTTGCGTATTCCTTCGAGGTTTTACCCCAATCAAATGCCTTGCCGGCATCTATTCTCTCATCTTTTATCTCCACGAAACACATTCCTCCTAATCAACACTGAATCCCGCAGTTTTCATGGCTTCCTTTACTGCTGCGGTATTTTTCAAATTTCTCTTGCATTCATACATTCTGTCATCCGCTACACGCTCCGCCTGCTCGGGATCGCCCATATCATAATCATAAAGCGCAAATCCGTATGCAATCTCAAGCTCAACCGGAGGATTATGTTTCTCATTATATTTGTTATAACAATCAACCAGCTCTTCGGCTGCCGCACTCGCCTTTGCTTCAGCCTCGTATCCCTCGATTATAGCAACAAATTCATCACCGCCCACACGGTATATACTTCCGTACTGTCCAAAGCTCTTATTTATCGCATTTGCAGCACCGATAATATGCTTATCACCCTCAGTATGTCCGTAATTATCATTAACCTTTTTGAGGTTATTTACATCAAGCTCAACAAATACGCATTGTCCGTTCCTTCTTCTCGCTATCTCGTTTTCCTTCTCGCTGAAAGCAAGTCGGTTTAAAAGACCGGTAAGTCCGTCTATGTGTGCCAGGCGGTTTTTCTCATCAGCATCCAGACTCCTGTTACTAACATGTATAGATTCTCTAACCTCATGAAAGCCAAGCAGGAATACAAATATTAATAGACCGATTCTTGTAAACCTCGCTGTATCAAGTGTTCCGGAACCATAATAAAACGCAAAATCAATAATTCCCGATATCATAAGAATTATAAATGCCGAAAGAACTATTATGGCACCCAGGTTATTAAAGACCTTCCGCTTAAATGCATTTGCAATAAGATAAATTATTATTACAATGCCTATAAGGATATTTAAGTGAGTATATATTAACAGCTCATGATAATCCGTCCATCCGCCGGAAACAAGTATTATATTCGCAACAAAATTTACAAAGGTAAGTACTGCCGACAACCAAATAAATACATTTTTAAAGCTCCTTGTAAGATATGCCGTAAATGACAATGCCGGCATAGGCAACAATACAAGCATAAAATACTCAACCGTTCTTACCGCTGCGGAATTACCGGTAAGAAGCATAAATATCTTTGTTCCTCCGTTGGTCCAAACACTGAGAAGCATAGCAAGAACACCCAAAGATATAGTTTCAATGGAACCCATACTTGTCTTACCAAATATAAGACCAAATATGACAAGAACAAAACCGAAGGAAAATATAACAAAACAGGTTGCAAATCTCGGTGCATATTTTTTAACGAAATCCTTTACATAGCTCCAGGAGTCTCCGATTTTCATAAATCGAAACTGCGTCCATCTAACTTCCGTATTAAGAGCCGTATATTCTATTCGCAGGGTTTTATCCTCTGTAAATGAAGGCATTTTAACGGTATGTATATATTCTCCGTAATACTTTCCGTACAATCCTCCAAGCTTAGGATGAAAAGAATAAATCAGTTCATCATCCAAATACATATCAAACGTAAGATTGGTCGTTTCAAAACAAATTGACGAACCGCTGTCCTCCTTCCAATTTGCTTTCTTTTCTATAACACCATTCTTATCAAAATCAAGCTTTAGCAAGTCACAATCCGTTCCGTCATCATAATGCCAATCCATATAATAATCCTTGTTATCCTCATGAACGGAGCCTTCAAATTTCATTTTAAATAAAAACAGACAAGCGACACACACAAGAACAACCGTTGTAGTCATTGTCCCCAAAGCTATTACAATCCTTTGTCGAATCATATACATCCTCCAAAACAAATATCCAAAAAATCAATCCCCAGTATAAAATATTTTACCACTTTTTTATAAAAAAGAAAACCTCAAAATGTCTTTACGAATCCTATAAACAGGTAAAATACGAACTATAATCAAGTCTCATACTAAATATTTAGTTGACAACATTTAGCATTAGGAATAATATAGAATAAGGTATTTTGTATTTTTATATGATGAATACATGGGGGGAGAACGGTGAATAATAATAAAGCCACCGCACGCGAAATTATTGATACCTTAGGTAAAAAAAATATCGTTTTGGTCATTATAATATTTATATTCGCCATAACTATCATTTCCATTAACTTCGGTGTATTATATAACACCAAAAAGGATGTGATAGTTGAAGAATCAGAGCATAATGCAATTGGATCGGCGCAAAAGATAGATGCTTATCTTATTTCGAGTATAGATACCATAAAACTTTCATCCTACAAAGTTGATAATTATTTAAGGGAAAATGCTGATAACAGAACAATTTTAACTTATCTGGAGCATGAAACCGACAGTATCATCAGTGTAATAGATGATAATTATACAGGTCTTTACGGATATATTAACGGCGAATATCTTGACAGCACAGGTTGGGTACCGGATGATGATTATGTAGCAACCGAGCGTCCCTGGTATATTAGGGCAGCCAACTCGGAAGGTGAAATTGTTTGGGTAGATCCATACCTTGATTCACAGACCGGCACAATTATGATGACTATTGCCAAACTTTTATCGGACAAGGAAAGCGTAATAGCTCTCGATTTAAGTCTCGACAGATTGCAGACTATTACCAACAACGTCGTTGATAACAAATATGATTTTGCCATGGTACTTGACTCTGAAGGCGATGTTGTTTCTCACTCGAAACAAAGTGAACTCGGTAAAAACTACCTTAACGAAAAAAACACTCTTGAAAGCACTATAACAAAAAAAATCATTAATAAACACAAATACGATTTTACCTTAAACTATAACGGAACAAAATATATTGTATTTGCTCAAAAAATCGGCACAGGCTGGTACAGCATTTATGTCATAAACGGCACGGAAGCATTTAAGCCTCTAAAAATAATTCTTTTTATTTCATATGCTACCATGTGTTTTATATTGCTTATCATCATAATCATGATTCGTAATATCAGTACAAAGCATATAGAAACAAACAGACTTAACCTGCAACTTGAGTCCATGTCACATATATATGCTGCCATGTTTGATATTAACCTTAAGGATAATACCTACAGTGAAATCAGCCGTTCTACAGAAAGAGTTTCGGATTATATCAAAGAATCCGGTGATAATGCCAGCGAAGAAATCAAAACCGTTATGAAGGCCATCAGCTCAGAGAAATCCAGAAGCGAAATACTTGAATTTATTGATTTTAACACCTTGGATAAACGTCTTGAGAACACAAATACCATTACTCTTGAATATCTGAATAATGCAGATGTATGGTGTCGTGCACGATTTGTAGTCGCCGAAAAAAGCTCCGCAGGTATGCTTTTACGTGTACTTTGGATGGTCGAGATAATAGACGAAGCTAAGAGACGTCAGGATAAACTTCAATACCTCTCGGAAACAGATCAGATGACAGGTGTATGCAATCGTGGTTACGGCGAATCCAGAATTCGTCAATTAATCAAAAACGGTCAGGGCGGTATGTTTGTACTTATGGACATTGACAAGTTTAAGAATATCAACGATACCTATGGTCATAATACAGGTGACAAGGTTCTCATAGCTTTTGCCAAAACCCTACAGAGTGCATTCCGGGCAAATGATATAATCTTGCGACTCGGTGGTGATGAGTTTGCAGTATTTGTTCCTGATGTACATACCAAATTTGCTGCCGAAAAAATAATAGATCGTCTGTTTACAATGATTGATAATACTCATATAGAGGAAATGGACGGAAAAGGCTATTTCATAAGTGTTGGTATAGCATTTTATCAGAATGACGACAAATATTCATTTGAAGATCTTTATAAACATGCTGACGAAGGAACTTATACCAGTAAGAAGCATTTAGGAAATTATGTTTCATATTATGATGAGCTTGATAAAGAAGCATAATTACCGCTATCGCGGAACTTGAATGCATGTGCAAATTCAGCAACTGCAGGCATGAATCCGAACCGGGCTGCGCGATCAAGGCTGCGATCAAAAGCGGAGAGCTTTCGCAGGAACGCTATGACCTATATCTGAGTCTGAGCAGGGAAAACGTGAGAAACTACGCCAAAAAGAAATAGATTTCCAAGTGGATCAAGGCTGAGAAAAAAGCCGATAAACGCAGGTGATTCTTCAAACATAAAAGGCAACGAGCTCCGGCAATACGCCGGAGCTTATTTTATTCCCTATTGTCGTTATTTTTACGAACACTGACATAAACGATTCTGAATCTTGCGATCGTGACGATCAGGAATCCGATCCCTGCAAGCAGCAGGATCAAACCCACCTCGCGATCACCGCTCATAAAGTAAGTCACGCCGCATACGGCCAGCACGGCCGTCACCGCGATAACCCACAGGATCGCCGCGACAACGACGGCGATCTTCGCTCCTTTTGATCAGCCCTTTGTGCGTTCCGAACCAGACACAGTCTCCGCACCGTCAGCAATGATCAGGTCTACAAGACATTCGATTATCAATTCGATCATATTTTCACCTTGTCTTTGCTTAAAACAGTTGTTTATTACGGTCGAAGAAACTCCTTCAACCTTTCATTATAATTCTTTCCGTGGATCAGCCTTCCGGCAGAACGCTCTCTGAGATATGTAACAGCAGGCGTTCTGTTTACCGACATAAGATAAAGCGATTTCTCCGATAACTGTTCATCCGACATATATATAACTTCACGATGCGTACCCATAGCCTCCATTGCAATTTCCAATTTCTTAAGAAACTGCTCTCGAGTCTCTGAGAATCTGTAAAGATAAGTAGCTGCATCTTCCCCCGTGTATAGCTCCACAGCACAACACCCGGCACCGAATGACGCATTCCAATATTGCTCCGGCCGCTTGGTTCTGAAAAGTCCCTTTTCTTCAAACGGTTCGTTCAGCGGCGTATCGCGCAGGGCATTCTCTCGCATATTTTTTGTCTGCAAGGCTGTTTTTTCCGCCCTCTCGGCAAAAGGCTTCGTATCATAGCCCATCTTACCCACCGTGAACTGCTCGCCTGTTTGCATCAAGATATGAAAGCTGTATCCGTCTAACCACAACCGTTCGGTAAAACAAAGCGGGATTCTAATCGCATGGCATGTCTGCGGAAGAACACATATCGAATCCGAATAAAGCGCTATCTTCCCCCGACCGCTACCCTGCGGGATCGTATACTCGCCCTCACAGAGCATAATCTGTTCTTCATCCACAAACAAAGATTCCAAGCTCCGATTTCCGAAACAGTCCATTAACTCTTCCCAGAATCCGTCATAGGAGAAGCCCAGCATCGATATCTCGAGTTCCCCTTGTGAGAACGTACGGATCCTGATCCTGTGATTGATCGGAAGAATGGATTCCACATCGGCATAATCAAGCAACTTATCGTTAAAGCGGATTCCTTCCTTCTCTATAACAATGACTGTTTCATTTCCCGATACCTGTCCGTTGTATTTCATCAGAGCTTCGTTCCGCAGCTGCCGCAGAATTTCATACCGGGCTCGTTCTCAAACCCGCAATTCGGGCAGGTGCCGCTCTTTTGCATTGACGACCCGCACTCGCCGCAGAACTTCAATCCTAACGCAACCTCTGCTCCGCAGTTCGGGCAACGCTGTGTTCCGAGCGGCGATCCGCAATGATTGCAGAACTTTCCGCTTCCGGCAGGTTTTCCGCACTTCGGGCATACAGTGGTCCTGGTCTCAATCTTGCCCTGCCATACGGTTGCAGTTTCAGCCGCTTCGTCTATATTTCGGCGCATAGCCTGATTTCTCGCCTGAGCCACATAACTCGCTTCCCTCGGAGCACACTCAGTGCAAAGACCTTCATCCTCATTCCAGCAGTCCGCGCATACCCACTTATTGCAAGCCGGACATTTCTTAAACAGCGGCTGAACCTCAGCCTGCGCGGAATCAAAGCATCTTTCCTGTTCTCTTCGCCATTCCGGAGACTGATTGCTGAAGCGGTCACTTACAAGATCGCTTCCTCGCTCGAGAGCCCATCCGATCTCACCTGCTTTCCCACCCAGAAAGCTTCCGATCGTAGACGCAAGTCTGCCTTTTCTCTCTGTTTTTGTGCGGTTTTTGTATGTGCTCGACTCAACAAATGTACTCTTCGCTCCGTTTCCGCAACAATCACAGTAAAACTCAAACTGAAACCCCGCTTCCGTCGAAAGATCATTATAGTTTCTCGTAAATGAATGTAACATATGTACCTCCTCTTCCGTAAAACCCCACAACAGTACCGATTCTAATATTTTATCATAAACCCATTGAAGCTTCTAGTTTTGCTCGACTCGAGTATGTGTCAAGTACTCGTTGGTTCTTTCCCCATGATTTTGATTTTTGTCCATCTTCGTGTCTCTGCCAGATCATATATGTTCCTGTACCCTAGATTCCCGAAACCATAGTTATGTGTTTCGGGAATCCAGGTTAATTATATTGTCTTATTCGACGGTCCAATCATTATTGAAGCAGATTATCAAATCAACCGCGGCTCCCTCAACTGAAAGAAGAATCTTATAAAAATCATTAACACCTGTAATTTTTGTTTTTTCATTTTTTATAACCGGTGAATCCGAAACTTCTTTAATACCAACACTGCTTAATTTTGTTACATACAGTCCGTTATTTACATTTAATACTTCTGCCGAAACATCTGTGCCTTCATAAGAAAAACTCTCTATATCTCCATATATACTTCTTACAAAACCATCAGCTATGGCTTTTATACCTTTTTCATCTCCGCCAAATGCGGTAAGGTAGTTGTTATCTCCGTGAAGACTCTGGTATACCATGCAATCCGCTTCATATTCGGAAAGCTTTTCAACCTTATCGATACGGAAAAAACGGTCTACAAATCTGACAATATTTCTTGATGTAAGATAAACATATTCTTTAATTTGTATAGGAATGTCCGGATTCTTCATAAACACGGGAACAATTCTGTCAATATCTCCCGATTTAATTGCTTCAAGGTCGTTTAATGTAAGGTGCTTATCTTTTCGGTAAGATTTTAAATGTTCATTCAGACTATTCAGATCCATAAGTCCGCTTTCCATAATAGCCTGAACATAAAGAAGATATGAATCACCCTGCTCATCAAGCAGGTCCGCAACCTCTTCCTCGGTAAGATATCCTTTTTCAATAGCTATATCGCCGAACTTTTTGTCCTGCTGCTGTTGCAAAAGATTAACCTCTGCTGCCTGCTCCTCGCTCATATAGCCGAACTCAACAGCCAGAAGTCCCATTTTTACTTTGGAATTTTTAGTTGCTTCAAGCAATCCGTAATAATAATCTTCGGGAATTATCCCCTCATCCATAAGGTATTTTCCGAAATATACTCCAAACATACATTAAACCTCGTTTACAATATCTAACCCAAAAGTATCCGATATTGGTATTTTATCACAAATAATCGATTTTTTAAACATTGAATTGTAACTTTCAGCACATTTTTCGGGCATTTTTACTATCCCAACGCCACATCAAGAGCCATCATTATCGTAAATCCGATTGCAAACATAATGACGCCTATATTTGAGTGTTCTCCGACCGCCATTTCGGGTATAAGCTCCTCAACAACCACATACATCATAGCTCCCGCCGCAAAGCTTAAAAGGTATGGCATGGCAGGAACTATAAAGCCAACCGCCAATATAGTCAGAAAACCAAAAACCGGTTCAACGGCTCCGGACATCACACCGCTCCAAAACGCATTGCCTTTACCTTTTCCTTCTGCTGCAAGCGGCATAGATACAATAGCACCCTCCGGGAAATTCTGAATAGCTATACCAAGTGCCAGCGCAAGCGCCGCCCCAACAGTGATATTGGAGTTACCTGACTTGTATCCTGCATATACAACACCGACTGCCATACCCTCCGGTATATTATGAAGCGTTACGGCAAGTACCATCATTGTCTTTCTTGCAAGCTTGCTTTTAGGACCCTCCGCCTTATCGGAATTTATATGTAAATGCGGTATAACCATATCAAGAAAAAGCAAAAACAAAATCCCCATCCAAAAGCCGATAAATGCAGGAAGGAATGCGAGCCGTCCCATATCCTCCGACTGCTCCATTGCCGGTATGATAAGACTCCATATGGACGCTGCAACCATTACACCTGAAGCAAATCCCGAAAGTGCTTTTTGCAGCTTAAAGCTCATCTCCTTTTTTAATAAAAATACACACGCTGCTCCAAGCGCTGTACCGATAAAGGGAATCATAAGTCCCATAAAAATAGTAGTATTCATAAATCTGACAAATCCTCCGTTTTTTGACTCTATAATATCTTATGCTTATATTATAAACTATGTCACTAAATCAGACCCTTATTTTTTCTGACATTAATTGTAAAATTACAACCGGGATATCCCGGACATCCCCAAAATTCTCCGAATTTTCCGTTTCGAAGTATCATCTTTTTTCCACACCTTTCACATACGGGAATTGTTTTTGCCCCGGACGAAACAAGCTCTGATTCATTTTTAAGCAATTCGTAAACCTGCTGCGTCATATGACAATCCTTTAATGCCCTGTGTGCGCCTTCTGTGGATATACCATAATGTTGTGCCAGATCCGTCAATCTGTGATGTGCCATTTCCGGCAGGCATTTTCTTGAAATATATAATGTGTCTATATAATCATTTCCGGGTATCATACCAAGATATTTTTCACAATCCCGATATATATATTTCATATCGAAAGAATGAATATTGTGACCTGCCAGTGGCAACTCTTCTATGAATTCCACAAACAGCGGAAGAACATCGGCTATAACCGGTGAATCCTTCACCATATCATCATATATCCCGTTTACAGCACTTGCCCCTCGGAAATGTGACACTCCGGATTAACCAGTGTGCTAAACTCATCAATTACCTTATGGTTCTTTACCTTGACCGCTGAAATTTCAACAATCTTATCATTTGACGGTGAAATTCCCGTCGTCTCCAGGTCAAACACAACATAGTCCGGTTCAAATGTATCAAGTTTTTTCCCTCGGTTACTCATAATAATTTCAAGCTCCTGTAAGCATTTTATTTTTTATATTTCCTGCGTTTTTTTCTTCTTGGTTTTCGACCTTTTTCGGCTCTGTATTCATTTATCACATCGGCGATGGTATTATAATCCCTTTCAAAGAGCTCTTCATATGCCTGCTGCCATAGTATTTCTCCCGGTACCTTCTCAAGCAGCTTTTCCTGAACAAATAATTTGCTTTTTTCCTTATATTTCGGAAGTTCATTCTTTTCAAGCAAATGATTAAGCTCCGTTCTCCATAAAATTGTAATTTTACGCTCATCCTTTACCCCGGGATTGGCTTTTGGTTCACGGAGAATGTAAAAATCCGCCTTTCCGGTTTCGTTCAATTCAACGGTAATAATTCCCCACCATTCAGGCACATGCTCCTTTACATGATTGGCGTGCGAAGACCCTGCCACGATGATATTCCGGTCATAATATATATCATAATTTTCGACTTGTTTTTTTAGTCTTGTGTAAGTGTCCGCATCACTCTTTATCTCTATTCCGTACAGCACATCAGGTGTAATCATAACCACATCCGCTCTTGCACTTCCTGTCTGCTTTTCCTCTATAATCCTTATCTTTCCGTAGGTTTCCTCAAGAAAATCAAACAGCGGCTCGCGGATATCTTTATCATATAAAACCATCGATTAAACAAAAACCTCCAAATCCAATTCCATAATAAGCCTATCGGCCAAAAACAAAACCGGATACCTGTTACTTATCGTCATCTTCTTCATCATCTTCAACTATTTCATTATCTTCCTCAGGTTTAATTGATAAGTATTTGCAAATGCAATCATTATCGGTTTTGCCAACACAACGGAAAAAATACTGGCCACCACGCTCAATATAATAACCAGTTTCAATACAGTATCCAATATTCGATTTGCCATATCCCTGTCTTTTTTTCCGAGATATCTTGCCGTAAGCGAGGATGTTACAGTATTAAGTGCAAAAAAATCGAAAAAATAAAGAGTCTCGGTTGATTTGTAACCGAAACCGCCGATATAGCCGTAATGCCTAACTCCGACACCATCTTCGAATCTATAATTCCTGCAAATGTCGTAAACAGGGTCTCCAAAAATGAAGGAATACCTATTTCAAAAATATCTTTAGTAATCTTTTTTTTATCCATTATGTTTCTCTTGCCTTATCTTTTTATAATGTCTTTCAATGTAGCTTAATCTAAATACAATCACGAAATAATTTTAACATAATTCTTGATGAAATCAAATGAATTCTGTATTTTTCTTAATTTAAAAGGAATATTTAGACATAAAAATACCGACCTCCAATCGTTAGATTTTTGGTCTAACTTTTGGGGGTCGGTACAGTAATCGGTCTCTTTTTGTCATATCATAATTTTTTATGACCTGTTTGCGCATCTGCGCGTATAATTATTGCTTTTCTTTTTTGGTCAGAATTACGATTCCGGCAAGTGATATAATCATTAACGCAATGATAATTCCGAAATCAAATGTATCTCCCGTCTTAACAGACTTATTTGTGGTAGTCGAAGTTGTTGTTATCTGCGGAGGTGTTACTTCGGTTGTTGACTCATCAATCGGATTTTCCACTATCTCAAGTTTAACCTCGGAATCATTTCCAACCTTAACTGTTGAAGTTTCTCCGCCGTTAACAACCTTTCCCGGTCCGCCCTTTGATACACGGGCACTTTCAAGTACCTTAACCTTAAGCTCAACTTTTCCCTCCGTGCCCGAAGGTACATTTTTAATAGTCCATATAACCGTATGTGTTGATGCATCATATACACCGTCACCTGTTGAGCTTACATATGAAACATTTTTATCGAGCTTATCTTTAATAATTACATTTGCAGTATCGCTCATATAATTTTTATATAATATCTCGTAGGTAATCTCATCTCCGACCTTAACACTTCCAAGTGTACCGGATCCCTCATATGGAGCGGTTTCTTTCTTGGCAGGAGTCTTAATTACCGGATTTTCTACAACTTCAAGGGTAAACTCATCATCATTTCCAACCTTAACAGTTGCTGTATCTCCACCATTAACAACCTTTCCCGGACCGTTGTTTTCAACAATAGCACCTTCAAGAACCTTAACCTTAAGCTTAACCTTTCCTTCTTTTTCCGAAGCCACATCTTTTAAAGTCCATATAACCGAATGAGACGCCTTGTCATATACTCCGTTATCCGATGCACTCACAAATTCTACATTTGCATCAAGCTTATCCTTGATTACAACATCTGCGGTGCGGTTTTTGTAATTTTTATATGAAATTTCATATGCGATTTCATCGCCCACCTTTACTTCGCCAAGGGTTCCGTTTCCTTCATAAGGTGATACTTCCTTCTTCGTAGGCGGCTCAATTTTTTCATAAACATTTCTTACATAAAACTCAAGGAATTTATTAAAGCCATCACTATAAGTTCCGATTACCTCAGGCACGCTGTCAAATGATGAATCCGATTCATTATAATCATTACTGAAGTGTCTGCTGTCATTATTTGGATCATTTCTTCTCCAGACATATTCGGTTTCTATGAATGTTTTCTTATATACCCATCTGTTTCCGTCTTTATCTGTAATAATTTCGGGAACCGTGTTCTTATCCTCGTCTATGTATACCATACCTTCAGGTAAATCATACTCATAAACGATATTTGTTGCATTTTTACTTGGATCATTATCAATATCTATGGTTTTTTCTATTTCTTTATTATATGAAGATGTATTTGCTTCATATCCGTCATAACCATTGATATTTTTTCCGACTACACTATCAGAATCCCCCGCCTGATCAACATATACTCCAAACTTAAATCCTGTAATTTTATCACGCGGAATAATCGGATTTCCGTCTGTATCTATTATTTTATTTTCAATCTCAATAGCAAAAGGTATTTTACTTATGGTCGCATCACCCGAGAGTAAGAAGTCCATACCGCTTATACCCCATCCGTGCATCTCTCCGGCCTGCCAATATGTTTCGAAATCCTCACCCGGATGCGTTGTATATTGTGTTCCGTGAAGCGGCGGGCATTCGTTTCTTGTATCAAAATAGTCAAATGAATCTCTGATTGTTACATCTGTTTCTATATAAAGCTCTTTGCCTTTATCATCATACAGATGTTCATTCGGGTCATATGGATTAGTATAATAAAATCTTACATTTGGCTGAACAGCTTCAACGGTATAAACCACTCTGCTGTTTAATCTGTTGGCTTTTGTAGTTGCATCCGAATTGTCTCCCGGCGCACAGGTTGCAATTTTAAAGATTCCTTCAATACGAACCTGCGGATAACTTCTGTCAGTTTCGTCATTGGCCGAATATCCCGTAATATAAAATGCATTTGTCAATTCATTTGTATCCGGAACGGCTCTGTTATTAGCATCTACCGATTTTGCTTTATAGGCCTTAATCTTGGCTTTTCTAAGCTGTTCCTGACTTACGGTAACAACCTGGGCAACCCTAAGATCGTATCCGTCCGGATAATGCTCTCTGTCAACAGTCATGACCAGATTACCATTTTTGTCATAATAATTACCGTATGCGAGAGGTATATTTACCTCAACCGTATCAGATATCGCAATATCTATATGATTAACCACATGGTTATACGGCTTACCGCCACCATAATCATATTCATCCAGCAAATCGTCAACCTTATATAAATAAAACTTAACTCCGTCATCAGGATTTGTTGCATTACCCTGAATTCTTGTTTTATCGGCACTGATCGTCAAATAATTATTATTTTCCGATCTGATTTCATTATTATCATATATTACAGAATAATCTTCCGGGTAATTATCATATATAACTTTACCGCTGCTGTCCCTGTTTACACTTTTTGTTTTATCATCATTGTAAGATGGTGTAGAGACAACAAGACCGGAAGCATCATCCGGAGCTAAGCTTGTATATGCATATTCTGTAGCAAGCTGATTACCGTCATATGCAAATCCGTCGGAAATATAATGAAGATAAGTTTTGCTGCCAACACTGGTATACTTCCATGCAAATGTGGCATCTTCGGTAATTTTACCGTTTATCGCATCATAATCCGTCACCGGCTTTAATGAACCGTCATTCTGTACTGTATATGCATTACCGTCAAATTCCGCAACAAGAACATAATCATGTCCTTCACGTATGCCGACTGCAGCAGGAGTTGTCGTTGCAATTGTTGCCGTAATCGAGAAGCTTTCCTGCTCATATACAATCTCTGTCGCATTCTCATTTAATTCTATATCTGTTATAACTTCCGTTCCTTCTTTTGCGAAATGAACTATGGAAATCTCATCTTCGTTTGCAATTTCAGGAACGTCGTCATATTCGATTTTAACTTCAACAGGTAAAATCGGTTCAACCTTCTCGCCGTTATTTAATATCTCTATGTCAAAAAATCTTGCAAATGAGATATTTTCGGCGTTGTCCTGATTAAGCGCATGCACTGCTGCCTTAAAATATGCAGCATATTCAAGCGTATCACTATTAAGCTCACGTACCGAAACGGTAAGCTCTTTTGAATCATAAGGAAGGCTTCCCGCAGGTGCCTTTATGGTTACGCTGCATCCGCTCTCAGGTACGTATACAAAAAGTTCTTTTTCTTCATCCTCAATCTGTTCCTCTGTTTTTTCCTCATCGGAAACATCTTCGGTCTGTCCGTTAGCAATATCCTCTATTATTGCTTCAGACTTTCCTTCCTCATTTGCCGTTTCTGATTCATCGATAATATTATCTGAATCATTTTTTTCATCCTGCTTTGTTACATCTGCAGTTTCGGCATAGGACACATCCTCTGCCGCATCTCCGGGAGTTCCCAATTCGAAATTCCCTGTGTCGTTGAAGTTTTGTTCTTCATTTTGCTCTTCCGCATAAGCCGTATTATTTATCTGTGGTCTTATCACGGACATTAATACAGAAAATACAAGAAACAAAACTACCAACTTTTTGAGTCTTTTTTGGTATCCTCTCATTTTTTCCTCCTTCATTAATAATAATTTTGGTTAAATAAAGTTTTTCAATTTATAGTAACATTAAATCAACTTGTACTTATATCAAAAAAAGCCAAAAAATATAAAATACGTGAACCCATTTACTTAAATTATGATATAATATATTTATTATGCGAGGGGGAAAAGCTATGGATTTTAATTACATTTCGGAAAATGATGATAAATTGCATCGTGATATGAATGAAGAAATTCTGTTCTTTCGTCAGGCAGCCAACGGCGATATTCCCGCCATAAGAAAAAATCTTGCCGAAAAAAGATTCCGCAATCAAAGCGGTATGGGTAAGCTTTCCGATGATCCCGTATTAAATCTCAAATATCATATGGTTATTACCGCCGGAATTTTAGCAAGAGTTTGTATAAATCGCGGTCTTGAAATCGAACAGGCATTATCTTTAAGCGATTTTTACATCAAAAAACTCGATAATGCCAAAACAGAAAATGATGTTGAAAAAATCCACAGCTGTATGGTTCTTGACTTTACAGGAAGGATGAATGCCCTCTTGTACAAGGGCCGCTTATCCCGACCGGTCAGTATGTGCCTTGATTATATCTATGCGCACATCGGTGACAGAATAACCGTTAAACAACTCGTTGACTATACCGGTGTATCGTCCAGCTTTTTATCGAAGGTATTTTTATCGGAAACCGGATCAACCATAAGCAATTATATAAGAGAAAAGAAAATCGAGATGGCAAAGGATATGCTGACATATTCGGATATGAATATCTCGGATATTGCATATCGTCTTTCTTTTTCTTCCCAAAGTCATTTCATTCAAACCTTCAACAACCTTATGGGAATTACTCCGAAAAAATACCGCGACAATTTAAAAAATAAAGAAAGGGAAGCATTCTCATCCGATAACGAAATAGAAAGCTACCCTTCATTTTATAAATAATTATTCTTTTAAAATTTCCATGTCCCTGATAAGCTTAAGCGGAAATCCAAGCCAATTGTCTATCAACAGCCTGTATTCTTCCGGTTCAATCTTATCGCCGTTTCCCATCAGCACATAAACAACTCCCGCTTCCCTAAGCTTATATGGCAAATCCTTCATCCCATTTTTTTTATAAAAATCATGTCTTTTAATTCGTTGTCCGGAATTATCCGCCTTTTCGCGCCAATTCTCCAAAGCAAGAAAAAACTTTTTATCCTGATATCTATTTGCTATTGCTTTAATAGCCGTACTCCCGTATCCTTTTCCTCTTAACTTTTCATCTATTGCAAAATAAAACAAATATGCCAGATTTTCATAACTAATCACATAAGCGAACCCTATCCATTTACCATCCTCAATTAAATTCCAGCAATCCGCTTTTTCTCTTTTTGCCCTGCTTTTCATCATATGAAAAGGCGCTCTTTCTTCAGGTGGAAAAGCTTCCTGATAAAGAGCCTTTATGCGTTTGTATTCATTTTTTTTATTTGGTACTTTAACAATTTCCATAATAAGAATTGCTGCCGATCCTTCCCTATAGTAATCGTATTAAATATTGCATTTGAATGCTTTAAAGCATAAGATTCCATCTATCGCTTATAGATAAATTTGTGCCTCTGCACCGGTTAATGCTCTATGGATGTTCCCGGAAAATAACCATTCCACATATTTACTCAAAATTATAAAATTCTTTTTCATCCATAACAGCTACAGAGCCATCGTCGTTAAATATTATATGAACATCGCCATCGATATCAAGACTCATATGATACAACGAATATGTTGTTTTCCCGTCTCTGCATACTGATATAAAACGGATTTCAAGCTCATTCATCAAGTCTTCCTTTGAAATCATTTCGCCATAACTGGTTTTAATCAATCCATTTTCATCTGCAAAATAATTAGCCACCGCCAGTTTTACTCTGGTATCTGTTCCATACTTGTCCTCAAACAGTCTTGTCAAACGGTCAAGACAAAGTGATGCATCTGTTGTTTCCGGTGTATTACAATCTATATAACAACCAACCGGAAGGTAGGATAAACGTCCTTCTTCATCTTCCGGCATACCATACCACTCTAAATCCGCTTCATATCCAACTTCATTTGGATAATTAATATATGTAAATGTAGCAAAAGATGTCTTTATTTGAATCCTATCCTGTGCTTGAGAAGCTGAATTATTATTTTTCCCACCGTCCTTTTTTTCGTCTTTTTTAAACAACCTGTTAAATAGTGACATATTAAAATTCTCCTGTCTTAATAATTAATATTTGTCAATACATCTCTCCGATATATTATGATATATATTTAATACCTAATGATATAATTAATTGTTTTTTTCTCTGATATATATCCTTATACTTAACCGTATCCGTTCTCGCCGGATCTATTCCTTAAATTTCCCCGTAGTGTTTCCCTGTCCTCTATGGTTAATACTATCATACAGATTTTTAAACAGCAAGAGATATACTGATAAATTGCATTATTTAAACAGAAAATCCCTCACATATGAGGGAGCCACAAAAAGTCTGACTTTTGGGAGCAGTACAATATATGAGGGATTTTTCTGTATTCAAAACGGATAACCTTATTTATTATTCCTGTTATCGCTTTAGGATAATTGAATGATCACCGGATGGGCAGATACCGGATTTGTACCGCCTGCCGGACCGGTTGGACCTCTTACTCCTGTTCTACCTCTTGGACCGGGCGGTCCCGGAGGTCCCGGGGTACAGCGTGAACTAATTTTCAAAATACTTCTTTATCTCATGCATTCGGCTCATCTGATCCACTGAAAATGGACATCTGCTGTTACAATGTCCGCAGC
>DFDU01000054.1 GCA_002369325.1 Lachnospiraceae bacterium UBA3820
TAGTACTGTGTACATGCCTCAGTAGTGATTGTGAAGCCCTGTGGTACCGGAAGTCCTATACTTGTCATCTCTGCAAGGTTAGCACCTTTACCACCAAGAAGATTACGCATGGTCATGTCGCCTTCGCTAAACATATATACCCATTTGTTTGCCATTTGTTATCTACCTCCTAAGTATTCATTTTTTTCTTGCGACACAGAAAAAGGCACACTGCGTCACGCTGACATAAATTATATCATAAAGATAATAAACTTTAAAGGTATTTTTTAACTTTTTTACAAACAGTTTTTAAAATAATAATAATTTGATTTTTTAGATAAAAAATATCCAAAAGCATAAAAACATCCGTACATTTTTCAGTACGGATGTTTAAATTAAAACAAATGATTTTATGCCGAAACATCTATGGATACTTCTGCTGCTGCCGGAGCAAAAGACGCCGTTTCGACCGATGCAGAACCTGTGCCAAAATCAGCCGATGCTCCTACGCTTCCGGAACCAAAATCCAATGAACCCGTGTTTCCGCTACCTGTTCCGAAAGAGCTTTGGGCGAGCTGATGTTTAATCGTATCCTTAAGATAATCCATATCCGCCTTAAGAATCGCTCTTTCTTCCGCCGCCCTGTGTCTGCGTTTTACTTTTTCGAGTTCCTCTTCACTCATATGAGGATTAAGAATTTCCATATCTTCAAGCATTTCCATAGCTTCTTCCATCTGCCTTAAAGCTTCTTCTCCGAGCTTTGCTATTTTTTCATTAAGCTTAGCCATCATTTCCTCGGTTATTTCTTCCTGCTCCTCTTTTAACTCCTCGTGGATTTGCTCGTAAGCTTCCTCACGTGCTTCGAAGATTTCATCTTCCGATGCCGATATCTCATCTTCTTTTTCCTGAACAATCTGTCCGTAAATGTCAGATGCGGCATCCTCTAACTTTTCCATTCTTTCGTCTCTTTTTCTTACCGCTTCCACCATTTCTTCCTGTTCGATATTGTGTTTTTTCTTTCTTGCTGCCATTTCCATACGTGTAGCATGGGTAAGTGCCAGCCGTAATTCATCGGAATCTCCGTCATTGTTCGCCATCTTTCTTTTAATTTCAATCACCTTACGCTTTGCCAAAAGCATAGCCTGACCGGCCGTAAGCGAATTCTTAGCACGAAGAATCCTATTTGAAACCTCTTTGTAATTGTAATTAAGCCGTTTTTTTATCTTCGGCTTATCCTTATCGGAAGTCTTTGTCATCTCCCATATTTCTTTCATTTTGCCATCTTTTGAATAAATCGAGAATTGATTTTCTTTATTCTTCTTGTTATTTTCAAGATCTCTGAGCATCATTCTCATCTGCTGCAAATTCGACATTTTTTCTTCTTTTTGCAGGCTTTCGTAAGAATTGTTTATCTCTGATGACATGGAGTTACCGTTCGAGTTCCGATATCCGTTCAAATATGAAGTTTTTGATAAAAAGCCAACATTCATTCTTCAACCCTCCTTGGTTAGACAAACGAATTCCTTTTCGTTACAGCTTTTTTAACAACGCCAAAAAAATCCGTCACAAACATTTTTTTGTTACAGACTGTACAACATGTAGGCAAAAATTACGGAATACAAATAAGACTTATTAATCAAGCCAAAAAAGACGCTTTTACACGCTAGAATAAAAATATAATGCCGGTCTTCCGTGACCTTCTTATATAAATCCATTTATATATTATGATTATACTACAATATACATCTAAAAGCAATAATTATTCGCTTCGGATATGTATATTCGCTTCGGATATTTATATTGAATCCAAATTTTTGTGGCATTATACTTTTTTGAGAAATCTATATATTAATTATTTTTTGACAAATCAGCATCATATTCGTATGCTCCACCATTTGCAAATGTGGTTTTTATATGAAGCGTGAGAATACTTCCATCATACTCATAGGTTCCTCCGCATGAATCAATTCCAAGCTTGTTATTCGAAGGAATATTCACACTAAACGAATTACCGTTGTCAACCAGTGAAAATGAATAGCTTTCTTCATATGCACCTTGTACAAATGAATAAATACCGGTTCCGTCGGAATTAATTTCAACCGTAAGTGCTATATCACTTCCTCCTCCTACAGGCTTACCTGAGCCTGACCAGGTTCCTGCAAGTTCATCAAAAATCGATGTTCCACCATTGCCGGTAGTTACGTTGTCCGAAGTATCCGAAGGACCGCCCGTATTTGCAGATGATTCACCAACCGCTTTTTCATCACCTACACATAACACAAGCTTATCATATTCGGTATAATCCGAAGTCTTATAAAGCATACAAATCATAGGCTGTGTCTGGGCATCCTCAAAACCGTTGGCATCACTATATACAATGTCAGGATAATTATATCTAACCAGGTCATATGTATTTCCGTACACATCTGCCAAAACAAATTCTTTCATACTGTCCGTAGTAATTTGACTGCTCAAAATAGGTGAACCGGTAGCTATAACTACCACCATTGCATAATTATTTCCGTATAGCGTTGAATATCCGTCCATAGAAACAGTTACGCCCGAAAAATTAAATTCGGACAAGCTGATGGCATCTATACTTTCAACTCTAAGAGTGTACCCCTGCCAGTTGACTATGCACGGCAGCCCTTCTAAAGAAAATGAATCTTCTTCCGTAGTCAGCTCCGTGGTAGTTTCTGTAGTTGTTTCCTCCGTCGTTTTATCCTTCTTCAAACCTATGGAATTATTATTGGAATCATCATCTTTTTTGCATCCGGATAACATAAACATAAATACTAATGATATTATAATAACTCTTTTCATCTCTTATTCCTCCTGATTCATTTAATTATCAACCCAATATCAAATCATTGTATTTTACTCGGCAGTTTTTATATACAATATAATTTTATCAAAAATAAATAAAAAAAAGTGGTCTGTCAGACCACCTTTTTCACATAATTATATCATTTATATTTTTCTTTGTTTTCAAAAACTCTGTCAGTATTTGCAAGAATAAGTGCAACATCACCGACAGTTAGATCCCCCGGTCGATTTACACCGGTTAATATACCTGTTTCTTCCGCAAATGCAACGGCTACGCGAATACCCGGATAATAGCCGTTATCATCCTTTAAACTCGACCAGTCTGCCACTATAGAAGGATCATAAGCCTTAACCGCCGCATATATCATAACATCTCTGTCTAAGGTCTGAACATCATCCCACCCCCATGGAAGAAAGAATTCATCACTTTCCTGCGGCATATCCATATTTATTCCATATACGTAATCTCTGTCAAGACCGTAAACCGAAATCATTACCTCACGCAAATAACCGATATTAGCTATATCATCGGAATTATCAAATAAATCAGTATCATATTTTTCCTTCATATAGCCTATGGCATCTTCTATTCGTTCCTCATCAGACAGATAAGCCGGTATTGCGTCATCAGAAAACGGTGTATAGGTTATTTTCTGATATATTTTTATACTACCGAGTAAAAGAAAACCTGCACATATGATTATCCCTGCTACTATTGAAGCGATTCTAATTCCTTGTGATTTAGGGTTTGCTTTAATAAGTGCTTTTTTTATTTCTTCAACATCATTAAATCTGTTCTTTGGATCAAAGGCAGTACATTTTTCAATAATTTTCTCAAGCGGACGATACAACTTAATATTTTTATTTTCCCTTGTACTTCCCGTAAGAAGATACCTAAGCAGTATTCCGAGAGAATATATATCCGTACGGGCATCGGTCTGCGAAAAACCATATTGTTCAGGCGGTGCATAGGCAACAGTACCTATAAATATTGTGTCTGTCTCATTGCAGCTTTGATATTCACGCGCTATATCAAAATCTATTAAGGCAACACTCCCGTCCGGCTTAATTATTATATTCTGAGGCTTAATATCACGGTGAATAATCGGATTTTTCCTATGATGAAGAAGCCCCAGCAAATCACAAATTTTAATACAAATATCCTTTATCTCTTCTTCCGACAAATCATTCAGCAAAGTATATTCATCAAGAGCCATCCCCTCAATATATTCACGCAAAACGACATACATAATATCATTTTCAAATGTACATACAGGCTTCATAAGTCCGATATGTGATATCTCATCCAATATATCCTTCTTACAATCAATTTTAACCGATGCCTTATAATAACACTTAGCGATATATTTTTCTTCTTCCTTATCCTGAACCAAAAATGTATCTATACCGTTTCTCTCTGCCATGCATTCCATTATGCTGTACTGTTCAAGAAAATCATTTGGATAATTGTTATCATACACATTATTCAAACAATCAAAAAACTCACTACTGTTCATGTTTTTTGCCTCCTAAAAGAGGAAGTTTATTATCATACAACGCTATTTGAAGATCATCCAATGTTTTATGGTTATGCATAAAGAACGCTATTACCGCATCTCTCTTTACCTTTGGATGTAGTAATGTATGATTTGATATTTTAAGAAGCTGCTGTGCCTCATCAACCGACATGCAAAATCCAAATGCAAGCTGTAAAACGGTATCACGTGAAGGGTTTCGTTTACCTGAAAAAAGGCGGTGTCCGAAAGAAGTATCAATATCGCTTCTTTTTATTATTTTTTCAGCCTTTTCTCCCTTTGAATCACAAAGATTTGTTATATACTCCGCAAATGAAATTCGAATTATTGAATTATCATTTTCCGATAAATACTTATTTACCGTCGGCGCTTCAAAAAGCCTTGCCCAAAGCTCCATAGTAGATATTGAATCAGATTTATTCATACAATCACCCTTTAAAATTTATGTTTTTATTTAAACATACATATTTAGCAAAATCAAGCATTGTGTATTTTTTGTTTTATACTATTTTTTTCATTCCAATATTCATTAACAATATTTCTGTAGCCCCAGGCTTTAAGCGTATCGTAACTAATCTTATAATTTCCTTTATAATGTCTTCCGGTTACGCAAAAACGTATATAGCTTTGCATATAATCATCAAGTATGCTAAGACTTCTATCTGTTGTAAGACAAGGAAAGAACCATCTGCTCCAGGAAAAACCGGAACCGTTCTTGTCACGGTAGTAATCATCAAAAAGTTTTTTGTTCATAGCTTTTATAAATGCTCTTGCAGCTCGCTCACCGGATATGTTTTTTCTGTCTGCCCAACGTCTTAGAGCATGCGCTTTTCTTTTAATCTTTGCTTTCATCTTATTTACGGTATTTTCGGAAAGATCAATTTCTCCCGAATTATATGAAAAGCCTAAAAATTCAAATACTTCACCGGGCTTGCATACTTTAACCTTCTTTTGATTAAGCGTAAGTTTGTTTGACTCTATCATCGAATATATCTTTTTTTGATATTTTTTCAGTTCATCCTCGCTGTCAGCAAAAATCAAAATATCGTCGGAATATCTGAAATATAATGCATCTTCAAAAATCTTATCCATATCGGAAAGGAAAACATTTGCAAGAAAAGGCGATACAGGTGTACCCGCCATAGCACCACGTTTTCCGGTTATAATTCTATACGCGGCTATGTCATTATTTTTTACATCTTCATTCTTATGATTTCTCTTTTCTGCATCATCAACAACATATGCCTTATCAAGCGTAAGAAGCTTTTTCAGAAAAGCATATAATTCTTCATCCGCTTTTTTTATAAATTCAAGTTTACAAAGTAATATATCTACATCAATTGAATTAAAATAATTCTGTATATCAAGCTTCAAGCACCACTTACTGTCAATATCCTTAATTCTTTTTATGCGTCTTACCGCATCTTTTACCCCGAAGTTTCTTCTAAATGCGTAACAATTATCCGCAAACTCACTATCATAAATATACAAATAAAAAGCCAGACCTTTAAGTAATAAATTAAAATCACTGTCAAAAGAATAAATCACTCTCTTCTTATCTGTATCAGCCTTGCTTATCTCTTTTTTATACGGTATCGGAGGTATATAATCCTCTTTTCTTATATCGGCAATAATTTCAAGATATCTTTTATCTCCGATAAAATTCCTAATAACAACCTGTTCCTTTTCCAAAAGATGCTGCTTTTCAATTTTATAATCCAAAAAATCCTTCCAGAAATCTTCTTCCGAAAGTCTGTCCCAAACGCACATATCAATATTTCCACCACATAATAAGTTTATATTTTCTTGTATGTTTTTTCAAACACATAGTTACTTTTCCTCGTTATATTATCATAATACAAGGTAATGATAAATGTTATTTGCTCATTTTTTCACGCGAAGCGAGTTTATTGTTTTCGTGCGAATTACAAGAAAACGAGCGTTCTGATTTAACAAATCGCCGGCAATTTACGATATCCGCCTGCTGATTTCAAAAAGCTATGGCAGAATCAATACAAAGCAAAAGCAGGCATACCCTGCTTATTCAGCCGACCTTTTAACAATAAAAAAGGAAAGAGAACTATTACTTTTGAAGTAAACGTGTTTACACAAGACTGAATATACCCCGGCTGTCTGCAAAGCACATTATAAGAAGTATACTTCGTCCACCACAGACGCAACTGTCGTTACATTTCTCTTTCCTTAATAAGCTATTAAATTATACGATTAAAAAGCAAGCTTTTCTTCAAAGTATGCTTTTAAGTCTTCTATCTTGATTCTTTCCTGCTCCATGGTATCTCTGTCACGAACCGTAACAGCACCGTCATTTTCGGAATCAAAATCATAAGTGATACAGAATGGTGTACCTATCTCATCCTGTCTTCTGTATCTCT
>DFDU01000038.1 GCA_002369325.1 Lachnospiraceae bacterium UBA3820
AGAACCGGAAAACCTGTAATTACGAATAAAAATGCAGCCCAATTGCAAGATTTAGTTACCGGCCTCATTGAAACTGTAAATGATAAACAAAAGAAATATATAATAAGAAATATGAGAAAGAGTGAAATCAGTCTGCTTAAAGATTTTCTGTATGAAGCAATATTTATTCCGGAAGGTGTAGAGCCACCGGAAAGAGATATTGTAGAAAGACCGGAACTGAGAGTTTATGCGGATGATTTTGGTAGTCGCAAAGGTGATAATTGTCTGGTAGCTGATTTCGGAGGAAAAGTGGTTGGAGCTGTCTGGACGAGGATTATGGATGATTATGGCCATGTGGATGATGAAACACCATCCTTCGCAATTTCTCTTTACAAGGAGTATCGGGGGCAGGGCATAGGCTCACAGCTAATGGTTAAGATGCTGGAACTGTTGAAGCGGCAGGGATATGAGAAGGCATCCCTGGCAGTACAAAAAGCCAATTATGCTGTAAAGATGTATAAGAATGTCGGATTTAAGACAGTCGATGAAAATGACGAAGAATATATTATGGTTTGTGAATTATGAGATATAAACAAGATGTTATCGGATGATTTCTTAAAATGACTTTTGATTAAGGTGACTTTGATGATATTGCCGGTATAATGTACGTATTTGAATTAAAAAATGATAACTATCACTATTGTATAACTTGGTTTATTTGTATATAATCAATAATGGAAAATTATGAAAAAATGAAAAACCTGATTTAAATGGGGGAAGAATAATGAATGTAAGAATTATAATTGACTCAACTGCAGACGTTACACCAGCGATAAAAGAAAAGGTTACCGTGATACCGATGCACCTTTATTTTGGCGATGAAGAATATATAGACGGTGTATCGCTTACTTATAAGCAGTTTTATGAAAAACTTATAGAGTATGATGAAATGCCACGTACGAGTCAGGCTAATCCCGATATGTTTATAAATGCATTTAAAGAAGTACACGAAAAAGGCGAGAAGGCGGTAGTTATAACTCTTGCATCGACTCTTTCCGGTACATATCAAAATGCACTTATAGCTGCAGAAGATTATGAAGACAGCATATATGTCGTAGACAGTAAAAATGCAACTATCGGTTCGGGTATTCTTGTGGAGCTTGCCGTTAAGCTTGCCGAGCAGGGTATGGAAGCTAAGGAAATTGCAGATACTCTTATTAGGGAACGTGAAAATATCTGTCTTATGGGTATGGTTGACACGCTTGAATATTTAAGAAAGGGCGGCCGTATATCCAAAACCGCGGCTGTTGCGGGAGAGCTTTTGTCAATAAAGCCTGTTCTTTGCGTAAGAGACGGTAAGATTGAAGTGCTCGGAAAGGCACGTGGCTCAAAGAAAGCAAATAATTATCTTATTCAGGAAATAACGAAAGCCGGCGGAATTGATTTTAAGATGCCGCTTCTTCTCGGATACGGAGGTCTTACCGACGTGCTTCTTCAAAAATATATAGAAGACAGCAGAGCTATATGGGAAGGAAATACGGATCATTTGAACTGTTCGTGTATAGGAAGCGTAATAGGAACACATCTTGGTCCGGGCTCGGTTGCGATTGCTTTTTTCAAAAATCAAAAAGATAAATAAATGTCTGCAATATGATATAAAAAGGGATAAAAATGACTTTAAGAGAATTAAAAATCGGTAAAAATGCAATAATAAAATCAGTAGGCGGAGAAGGTGCGTTAAGACAGCACTTTCTTGACATGGGTGTGATACCGGGAGTTCCGGTAATGGTCGTAAAATATGCTCCCATGGGAGATCCTCTTGAACTTCGTATACGCGGATATCAGCTTACATTGAGACTTGCCGAGGCTGAGAAAATTGAAGTCGAACCATATGGAGAAACTCAGATTCTTGTTGACGGGTTCGTGGTAGAAGAGCCTTCCGAAAAAAAGACTGATGATGGCAAAAATGAACCGACAGACAAATCAGACAAAAAAAGCAAAAAAAACAAAAGCGAAGATTCAGGAGCAAAAGCGTTTCATACCGAACATCCCGGTCTGGGTGAAGGCGGTATATATCATGAAAAGGAAACTGAGAATCCTTTGCCGGAAGGAACGAAGCTTACATTTGCACTTGTGGGAAATCAGAACTGCGGTAAGACAACACTGTTTAATCAGCTTACCGGAGCCAATCAGCATGTAGGAAACTTTCCGGGTGTAACCGTTGACAGAAAAGACGGTGTAATCAAGGAACATGACAATACGCTGGTTACGGATCTGCCGGGAATTTATTCCATGTCTCCTTACACAAGTGAGGAAATCGTATCACGAAGCTTTGTTCTTGAACAAAACCCGAAGGGGATAATAAATATCGTTGATGCATCAAATATCGAAAGAAATCTCTATCTTACAATGCAGCTTCTTGAAATGGGAGTGCCGATGGTTGTTGCTTTAAATATGATGGACGAGGTAAGAGCCAATGGCGGAACCATTGATATAAACGGAATGGAGGCTATGCTTGGCGTACCTGTTGTTCCTATTTCCGCTGCAAAAAATCAGGGTGTTCATGAGCTTGTCGACCATGCGATTCATGTGGCACATTATCAGGAAAAACCTTTACGACAGGATTTTTGTGATGAAAATGATAACGGAGGTGCGGTGCACAGATGCCTTCATGCGGTGATACATCTTATAGAAGATCATGCTAAAAATGCAGGACTACCTGTAAGATTTGCGGCAAGCAAGGTTGTAGAAGGTGACCCGCTTGTTCTGGAAGCGCTCAAGCTTGATGATAATGAGCTTAAGATGATAGAGCATATTGTGGTTCAGATGGAAAACGAAAGAGGACTGGATCGAAGTGCAGCTATAGCCGATATGCGTTTTGCGTATATTCAGAAGGTCTGCGTTAAGACTGTAAAAAAACCGCTTCAAAGCAAAGAACGAATAAGAAGCGAAAAAATAGATAAAATACTAACAGGTAAATTTACTGCTATTCCGACTTTTATAGCGATAATGGCTTTGGTGTTCTGGCTTACATTTAATGTTGTCGGTGCATTTTTACAGGAGCTTCTTGAAACCGGAATAGACAAGCTGACCGGTGTGGTTGACAGGGCACTTACAAACGGTAATGTAAACAGCACCATACACGGTTTGATAATCGACGGAATATTTGCGGGTGTCGGAAGTGTGTTAAGCTTTCTTCCGATAATAGTGACCTTGTTTTTCTTCCTGTCCTTACTCGAAGACAGCGGATATATAGCAAGAGTTGCATTTGTAATGGACAAGCTTTTAAGAAAAATCGGTCTTTCCGGAAGAAGTATAGTGCCTCTTCTTATAGGCTTTGGCTGTACGGTCCCTGCCGTAATGTCGACAAGAACATTGCCTTCCGAGCGTGACAGAAAGATGACAATACTTCTCATACCTTTTATGAGCTGTACAGCAAAGCTTCCTATATATGCATTTTTTGTAAATGCATTTTTCCCGAAGCGGGGTGGTCTTATAATGGTCGGACTTTATCTGCTCGGTATATTTGTCGGAATTCTTGCGGCACTGCTGTATAAGGGAACCTTGTTTAGGGGTGAGGCGGTTCCTTTTGTCATGGAGCTTCCGAA
>DFDU01000059.1 GCA_002369325.1 Lachnospiraceae bacterium UBA3820
TCCTTTCAGCAGATGCATTTGGAGTACTTCCTCCTGTATCGGTTCTTACTCCTGAGCAGACTAAGTATTACTTCCTTTCAGGATTTACTGCTAAGCTTGCGGGTACTGAGAGAGGAATCACTGAGCCTACTCCTACATTCTCAGCTTGCTTCGGTCAGGCATTCCTTGAGCTTCATCCTACTAAGTATGCAGAGGAACTCGTTAAGAAGATGGAGAAGAGCGGTGCTAAGGCATATCTTGTAAATACCGGTTGGAACGGAACAGGTAAGCGTATCTCAATCAAGGATACTCGTGGAATCATTGATGCTATCTTAAGCGGTGCTATACTTGATGCTCCTACCAAGAAGATTCCTGTATTTGACTTCGAGGTTCCTACGGAGCTTCCTGGTGTTGATCCTAAGATTCTTGACCCAAGAGATACATATGCAGATGCAAGTGCTTGGGATGAGAAGGCTAAAGATCTTGCAAGCAGATTCATCAAGAACTTTGCTAAGTACGAGGGTAATGAGGCAGGTAAGGCACTTGTTTCAGCAGGTCCTCAGTTATAAAATAAAATTCGAGTTTTTTATTAAAACCGGTATGAAGGCTTCCGATGACGGAAGCCTTTTATACTTTGCGATAACATTAATTAAAGCATAGGGTACTTACAACATAACGTTAATTTGTTAAGTGCACTATGCTTTTTATGTTTAAGTTCTATGAAAGCTTCATATAAGCTTCATATAAGCAGAAATCTTCAGCTGAAATTCTTATACCGGTAGCAAAAAACAAGTGCTTTCGGCACTGTTATTTGCTGCTTTATAATATGTCGAATGCCGTCTTTATTTTGTATATGAATTATGAATAAAAATTTCGGTATGTATGTTAAAGTTATTTTCATAAGAAAATGATTTACGGAAAGGAAGTATGATATATGGGAATTTATATGATAAAGGATGCGGCTAAAGAACTTAACGTTGAGGCTCATGTATTAAGATATTGGGAAGAAGAACTTGGCCTTACTATCAAGAGAAACTCGATGGGACACAGATATTATGATGAAAAGGATATAATGATTTTTAAAAATGTTCAGGAGTTAAAGAAAAGGGGGCTTTCGCTTAAAGATATAAGGGATGGAATAGAAAAGGCAAAAAAAGAGCAGGCAAGTATAAAAAGAATCTCGGATGAGTCGGATGAAGACGTTAAAGTTTACAGCTTTAATGATTTTAAGAAAAACAAGAACAGTGAAAGTCTGGATTGCAATCCAAATGATGAAAAAAATGAACCGGATGATGTTTGCATAACTGAAAACAAAGATATGATAAACAGTAAAGAAAATAACACAGAAGAAACAGAAAATGATAATTACTTATCAGACGATTTGCACGTGGTCAACTATAAGATAAACCGGTTGCAAAATGTAATGAATAAGGTTATAGCGAATGCTTTGCGCGAGAACAAGGATATAATAACAGCATCGATTAAAGAAGAAATAACAAGTGATGTTATGAAACAATTTGATACGGTTATGAGAGAAAAAGAGGAACGTGAAGAAAAAAGATTTAAAAGACTTGATGAATATTTAAGAGAAATTCAAAGAGCCAATTTGGAGGCTGCGGCAGCAAAAGAAAAAGGCTTTTTCAGAAGGAGAAAGCTAAAACAAAGATATTAATATTAAAAATATATGGTTGATATAAGAAGCCTGTGATATAATATGCGAGTAGTATTTTATTTGCATTAGAATCCGCTGTGTTTGCATTTGTTTTAATGTAAATAAGCGAATGATATAATAAAATATATTGGAGGTTTTACTTTGAAGAAAAGACTATTTATACTTGCGCTTCTTTTGACGGTTACTTTGGTATTCGCGGCTTGTTCGGGAAAAAATGATAAGAAGGATTCCGAAAAAACAGAGAACACCGAAACGGAAACTGAAACAGAAGAAAGCAAAAAGGAAACAATAGAAGAATCAACCGAAGAAGCAAAGGATGATTCGGAGGAAACTACAGAAGATAATGCTGATACAACAAATACCTCCGAAGAAGCCGGAAAAGAAGGAGATATTATGGGAAATACACTTTTGTATCAGGGACATGCAAGTGCGAGAATTGTTACAACCGAAGGAAAGGTAATATATATTGATCCGTATGCAGGAGAGGGTTATGATCTTCCTGCGGATTTAATACTTGTTACACACGATCATTATGATCATACGGGAATAGATAAAATCAGCCAAAAAAATACAGACTGTGTAACCATAACATGGAAAGAGGCTTTGAAGGACGGGATGCATCAAAGCTTTGATTTGGGATATGTTAAGGTAGAGGCGGTTGAAGCGGGATATAATCCTAATCATAATGTTTCGAGCTGTGTAGGTTATATACTTACATTTTCAAACGGCGTGTCGGTATATTTTACCGGAGATACATCAACCACACCTCAGATGTCTGAGCTTGCATCAAGAAATCTTGATTATGCATTTATATGCTGTGACGGTGTATATAATATGGGCTTGGAAGAAGCTGCGGAGTGTGCAAAAACCATAAATACAAAGCATAATATTCCTTACCATATAGTACCGGGAGCGGATTTTGATATGGAGAAAGCGGAAGCTTTTGCTGCACCGAATAAGCTGATTGTAGAAGCCGGCGAGGAAATTATACTTGAATAAACGGAGGAAAACAGATGGTTTATACAGTGACACTTAATCCGTCTCTTGATTATATAGTCACGGTTAATGATTTAAAACTCGGACTTACAAACAGAACATCGTCTGAAATGATTTTACCCGGCGGAAAAGGTGTAAATGTATCAATCGTGTTGAGCAACCTTGGTATTCAAAATACTGCTTTTTATTTTGCAGCAGGTTTTGTGGGTGAAGAGATTACAAAGAGAATAAAGAAAATGGGTATAAATGCAGATTTTATAACCGTTGACGAGGGTAATTCCAGAATAAATATAAAGATAAAAAACATCGACGGAACCGAAATAAACGGCTCGGGACCTGATATATCAAAAGAAAAGCTTGATGAACTTATGGAAAAGCTTGACTCGATAAAGGACAAAGATATTTTGGTTCTTGCCGGAAGCATACCGTCGTCGGTACCGGCTTCTATTTATGCTGATATTATGGAAAGGCTGTCCGACAAGGATATAGATATAGTTGTCGATGCATCGAAAGATTTACTCCTGAATGTGCTTAAATACAGACCGTTCCTCATTAAACCGAATAATCATGAGCTTGGAGAGATATTCGGAATAAAGCTTGATAGCAGAGAAAACGTAATTCCTTATGCAAATAAGCTTCGTGATATGGGCGCAAAAAATGTGCTTGTTTCACTTGCGGGTAAAGGCGCGGTATTGGTTTGCGAAGACGGAACCGTATATGAAAGTGAAGCACCGGAGGGTGAACTTGTAAATGCGGTCGGCGCAGGTGATTCGATGGTTGCGGGCTTTATAGCAGGATGGCTTGAAAATAAAGATATGGAATATGCTTTTAAGATGGGCCTTTCGGCAGGCTCTGCAAGCGCATTTTCGGAATATCTTGCAACAAAGGAAGAAATTATTAAAGTATATTCCGACTTTTCATAAAATAAAAAACGGCAGTCTGTTTACAGACTGCCGTTATACATAATCATAGTTTCATTTATTACATTATATTTGCCATCATTGTAGTCTACAACTATTATATTGCAATTTGTTTGAAGACCTCCTGACCAGAATTCGCCGGTCGGGTGTTTTTTTATGTAGCTCATGATGGCTTTGTTTATTGCACCGTGAGCAACTATCATAACACGTTCACATTTATCTTCAAGGGGTTCGATTTTATCTTTCATAAAATCACCGGCTCTTTCAATTAAATGTTCAAAGGTTTCGGCATCGTCGGATGCGACATATAATTCCGGTTTTTTAAAAAAATATTTAAAGGTAAGATTTTCATCCTTGATAAGTTCGGAGAAGTTTTCGCCTTCAAAGTGACCGAAGCTGATTTCCTTTATTCGATCGTCGGTCAAAATTTCTATATTGCGATTGCCGCGAATAAGTGTGGCGGTTTCATAGGCACGCTTTAACGGACTTGAATATATCAGATCGATTTTTGTATCCTTTAATCCTTCGCCCGTTTTTATGGCGAGCTCACGCCCGTAGTCGTTCAATTCTATATCCTTGCTTCCCTGAAGCCTTTTGCCTTTATTCCAGGTGGTTTCACCGTGTCTTACTATATATATTTCCATAACAAATACTTTTAATCTGCCCTTTCATGATATGACGTCAAATTTAAAACATATCTCTTTCATACATTAAGTGATATTAAGAGATACCGGTAATGAGATATACCATCTATATTCTAATGAGTTATACGTTATCTGCCTTCCGATGAGTTATATATTTTCTATCTGCCAGTCTATCGGCTCAATACCGTTTGCCTCAAGAAATTCGTTTGCTTTGCTGAAGTGCCTGCAACCGTAAAAGCCTCTGTAAACCGAAAGCGGTGACGGATGCGGCGCCTTGAGTATAAGATGCTTGGGGTTATTAAGCATGGCAGCTTTCTTTTGGGCAAATCCGCCCCAAAGCAAAAAGACTATCGGCCTGTCCTGCTCATTTACGGCACGTATGGCTGCATCGGTAAATTCCTCCCAGCCCTTACCCTGATGTGAGGCAGCCTGATGCGCGCGAACCGTAAGCACTGAATTTAACAAAAGAACTCCCTGTTCTGCCCACTTGACGAGATAACCGTTATTCGGAATATAACATCCGAGATCCTCATGAAGCTCCTTATATATATTCACAAGTGAAGGCGGGATGGCAACATCGGGCTTTACGGAAAAGCATAAACCATGTGCCTGACCGTCATCATGGTACGGATCCTGACCGATTATAACGCATTTGACATCACTTAAGGGTGTCAGATGAAAGGCGTTAAAAATATCATCGCCGGGCGGAAATATTTTTTTTGTAGCATATTCCTGTCCGATGAAATCAAATAGTTTTTTGTAATAATCTTTTTTATATTCGGGTGCAAGAGCCTTGGCCCAATCATTGCTAATCGGTGGCATATCGTAATTCCTTCCTTGGTAAAAATTGTTTTTTCATTATATCACATATTAAACAGATATGGTATAATAACGAAGAAAAGTTTTATTTATTCGTTGGTGTAAAAGATCAATGGAGATATGGAGTTTATTTTATTCAGGGAAAGACATTGTAAAAGATTAATGAAAATATAGGGTTTATTTTTTTTAGGGAAAGGCGAAAAAATGGTATTACTTATCAATGCGTGTGTACGTGAAGAGTCTCGAACATTAAGACTTGCGAAATATCTTACTGATAAATTTGATGACGAGGTAAAAGAGGTTAAGCTGTCGGAATTGGATTTTCCTCATGTGGATGAGACATTTCTTGATTTTAGGGATAAATGTGTTCAAACCGGTGATTATTCGGATTCTGCTTTTAATCTTGCAAAAGATTTTGCGGCAGCAGATACGATTGTAGTGGCGGCACCTTATTGGGATCTTTCGTTCCCTGCAACCGTAAAGCAGTATTTTGAACAGGTGACCGTTCTCGGATTAACCTTTTCCTATGACGAAAACGGTGCTGTTCACGGCTTATGCAATGCGAAGAAACTCTACTATGTAATGACTGCCGGTGGTCAGGTTTATAAGGCTGATTACGGTTTCGGATATGTAAATGCATTGGCGCAGAGCTTTTACGGAATAACAGACACACTGCTCATTAAAGCAGAAGGACTTGACATAGAATACATAAACACCGAAAGTGTATTATCCTCCGCCGAAAGAGCAATTGACAGATTATTCACCTAAATTACAGTTTGTCCTTGCATAGGCAGGCAGATAACCTATTCATATACAGGCAGAATAACAGGCAGGGGTACGTAACTGACATAATTTGTTAAATCAGGGCACAAGTGCTTTTGAGATTTGCACGAAAACGAAAAACTCACTACGTTCAGACATTTCGTTTTCTGAGCAAATCATCTTCAATCACTTGCTGCTGATTTGACACAAATTATGCAAATGTTATTGTACCCCTGCCTGTTATCCTGCCTGCAAACGAACCGGTTATCTGCTTGCAAACGAACCGGTTATCTGCTTGCAACAGAGAACATGCACTTACAGTGCTGGTTTTTCGCCAGTGTTGGAAGACTTCCGTCTGAGAAAATATAAAATAATATAAAGCGGAAATTTTGTCCATAGCATTTACAAAGTAATACGGACTAAAATTAAGCATTATAAAAAAAAGTCCGTATGCTTTACTGAAATATACGGACTAAAATTAAGCATTATGCAAAAAAGTCCGTATGCTTTACTGAAATATACGGACTAAAATTAAGCATTATGCAAAAAAGTCCGTATGCTATGCAGAAATATACGGACTAAATTTCAGCTTTATGCAAAATAGTCTGTGTTATTGACTCAAATTGCACTGTAAGTGCTTGTTTTCTATTAATCATAAGAAGATTTTTACTGACGTAAGCATTCATAAAATTAAATATGGCATGTGAGAAATAAACATAGGGTGTTTAGCAAATTGACGGCACGTTTGTAAATACCCTATGCTTTTTGCTTTCGTGTCAGAAGAAGAAAAAGAAAGGGCTTCCGTCAGAGAAACCCTTTCTATCAATCCTGCCGGGTAAACAGGAATTTGTTTGACATATTCGATAAAATGTGTTAAGGTAGCTTTGTAAATGCTAAGAAGAGGAATAGTAGAATGTCTGATGTTTTAAGAGAGCTGTCGGTTGGTGTGAGACAGTATCGGAGGATTTTCGAACTCACCTTGGAGCAGTCGGTTGAACGGTATCATGCTGATATCAGTAGACGCGAACGGATCCTGACCGTTACAGCAGGAGGATATAAGACAATATAGTCCGTATCTGTGAGAGTGCATACATCAAGTATGAATTAGAGTGGTACCGCGCGAAAACTTGCGTCTCTAAAAGATTTAGAGCGTGGGTTTATTTTTTTGTAAACAGTATCACATTATAATAAATCTCAGATGGACTGCATTTAAGGAGGAATGAATTATGATGGAAAATGTTAAGAATTATCAAAGAGGCTATTACATGCCGCCGGTAAAATGTACCGATTGGGTAAATAAGGAATATGTTGATAAGGCACCGGCCTGGTGCAGTGTTGACTTAAGAGACGGAAATCAGGCACTTATAGTTCCTATGAGTCTTGATGAGAAGATAGAGTTTTTCAAAGAACTTGTAAGAATCGGATTTAAAGAAATTGAGGTGGGCTTCCCTGCCGCATCCGAGACAGAGTACCAGTTCTGCCGCACACTTATAGAGGAAAATCTTATACCTGATGATGTAACCATTCAGGTTCTTACTCAGGCAAGAGAACATATCATAAAGAAAACGTTTGAAGCTGTACAGGGTGCAAAAAATGCAATAATTCACCTTTATAATTCAACTTCATATGCACAAAGAGTGCAGGTATTTAAGAAATCAAAAGAAGAAATACTTAAGATTGCAACCGACGGAGCAAAGCTTTTAAATGATCTTTCGGAAGAATACGGTATGAATTATCCGTTTGAATATTCACCGGAAAGCTTTACGGGAACTGAGCCGGAATATGCACTTGAAGTATGTAATGCAGTTATAGATATTTGGAATCCTACACCGGAAAGAAAGGTTATAATCAATCTTCCTGCTACAGTTGAGATGTCACTTCCTCATGTATATGCAAGCCAAATAGAGTATATGAGCAAAAATATGCATAACAGAGAAAATGTTATCCTTTCACTTCATCCTCATAATGACAGGGGAACAGGTGTAGCTGATGCCGAGCTTGGTATGCTTGCCGGAGCTGACAGAATAGAGGGAACACTTTTCGGAAATGGTGAGAGAACAGGTAATGTTGATATAATTACGCTTGCCATGAATATGTATACTCACGGAGTTGATCCTGAACTTGACTTTACCAACCTTCCATATACAACAGAAATATATGAGAGAGTAACCGGTATGAAGGTTTACGAGCGTTCGCCTTATACTGGTAAACTTGTATTTGCCGCATTTTCCGGTTCTCACCAGGACGCTATCGCAAAAGGAATGAAATATCGTGAGACTGATGGAAACGGTATGTGGACAGTTCCTTATCTTCCACTTAATCCGGAAGATGTCGGAAGAAAATATGATGGTGACGTAATAAGAATAAACAGCCAGTCCGGTAAGGGCGGTATTGGATTTATACTTGAGCAGAAGTACGGAATAGATATACCAGCAAAGATGCGCGAAGATGTAGGATATACAGTTAAGGATGTGTCAGATCGTCAGCATAAGGAACTTACACCTAAGGAGATACTCGATATATTCCAGGATGAATATGTTAACAGAGAGGATGATGTTAAGCTCCTTGAATCACATTTCAAGCAGGTTGACGGTATAGAGGCTGAAGTAACTATAGTTGTTAAGGCATCAGGCGAGAAAAAGGTATATCATGGACACGGAAACGGACGTCTTGATGCGGTAAGTAATGCAATAATGAAACATTTTGATATCAACTTTGATATTGTCAGCTACGAGGAGCATGCTCTTCAGCAGGGTTCAAATTCCCAGGCATGTGCTTATGTTGGCATAGATGTTGAGGGAATGGAGAAAACTATCTGGGGAACAGGTATCAAAAATGATATCATTGATGCATCTGTATTTGCATTGTTTAGTGCACTTAACAGAACCCATAAGGTAACTAAGTAAGAAAACAAAAAATGATTGTTGCTTGTATTCTGCGCTTTACTGTGTTAATATGTTAATAGGTATGTAGACTAAACTCTTTGGGGTAAGGAGGTTGCTTTATGGTATTTGTTAAAGCAGAGGACTTAAAATATGGTATGCGTTTAGCAAAGCCTATATATAACAAGTCGGGTGTACTCTTGTATGAACGAAACACAAGACTTACACTTCAAGGCATAGAGAGTGTTAAGAATTTCGGACTTCTCGGTTTGTATATTCTTGAACCTGCTGAGCCGGTTCCGCCTATGACGGAAGAAGATTTGGACTTCGAAAGATTCCAGACTATGGCAGTGTTCAGTGTAAGAGAAGAATTGGATAGTCTTATAGCGGGTAGAGAGCCTAAAAATATAAAAAGATTAACCAATGCGATTATAACCAACTATGGAAGACTTGATCATAAGATAAACTTTACCCAGAGTCTTAGAAGCACTACCGATTATGTATATAAGCATGTAATTAATACCGGAATACTTTGTGCCCTGTTGTCAGCGCAGATGTATTATACACCGGCTGAGCAGGAAGAAATAGTTATGGCTGCACTTTTGCATGACATAGGTAAACTTTTGCTTCCTGATAAAATCAGAGAAAAATATGATGATTATGATACCAATGATTTGATCATAGTTAGAAAGTTCCAAAGTGACGGACTTGGACTTCTTCGCCCCGAACTCGGTATTGACAGCGGTGTAAGAAGAATCGTTGCTCAGATGCACAGAGTTGAATATGGTGAGAAATCAGAAGATTCCGGAAAGCTTTTGAAGAGCACAAAGATACTTAAGGTGGCAAATCTTTTTGATACCATGACAAGCATGAAGCTTTCACAGGAACCTGTTTCCGAGATTGCGGCTATAAAATATCTCCTGCTTAATAAGGATGAGTATGATGAGGACGTTGTAGCTGCTCTTATCAAAAGTATTAATATACTTACACCCGGTGTATGTATTGAACTTTCAAATCGTGAAAAGGGTTTGGTGTTGTCGGAAAATCCGAAGAATATTTTAAGACCGGTTATACTCGGCTTTTCAACCAATATGATATACGATTTAAGCAACAACGGAGTATACAGAAAATATCAAATAGTTGATATCATGAAGACGATGGATAATCGTATAAAGGTTGATAGAGCGACACTTGAAGAATATATGAATAAGCGATAATTGCCATGCGATTATCGCTTTTCTTAAGAGAAAGGAACCTAAAAATGTCACAGGCGGATAATGTTTTTGCGGAAAAACAGGATTATCTTATAGAGATAAGAGAAGAAGTTATCAAGCGTGATGCTATGGCATCAGAGCTTGAAAAGATGCGTACATACCAAAAGAAGATTACCAAAAATATTGCATCCGAAGAAAAGTCTATATCCGATGAGATAGCATCTACCATTAAAAAAAGAAAACAGGAACTTTCGGATATATACGATGAGCGTATTGACGACAATATTTCAAGAAGAAAAAAAGTGGAAAGTAAGCGCGGAAAAAAGAAAAATGAGCAGATGAACGAGCGTATCCTTGATGAAACCAAGGATATAAGAAATGACAATAAAGAACTTGAAGTGGAGATGAAGACACTTCTGAAGAAAAACAATGTCTCATCATTTTGCAAGTCAAAGTTGTTTTATATAATGTTTATGCCAAAGGGAACTGATGAGATTCTGGCAATGATAGCCGGATTTTTGATTTATTTCCTTGGTATCCCGGCAACATTGATGTTTATAATAAAAAAAGCAGTTCTTTCTCATAAAAGTAATGTAAATACGGCATTTTGGTGTACTCTTATTTTTGCTGTGGTATTTATTATTTTGCTTGTAGTATATTTTATGATATACAGCTCTACCAAGATGCAAAATATAGAAGTTCTTAAAGAAGCCAGAGCAATAAGAGACAAGATTAAAGCAAATAATAAGCATGCTGAAGCAATTAAGAATTCCATAAGCAAGGATAAGGATGAGAGTTACTATAATCTTTCTGCGTTTGATAAAAAACTGAAGGAACTTGATAAAGAGGCAGACAAGATAAGTGACGAAAAGCAGGATGCATTAAAGCTTTTTGAGTCGGAAACAAAAAATGTTATCACGGATGAGATAAACGGAAGAAGACTGCCTGAGTTGGAAAGACTAAAAAGTGAAAAGAAAGAGCTTGAGATAAAAATCGCCGAAGGTGAGAAAAAATATTCTGACAGAGTACTTTATATAACAAACAAGTATGCAAAATATATAGGGGAAGAATTCTGTAAGGAAGATAAACTTTCGGATTTGATATCTCTTATGGAAGAGGGACAGGCTGATACCGTATCTGAGGCTATCAACCTGTACAAAGGTCAAAAATCTTCCAAATAATCAATAGAATATTTTAAAGCATTTGCAATGCAGTCGGCGAGCACTTTAACGGTGTGGAGTCTTGTGCTTTGAAGAAGTGACGGATTGTGGCTTAACATGTTTACGATACCGGTAATAGAAACATTTCCTATTGCCGGTAATTTTTTGTTTACACCCCTTCCGGGAGCTATGGGACAATTACTTACCGAAATGCACCCGACATGGGAGCGTATGCCTAAAGCTGCGTCTACGGCAATTATAAATGGATTATTAAGCTCACTGTAAATCATGCTTATGGCTTGTCGGAGATTGAGTGCATGAACCGGGAATCTTAAGGTTCCGAGTACGTTGAAGTTGCTGTTGTAATTATATAGCTGTTCTCCTACCAAAGGACCAAGACAATCGCCTGTTGCCCTGTCCGTTCCTATACATAAAATAACGGGAGTATATTCATTTATATTAAGCGTCATTAAATTCCGTAAGATATATTTTCCGAGCTCTATATAAGAGTTTTCGTTATTTACCGTAAAATATTCCGTAATACATTTTTTTGAAAGTACACTTGTCATATCAACCTCTTTTATCTGTATATATTATTTTATGCAGGTATTATTGACAGGTTATTATGAATTTAAACAGTTGTTCAATATGTTCCGGATGATGGAGGAAAATGCGATGAATACTCTTGATTTCCCGACAGAATTAGACGAATCGTCCACAAAAATCATGCTATCTTTTCAATATGTGTAAAAGCATGTCCGGGTTACCGATAGGATGTGCTTATGTGCAATATATTTTGAAAGGTGGATGGCGATGATTGAAATTATTTATGACAGCAGTAAAGAAAATGAAAGTAATATACATGAGGAAAATGAAAGTGAGAAGAAAATAGAAAACATAGGATTGAAGCTTCCCAAAAATATAAGACAGATTGGGAGTCCATCGGGAAATAAGAGAATATATATAGAGGATTATGTTATTACATATCTAAATTATATTGCCAGACCGGGCAGTACGCATGCAAGAGGGGCTATTCTTTTGGGCGAAAAAAAGAGATCGGATGTCGGCGATATAATATTTATAAGCGGTGCGGTTGATGCCCAGAATCTCGAATTTGATATGGATGAGTGCGAATTTACTCAGGAAATATGGGCAGATATATATGAACAGGCCAAAGAAAATTTTCCTGATTTGAATGTGATGGGATGGTTTTTATCCAGAATGGGTTTTTCAACTGCGTTAAATGAAAAAATAGAAAAGTTACATTTTGATAATTTTCCGGGAAATGATAAAGTTCTCTATGTTACAGATTCCCTTGAGAGTGAAGATGCTTTTTATATGCATGAACATGGACAACTTGTAAAGCAAAGAGGATATTTTGTTTATTATACCAAAAATGAAGCCATGCAAAATTATATTATCAAGCAAAGGGGCGGCCTGTCCGAAGAAAAAAATTCGGAAATACAAAGAAAAGATGAGGAGCTTATAAAAAATTACAGAAAAAAGAATGAAACAAATTCCAAAAAGGCTGAAGAAAAGAATTCAAATAATGTAAGTCTTTTGTATGTTGCAAGTTCGTTTGTGGTGCTTGCCATACTTGCTATGGGAATTACCGTTATAAGCAATTATGATAAAATGAAGGATATGGAGGTTTCGATTAACCGTCTTGAGATTACGGCAACGGAAGAAAACCCGGATATTGTTACGGAGACTATGTCGGATAATAAAAATGCAACTGTAAGCGATGCACAGGGAGATACTTCAAATATAAATGAAACAGGTCCTGAAGCAGATACGGAGATGATTAAAGAAGACAATACGGTGGAACTTCCGAAAACTACAGAGGGTAATCCGGAAATTATTTCGGAAGATATTCCGGAAACCGGCGGTACGGAAAATGCGGAACCTGTTGCTGAGGCGGACAACCCTGACATTTCAACAGAACAGACTTTGCCTGTTATGAGTGAAGACAATATGGAGTATTATACTATAGTTTACGGTGATACATTAAGCTCGATAGCCTTTGAAAAATACGGTTCGATTTTATATGCGGAAAAAATAGCCGAGCTGAATAATCTCGATGACGGTGATAAAATATATGAAGGACAAAAAATAGCACTTCCCAATATTGAATGATAGTGGAATAATATTTAAGGTTGTGTTACAATATGCTTTGTGAAATGTTGGAACATTTATCACGTTACTATTATCTGTCATAAGAAATCTTCCCGCTTTGCGGTTTTGCTTATGACGTATATGCGTATAAGTGCATTACCACTATCCTACGGAGATACTTAAATGAAGAAAAAACAAAAAGAACAAAAAGATACTCAAAACAGAAAAATACAAAATGAAGTAAAAGACAATGTTATATATGTGGACGGAAGCAGAGAGGCGCTTGAAAGCAATAAGGAAAGAGCTGCTAAACGCGGAAGAAGGGTAAAAGGCATTATCGGCGTTGTTGCTATAATTGTGATAGCTGTGGTTGCCGGAATATTTAATTCGTTTCTGAATAAAGAATACAAGGGTTTTAGGGTTGTTGAAAGAACCGAATCGAATTTTGAGAATACAGCCTCCTATGTTTTGCTTGATGGAAATCTTTTGAAGTATACACCTGACGGAGTTTCCTGCATAAACAAGAATGGTGATACTATATGGTCGGCAGGTATTAATATGAAGATGCCTATGGCGGTTGTTAGAGGAAAATACGCTGCTATAGCCGATCTTAACGGAAATTCGGTAAGTATATTTAATGTTGAAGGACAGGTGAGCAGTCTGACCATGCCTTATACAATTTGCGATGTGGATGTGGCCAGGCAGGGTGCATTTGCCGTTGTACTTGAAAGCGACAAGACAAATTATATTAAACTTTATGACAAAAACGGAAAAGACATATATGAAATACAGACTACAATTGATAAGAGCGGATATCCGATAGATATAGCCATATCTGAGGATGGAAAGAAGCTTTTTACAAGCTACATAAATATGAACGGGACAACCATAACAAATAATCTTGCGGCATATAATTTCGGAGATGTCGGACAAAATGCAAATGCGGACAGAATGGTCGGCGGATATATGTTTGATTCTCAGGTTATACCTAAGGTTGAATTTGTGAATAATGATACCGTTGTTGCATTCGGTACTAACGAAATAAACATATATGCAATGAAGGAAAAACCAAGTGAAAAAGCCAAAATAAAATTCAATGAAGAAATTCAAAGTGTGTTTTATGCGGAAAAATACATTGGCGTTATATTAAAAAGCGGAGAAAATGACGGCGAACATTTATACAAAGCCAAGGTCTACGATCTGAAGGGAAAGCATAAATTTGATATGAACATAGATTTTGCATATGACAACATTTATGCGACCAATAAAGAATTTATCATTACAGGTGGTTCGGATTGTATAATAATGAGAAAAAACGGAAAAGTTAAATTTAAGGGGACGCTAAACGGAAAAATAATCAATATGGTTCCGTCGGGAAAGCGTCTTGTATATGTGGTAACATATGACAACGCAACTGAAAAAATTAAATTAAAAACAGATAAAACAGCTTCACAGGAGTAAAAAATTAAAGTCTGAAAGTCCTTATTTTACAAGGGCTTTCAGACTTTTGAAATTTTTTTAAAAAAAAATTAAAATTAGGTGTTGACAATTAAAAACTGCTGTGATATATTATAAAAGCTGTCGCTACGGAAGACAGCAACGAACCTTTGAAAAATTAATAACATGTTAACCCCGAAGATTCTTTTAAAAAAGATTTTCGGAGGATTTTAA
>DFDU01000012.1 GCA_002369325.1 Lachnospiraceae bacterium UBA3820
CAGGTATCGCAGTTGGTATGGCTACAAATATACCTCCTCACAATCTTCGTGAGATAGTAAATGCCGTTGTTAAGATTATTGATAACAGAGTACTTGAGGACAGAGAAACAGATATCGAAGAAATACTTGAAATAGTAAAGGGTCCTGACTTCCCGACCGGAGCACAGATACTCGGTACATCGGGAATTACAGAGGCCTACAGAACAGGACGAGGAAAGATAAAGGTAAGAGCTATTTCCGAGATTGAGTCTATGGCAAATGGAAAGCAGCGTATAGTAGTTACCGAGCTTCCATATATGGTAAATAAAGCAAAGCTTATCCAAAAGATAGCAGAGCTTGCAAAAGAAAAGAAGATAGACGGTATTACAGATCTTCGTGATGAGTCTTCTCGTGAAGGTATGAGAATAGTTATCGAGTTAAGAAAAGACTGTAATGCAAACATAATTCTTAATCAATTATATAAACACACACAGATGCAGGATACATTCGGTGTTATCATGCTTGCACTTGTAGACCAGGAGCCGAAGGTACTTAATCTTCTTGATATGCTTGGATATTACTTAAAGCATCAGGAGGATGTGGTTACAAGAAGAACCAAGTTTGATTTGGACAAGGCAGAAAGACGTGCTCATATAGTTGAAGGATTGCTTATAGCTCTTGATAACATTGATGAGGTTATAAAGATTATAAGAGGTTCCAAGGCGGTAGCGGATGCAAAGCTTGCACTTATGGAAAAGTTCGGACTTACCGAAATTCAGGCAGAAGAAATCGTAAATATGCGTCTTCGTGCTCTTACCGGTTTGGAAAGAGAAAAGCTTGAAAATGAGTTTAAAGAGCTTATGGCAAGGATTGCAGAGCTTCGTTCAATTCTTGCAGATGAGAAAAAGCTTCTTGGAGTAATAAAAGAAGAAATACTTATACTTGCCACAAAATACGGTGATGACAGAAGAACATCAATCGGTATTGATATGGATGACGATCTTACCGTTGAAGATCTTATAAAGAAGGAAAATGTTGTTATTGCCATGACCAAGCTTGGTTATATCAAGAGAATGACAGTTAACAACTTCAAGAGTCAGAATCGTGGAGGTAAGGGCATTAAGGGTATGCAGACCATAGAAGACGACTTTATAGAAGATCTCTTTATGACTACAACCCACCACTATATTATGTTCTTTACTAATATGGGTAAGGTATACAGACTTAAGGCATATGAAATTCCTGAAGCAAGCAGAACCGCAAGAGGTACTGCAATAGTCAACCTGCTTCAGCTTATGCCGGATGAAAAGATAACAGCGGTTATTCCTATACTTAAGTACAGAGATGACAGATACTTGTTTATGTGTACTAAAAATGGTATAGTTAAGAAGACTAAGATTACCGAATATCAAAATGTAAGAAAGTCAGGTCTTGCAGCCATAACCTTAAAGGAAGGCGATGAGCTTATCGAGGTTAAGGCTACGGATAACAGAAAAGACATACTTCTTGTAACCAAGCATGGTATGTGTATCAGATTTAACGAGACTGATGTAAGAAGTACCGGAAGAACATCCATGGGTGTTATCGGTATGAATGTAAATGACGGTGATGAAATCATCGGCATGCAGCTTGATACACAGGGTGAGGCACTTCTTATCGTTTCCGAGAACGGACTTGGAAAGCGTACTCCTATAGAAGAATTTACACCACAGAGACGTGGCGGTAAGGGTGTTAAATGTTATAAGATTAACGACCGTTCAGGTGAGGTAATAGGCTTTAAGGCAGTTAATGATGATAATGAGATAATGCTTATAACCAATCAGGGAATTGTTATAAGAATTCTTTGTAAGGATATATCAAAACTCGGAAGAATCACAACAGGCGTTAAGCTTATCAATATGGATATCGAGCATGACGTTACGGTTGCAAGTATTGCAAAGGTAAGACAAAAGTCGGCAGAGGAATCCGAATCACTTGAAGCTCTTGAAAAAGAGATGAATGAAAATGATAATGCAGAGGGAGCACCTGAATTAGATGAGGATATAGAGGTTGAAGGTGATCCTGAAGAGGAGACAAAATAAAAAAGTTTTCGAAGCTTGAAGGATACATATGAAAAGCGAGAGGTGAATTAATATGGGCGATACGATAAAGGAAGGCCTTGAAGGCTTAAGTAAAATTGAAGGTTTTGCAGACCACTTATATATAGCCATTTACTGGGTCGGAGTAATATTTATCATACTTTTTGTTGCCTATTTATTTTCGGCGGTTAACTGCTACATAAACAGGAAAAGACGTGGTGTGTCAAGCGCCGACAATGATGATTTTTTAGATGATTAAAACAGAAGCGGCAGTCATATAGTTTCTATATGACTGCTATGCTATATGGAGAAAAAATGCGAGAGATAAATGTTAGCAAAATTACCGAAACGGTTAAAGAGATGTGTATAAGTGCAAATCTTTATCTGGCTGAGGATATGGAATGTGCCTTACGAAAAGCTGCTAAAGAAGAGGACGGACAACTCGGAAAGCAGATTTTAAATCAGCTCATGGACAATCTTGAAATAGCAAGGGAAGATGATATTCCGATATGTCAGGATACGGGAATGGCGGTTTTTTTCGTAAATGTCGGGCAGGAAGTACATATAGAAGGCGGAAGTCTTACGGAAGCCATAAATGAAGGAGTACGACAGGGATATACGGAAGGATATCTTAGAAAATCCGTTGTGGAGGACCCGTTACTCAGGGTCAATACGGGTGATAATACTCCTGCGATAATACATTATGATATAGTCGAAGGAGACAGTCTTGAAATAACCATTGCACCTAAAGGCTTCGGAAGTGAAAATATGAGCAGGGTATTTATGTTAAAGCCTGCGGACGGGGTTGAAGGTGTTAAGGCAGCAGTAATTCAGGCAGTTAAGGATGCAGGACCGAATTCATGTCCGCCGGTCGTTGTCGGAGTCGGTATAGGCGGAGACTTCGAGCTTTCCGCAAAACTTGCAAAAAAGGCTCTTACAAGAAAAGCAGGGTCACATTCCCCGTTTCCTCATATAGCAAAGCTCGAGGATGAGCTTTTGGATGAGATAAACAAAACGGGTATCGGTCCGGGTGGACTTGGTGGAAAAACGACGGCATTGGCCTTAAATATAGAAACCTATGCAACACATATAGCAGGTCTTCCTGTAGCGATAAATATGTGTTGTCATGTAAACAGACATATGACAAAAATCCTGTAAAAACGGAGATTGGGGGTAAAGTATATGGAGAGACGAAAAGGATTTTTAGGAACTTTAAGATCAAGACTTATATTCAGCATGACACTTATATGTATTATACCGCTTGCCGTAGCTATTTTAATAAGCTACACAAATGGACAAAAAACAACAAGAACAAGTGCCGAAAAGCTGAATCGTAAGCAGGCTGATTACATCAAAGAGGAATTTAGTAACAAGATGACAGCCAACTTAAGGGCGATGGAGCAGGTAGTTATTTCAAAATCGACAAGGGATTTTATAAAAGATCCGGAGGACCCGATAAAATACGAAGCAATGGTTGCACAGCTTCAATTTGTTGATGAGAGATTCAATGACGGAAATTCAACAGTTGTAACAGGTGCAGACGGAGAAAACCTTGCACGTTCAAAAGGTAATTTTACAAACATTGCCGAAAGACCATATTTCCAGACCGCTATGGCCGGATATGCTAATCTTTCGGAGGTATCTATAAGTAAGACTACAGGTTCAAGAATTATTGTTCCTGCGGTTCCGATTGTTGATGATGACGGAAAAACAATTATAGGTGTACTTACACGTAACTATGATATCGGATTTTTATATTCTCTTCTTTCAAGCGAGGCTGAAGAAGGACAGACCATTTTAATTATGGATAAAAACGGTATGGTTGTAGCAACATCAAAGATGGAGCTTGGTCCGGAAGACTCGATTGATTTAACTCAAAGCGAAGTATATAAAAAGATTCAGAGCGGTAAGGAAAGCGGTACCTTTATCGAAACTACCGTTGAAGGCGAAAAGGTAGTTACATCTTATTTAACGGAAGAAATATCCGGATGGGCTATTGTAGTAACAACGGAATATAAAGTTATTATGAGACCGTCAAGGCAGGCAGCTGTTATGATGCTTATTATGGGCGCCATACTTATAACTCTTGCTATTATTATTGCGGTTATTATAAGTAACAGTATCAATAAACCTATTAAAGCTATGGATGAATCACTTCAGCTTTTGGCTAACGGAGAATTTAAAGAGATAGACAGATACCAGAATCGTGGTGATGAGTTCGGTGCAATGATTAGAAATACTAATTCGGTTATCGGAAGAATAAAAGAAACAGTCGCATCAATAAGAAAGACGGCGGTCGAGCTTGATAAGGATTCAAACAGTGTTGCAAATACCGCAAATCAGATTACAAATACTATGGAAGGTATATCCGTAGCAGTTCAGGGTATTTCAACCGGTGCGGTTCAGCAGGCAGATGAGATTCAGCAGGCAACCGAAAGTATTCAGATTATATCCGGAAATATCGAAGGTGTTACGGATGATGCAACCGGACTTGCAAGAACAGCCGAGATAATGCATGTTAATTCAAGAAATTCAGAGAAAGATCTTCAGGCACTTGAGCAATCTTCAAATCAGATGGCTAAGGCAATTGAAAGAATCATGGAGGTTATTAATGCAACCAGCCAGGCTGTAAATAATATCTCTGAAAAGACTACAAATATTGATTCTATAGCATCACAAACAAGCCTTCTTGCATTGAATGCATCGATAGAGGCTGCAAGAGCAGGAGAGGCAGGACGAGGATTTGTCGTTGTAGCAGAAGAAATCAGTAAGCTTGCAACAGAATCTGCCAATTCGGCAAATGAGATTAAGGAAGAGATGGATAAGCTTCTTATGCAGTCTGAAGAGACTGTACGAGTTGCGGATGATGTATCAAAAACCAACAAATATCAGTACGATATCATTAGCACAACCGTTAATAATATCCAGAGTCTTATCGAAGAGATTCAGACAACAGTTAACGGTGTAGGAAATATCAACAATAATGCAGCAGCATGTAACGACTCAAGAGTTATCGTAGTTGATGCAATGACAAACATTTCGGCTATTTCAGAAGAAAATGCAGCAAGTACCGAGGAAACTTCCGCATCAATGGATCAGATAAATGATACGGTAGGAGCTCTTGCAAAAGAGGCTAATATTCTTAAAGAGCATGCGGACATGCTTATGGAAGAAATAAAATTCTTTAAGATGTAAGGATTTTTATATGGGGAAAATAAAAGAGCTTTTAGCAAAGCAAAAAATTGAAGTAAAAGAAATATTTATCAAATATATAGCTACAATAATAGCCGTATTCCTGTTCTGCCTTGTAGCAATCTACGAGGTGGATAAAGCAGGAAACGGTGGTGTAGTCGAACAATTGATGATATTCTTTGCGATTTTTGCCTGCGGAAGCTTTTTTATTGAAACCATATTTAAGAATAACAGGATTATAATGTATGTGGCAGATACCATGATATCACTTCTATTGACGGTTCTTGTATATAATCTTGAGGATTGGGTCAGCTCGGATGTGTTGGAAACATTTTTAAAGTATTTTGCACTTTATTTCATAATTATCCTGGGAACAAGCTTTTACGTAATTATAAAAAAATCAGGAATGTCCTTTCAGGGCTATATAAATACCGTAGGATTGAATTATGCAAAGTGGGGAGCTATATTTGCGGTTTTAAACGTAGGTATACTTATCATTTTTGAAATCTTTAACAGTCTTATCGTAAAGATCGATATATATGAGTTTTGGGCAAGATTTGAGCTTTTGCTTCTGGGAATTCTTTATTTTCCTTATGCGCTTATATGCATAACACCCAAGAATGAAGAAAAACCTAAATTTATCAGAGCGATGATAAGATTTCTTTTGGTACCGCTTTTAATAGTTGCAATGCTGATAATATATATTTATATTTTTAAGATATTGTTTATCGGCAGTGTTCCGAGCAATGAGGTATTCGGAATATGCGCGGGTGTCTTTTCAATCGGGTTTGTAATTTCAACGCTCGCATATGCATATATGGACGAGGAAGTAATAAATGATGCGGGAAAGCAAAGTATTTATGACAAAATAATATTGTATATAAAATACGGATTCATACCGACCGTGCTTCTTGAGATTTATGCAATCGGCATACGTGTAGCTGACTATGGTATGACAGGTGACAGATATATCGGAGTGGTATTTATAATTGCGCAGATAATTTACATTGCCTGGGAGCCGATAAATAAGCTGATATCGAAAATCGGAAAAACAAAAAGAAAATCAGAAGAAACAGCAACGGATTCAGATAGTAATCTCAATAATAAAACAGGTATCGGAAAAGGCTATGAGAAGCTGATTTTTGTTGCGATAATTATATACATTTTTGCTGTAATAGTACCGTTTACAAATATTGAATATACATGCTATGTGTCGCAGAAGAATCGTATGGAAAAGGCACTTGATGAAAATGATTATGTAACTGCATACAGTGCATTAAGAATAATAAAATACAACCGATACGGAAAAAAATATCTTGATGAAAATTACAGTACCGAAGAAATTAAAAAGATAAACGAAAATTATGTTGAGGAAAATAAAGGAAACAATTATTACTCTGTAGGGGTATATATATCCCCCAATTATCAGGTTTCCGAGATAGATATAGCCGATTATTCGCGGATGTATACATTTTCGGTAAATAAGAATGTTTCGTTTACAATGGATAACGCCAATATGCTGTTGGAGCCGCAAAACATCAGCGATGTTAAGAATGAAGATAAGCTTGAAATAAGAGATTTAAGAGATATAATTAATGATGCACTTTCAGATTACGGATACGGTGAAGAAAAAACGGATTATGATGCGCATAAGGCAAGGGAATATGTTTTTGACAATAAAAAAATAGTTATAAGACATATCAGCTTTCGTTATCATGAGGATGGAAAAACCGTGGAAAACTTTAGTATGGATGGATTTTTGTTGATAAAATAATTTTTTATACAGAATTAAAAATCAAAAAACATGTCGGGATACGGCAGGAAAACAGGCGGGGAAAAATGAGTGAAGAAAAGAAAAAAGTAAATGTACCATTTAAAAAAGAAGATGTCATAAAACTTAAAGCCGGTGAATATATATATCTTACGGGAACCATTTACAGTGCAAGAGATGCTGCCCATAAGAGAATGTATGACAGTATAAATGATGCGGTAGCCAAGGATGGTGCCGTAGCGGATTACAGTGGACAAAAGCTTTTTGAGGAAGGAATACTTCCGTTTGACATTACGGATAATGTAATATATTATCTTGGCCCGACGCCGGCAAAGCCGGGACAGGTAATCGGATCTGCCGGTCCGACAACCAGCACAAGAATGGATAAATACACACCTCTCTTACTTGAAAAAGGACTTTCGGGTATGATCGGAAAGGGTAAGCGCGGTGAGTCAGTAATAAATGCAATCATTGACAACAAAGCAGTATATTTTGCTGCTGTCGGGGGTGCAGGAGCACTTTTGTCCAAATGCATAAAGGAATCCGAAATAATAGCGTATGATGATCTTGGAACAGAAGCCATAAGGAAGATGTATGTCGAAGATCTTCCGGTTATAGTTGTTATTGATTCGGAGGGAAATAATCTTTACGAAACAGCGATAGAAGAATATAAATCAAAGAAATAAAAGGTTTTGGTTGACAAATACACATATATTTGTTATTATATCTAAGCGTGTTAAATTCATAAAAAAGAATTTAAGGAAGCGCGACAGCTTAATAAGCACCATAGAAATTTGGTAGGATTTAGGCATTTGGA
>DFDU01000092.1 GCA_002369325.1 Lachnospiraceae bacterium UBA3820
TCCTTTGCTCTCTCTCTTGCAAGATCCTCCACAACATCAACGTGCTCACATCCACCGTAATATCTCTTTCCCGGATATCCTTCTGCATACTTATTTGTAAGCGGGCTTCCCATTGCTGCCATAACAGCCTTGGAAACAATGTTTTCGGAAGCTATAAGCTCAATGTTGTCATTTTGTCTCTTAATCTCTGCAGTCATTGCGCCTGCAACCTCAGGGTCAATCTTAACTATCTCGTCGAAATCGTACATTTTTAAAACCTCCATTATTATTTTATGATTTTTATTTGTATATATTTATGTAATTTGTTTACAATTCATAAAATACGTTTCTAATTATCGCATAAGAATTTTTTAGTGTCAATCAATTATTCTTTTAGTTTTACACATCCGGCTTTGCCTTCATTTTTTTATTTCTTTTATCAAGTTTACGCTGTTTTTGTCTTTCCGCACTCTTATCCATAAGTTCACCGATAAAATAGTTTATCTCGGCACCGTAAAAAACCATCTGCATACATATATAAAGCCACATCATTATAAGAATTATGGAAGTAAGACTTCCGTACATATAAGAATTCTTCGAAAGATGTTTAATATAAAATGAAAATCCGTTTGTTATAAGCATCCACAATAATGATGCCGCCGCCGCTCCCGGAAGCTCTCTTACAAATTTACTCTTTCTGTTCGGAAGCTGATAATACATCAAGAGAATAAAAATAAGCACTGCCACAAAGGCAAATACGCCCTTTAAGCTCAAGATCAAAATTGTCGGATTAAAAAGAGACGGCCACTTATTAATAATCTTCTTTGCTATATCCGAGCCAAAGAAATGAACAACCATAAGCGCACTCATAAGTATCATAAAAATAATTGTATATATTACGCTTAAAAACCTTATAAGTAAAAAGTTTTTCTTCTTTTCGACCGCATATATTCTGTCCAGACCGTTTGTAAGTGCCTGAATGCCTTTTCCCGCAGACCAAAGTGTAACCACTATGGTGATAACAGTAAATGAACTGCTGTTTGAATATACTATATCATCAACTATATACATTATATAGTCCTGAAACTCATCGGGAGCTATCGAAAGCACATATCCGATTACATCAGTATTTATAAACGAAACCTTGGATGCGACAATAACCAAAAAAAGAATGATCGGAAAAAAAGAAAGAAGCACATAGAAAGCAGTCTGTGCCGCATAAGCAGCCAGACCGTCATCCGATGCCTTCTTAAAAAATCTTCCTAAAAATTTTAAAATCTTTTTTATCATATAATCTTTTCCTGTTTATTCCTGCGGTTCTGTTTCATCCAAAGCTTCCTCTGCTTCGGTTTCTTCATCCGTATCCTCAAGCGTAATGGTATTATTATAAATATACATAAATTTTACATATGCATAATAATGATGTACTATGTATTTATAATTATATCCTTTTGCGGCAAGATTTGCCGCTCCGTTTTTACTTAATCCGACCCCGTAACCAAATCCACCTCCGTGAACCGTATATCCCGAAGTTGTCTTTTCAATATAATAATACGGACTCGGCAACGATGTCCAGCCTGTTATTGCTGACCCGTCCTGTCTTATTATTTGCTGGTTTACGGGTGTAATAAGATTTCTGATATTCGAAGCCCCCGTCACCTTTATGGTAGCTTCGCTTCCTTCAATCAAAAGAGCACTTACCACTCCGCTTGAGGTTCTTTCGATTACGCTTATATCCATTACCTCTCCGATACTGTCGATATCGGCAGTCTCATAAGTATCCTCACCTGTTTTGACCTGTATATTATCCGTAGATATACTTACCCGTTTGGTAAGCATGGAGTCAACCGCATTTGTCATTTCCGCGAAAGAAAAATCTATACTCCATCTGTAATACGGCATATCCTTTTCAACGGTATCATATCCCATACTGTCCGAAAGAAATCTTATAAAATCGTCCTCATTTGATAAATCAATTTTAGTTCTTTCATCATTATCAACCCTTGAGAAGAAGTAAAAATATTGATTTCCTCCCCAGACCTCATCATTGGTTGATGTAACACCGTAACAGGTAGAATATGTAAGCGGAGTAATAACAATATTATCATATGTCGGAACTATTCCGTATGTATCCTTAACAGCCTGAATACAGTCATCTCTTAATTCACTTTCATTATACAGCTGACACAGGCTCGAATCGTCAAGATTTGCATTATAATCCTCAAAGCTTCCATCATACATCTTAGAGTATGCATATGCTCTGCAGCATACTGCTACCGCCTTTAGCTCCTCGGGATAACCTCCCGATGCCATTTCACTTGATACTACACTGCAAAGATATGTTTCCATCGGAACAATGTTTATAATATTCAGACTTTCTTCATGAATATCTATTTCAAGTGAACCTTCATAAACAGGATTACCGTATTTTCTGTTCAGGCTCAGTATTTTTATACCTTTTTTGTCTATGGGATCAACCTTAATAATATCCTCATTTTCATAGGAATCGATATTTATCGTAACCTCGGCTCCGCCTTCATAAGTTGTTTTCTTGCCATCCGGGTATGTTACAGCAAATGAACCGTCACTTGTAAATTTAATTTCTTCCATATCATATGACGAATAATCATTATTTGATAATATAACTCTTATTTTATCATCGATAATTTCATCTCTTATTATTACGGCAACAGCCATATCATTTTTTTTAATAAGATCAACATTATAATATCCCAATAAAATCGCATTATCCGTTTCACAGCATGGTTTTTCACCCGAAACATCGTAAATCATAAAACCATCTGCGATTCTTATCCCGTTTGTATTATCCGAGTCAACAAATAAATAATCATCCGAAACCTTCGTTATCCTGGCCTGAGAAATACTGTTAAGCTTTTCCATTTTTTCAATTCCGGAATTACTTACGAAAATATCGGCAACACAATTATCCAAAGCCTCCTGATTAATATTCACATTATAGCTTTTTTCTATTCCGTTAAATAAAAATGTACAAGCTCCGTTTTCTGTATTTTCAACCCATACATTTTTAAGCATTATGCTGCCTTCGCTGTATCCTGTTATCTTATAAACTATATTATTTTTTGCATATACATCAATTATTTTATTCAGATATTCATCAGGAATATCTACCGAAAACGAATAGTTTCTTGAACCGTCATATACGCTTTTTTTATAATCCTCATTATCATTTTCGATATCTTTCACGTCAAATACAAAAACCTGAAATTCATCAAGTCCCTGTACTTTTCCCGAATTAACTATATTTTCGTAAATCCCATCAAACTGCTCTTTTTTCACATAATCTTCATCATTTAAATCGCCGAGAATATCTTTATAAACAACATCCCCAACACCTATGGTTTTACATATATTTTTAATATATGCCACATTTATCGGCTCGCTTTCGCTAAGCACATCAACAAGTCTCGAAAGGCTTTCTTCCATACTGTCATCTTTTGCCAGATAGGAAATATCACCCTTAACATCCGCATATGAATAATAAAGGCTCATATCAACTTCTGCCTGTTTCTCCAAAGATGTATTACTATCTACTTTTTTTCTTTTTATATGGGATTTTATTTCGGTAACGATTACCGATGCCACTGCCAAAAGCAGTAAAACCAATATTATATTCTTAAGTTTGGATTTCATAAATTTACCTATACAATAATATATCCGGAGTGCCGTTTCCTGCCTTTTGACTCCTAGCAAAGCTAGGTGGGCAACCGCACATAGACTTCTGCCTTCCACCGATACGAGGCCTGACATCCGTCTACGAATATAGGAATCCCGTTAAAAGTAAATGTAGGTTCAAAATTAACAAGAGTTTTCGCACACTCCAGATATATGAAATTCATACATTATTAATATGGTTTTATTATACCATATTTATTCATTTTTTCAAGAAAAAAATGTGCAGCCGATATATTCTGACTGCATTAAAAAAGGTATATCCGGAGGATATACCTTTTTTAATGCAGTTGATGGGACTTGAACCCACACCCACGTAAGTGGACATGAACCT
>DFDU01000006.1 GCA_002369325.1 Lachnospiraceae bacterium UBA3820
AGAGCTGAGTTAGGCTTCTTAGGTGTAGCGGTCTTAACTGCTGTACAAACACCTCTCTTCTGTGGTGAAGCTGTATCTGTAGGCTTTTTCTTAAGTGAGTTGTAGCTTCTTAAAAGTGCAGGAGCAGTAGACTTCTTTTCTACAGTCTGTCTTCCCTTTCTAACTAACTGGTTAAAAGTTGGCATGTTTTCACCTCCGATTCTTATTAATTTACGTGAATATTATACACGCTTTTTTCGTGTGCTAATCAGCTAAAGCTCATATTTACGCACACTTGCATATTATATTATCAAGTATTTCCAATGTCAACATTTTTTTACATATATTTCATTATTATATATTCTTCCTTATAAAAGATAACAAATCCGGACTGTTTTTCCATTTTTTAAGGCTTCTGAAAGGCATCATAATAAAATCTTAAAAATTTCTATTTATTTCTTAATACTTTAACTGATTGTTTCTTAAACCGTATTATTGCTATATTTTAGGCAGATTGGGAATAATAAACGATTAAGGAGGAAACCAAATGAATACAATTCAGAATTATCAAACAAGCGATACAGCAATAAGATACGGAAGAACTAATCTTTCGCCTCAGCAATATAAGAAATATATGCAAAAGAGACGTCGCATAATAAAACATAATATAAGAGCCGCAATTTTATTAACAACAATCACTTCTATCATTTTAATAATTGCCGGAAGCATGTTAAAAAAAGCTCTTGACGAATACGACAAAAGGAATTCCGTTATGGCAATGAACTATGATGCGGGAACTCAAAGCACCTATGACAGTTATGATGATGGCAGCTATGATGATGACAATAATGATTATGATATTTTCAGCAAACCATTTGATTTCGAAAGTGGTTATAATGACGAAATCCCATATCAGCTAAAGGAATTTATGGATCGTCGTCCCGAAACCACCGATTTTGTAATGAGTTACCCTCAAAAGCATAATATGGAATATGATATAGATTTATCAAACGAAGTAAATCCGGGAGAAATCCCATTACTGATCCAATGGGATGAGCGCTGGGGATATAAGCAATACGGAGATGATTTCTTTGCATTGAACGGTTGCGGTCCTACCTGTCTTTCTATGGTTTGCCTCGGACTCGGCGGTGATATAAAATATGACCCGTATACTGTCGGACAAATAATGGATTCAAACGATTATTACGAATACGGAGTCGGTTCCAAATGGACAATCATGACAGAAGGTGCAAGTCTTATAGGATTAGACGGTGAAGAAATAGCGCTTGATGAGTATGTTATAAGAAACAGGCTCGAAAACGGCTCACCGATAATATGCAGCATGGGCGAAGGAGATTTTACACAGAGCGGACATTTTATAGTGCTTACCGGAATTGATTCCGAAGGAAATATAACCGTAAATGATCCGTGCAGCAAAATCAACAGTGCCAAATCCTGGGAATTGTCAACACTCATACCTCAGATAAAAAACCTCTGGGCATTCTCACTCAATTAAAAAACGGGATAGTTCCTGAAAATATAAAGCAAAAAGCAAACAGGTTCGTACAAGTACTAAGCATAGCGTCAAGTCTAACGTGCTATGAGTGTACTTCGTATGAACCTGTTTGTTTTTAGTACTCTTAGTCAAGAACCGTCCCGGTTTTTACTATTTAATAGGTATTCTTTTTCTTTCTTCGCCTTCGACAGACTTTTCAGGATTGGCTATTATAATATTAAGAACTCCGTCTTTAAATGCTGCCGTTATATCCTCCTGCTTAACCTTCTTTCCTACATAAAAGGTACGCTTGCATCCACCTACAAGCCTCTCGCGCCTTATATAATGAATTTTTGTTTCATCCTGTTCTATGGCATCATCATATTTACGATTTGCAATAATCGTAAGCTTGCCGTCAACAAGCTCTGCCTGAACATCTTCTCTCGAAAAGCCCGGTATCTCTATCTCCAAAAGGTAGTTTCCGTCCTTTTCCTGAATATCCGTGCGCATAATCTGCGGAATGCCGACCAGATCGCTGTCAAATATATTTATCATTTCATCTTCAAATAACATATATATCGCCTCCGATATCTATTATAGCCGATATCATTTTAAAATCAAGTCGAGTCGGCAATTTTAACGAACTTAATCATTATCCGCTTTTTCATCAATTTCTATATCACCCATATCACAGTTTACCGATATCATATTATCTCCGTCCGACTTATATTTTCCGCCTTGCGATTTATCATCAAATTCAATTTCACCCATATCAACTTTTAAATCATAACCGTATGTTTTTTTACCATTCTTAACGAGCTTCAATTCGGCTGAACCCATATCAAGATCGGCATCAAGGGTTCCAAGTTTTACATGGTCAAATTCAAGACTTCCCATATCAAGATTTATATCTGCTTTTTCGAAATAACAATCTTTTGCTTCAAAACTTCCCATATCAAGTTCTGCAGTCAGTTTTTTGCAATTACATTTTGATATTTCAAAGCTTCCCATATCAAGAGTCAAATCTATATTATCAAATTTTGCATCCTTAGGATAATATATTTTTACGTAGGCATCCTCTTCATCATCAAAATTCAAACCGAATTTGAATACAAAAATATCACTTGAATATTTTACCTTAAGCTTACCGTCCTTCACGCTGTAAGGAACTGTATCTTTTCCGTAAGCAAAAACAGAATATTCTATATAATAGTTATCATCATCCGAAGGAATAAAATATATATCTTCACTATCCAGATTTATTTCAATATCATTAATCTTTTCAAGTTTTATTTTATCACTTACTATATGATTCTTGTTTTCAACAGTAACAAATCTGTTTTTCTTTTTATCCCAACCTATGTATGCGCTTCCCCCGCAAAAAAGACCGATTGCAGCAATAATGCCTCCAAGAACGATAAATATCGCTGACAATACCAATAATACTCTTGTTAAACTCTTCATATTATTGTACCTCCTTTTTTGACTTATCAATTGTTTTATTAAATATTTTTCCGATTATCCAGAAAATAAATTGGCAAATCTTAATTGAAAAAAGCATGAATAGCAAGCTGATACCTACCATCACCATCGACAAGCCTATAACAGCTACGCCTGTCATCGGGAGAGTAAACAGGAATGTGAATCCGGCAACAACCGCTACAATTGCACCTACAAGAACTCCTATACCGGCTAAGCCAAATGCAAGTACGAGTGAAAATCCCGTAATTCCAAATGCAAAAATAAGTGCAAGTGCCGTAATTGCAACAGGTAAACCTATAGGAATTGCAAACAGAACCAAGATTCCAACAAGACAGCCATGTGTCTTTTTCTTTACGGATTCCTCAGGATTATTTAAGCTTTTAAGTGCATTATCGCTCAAAATCGAATTAGCCAAATCCCTTGGTGTTCCGAGTTTTTCCACAATATCATCACCATTTGATTCTATATCTGCCACATATTCTCTGTAATATTCCATGGCACTTCTTTTTTCTTCTTTTGATAACGGATTAAGATATCCGCTTAATTCCGTCAGATATTTTTCGCTGTTCATTATATATCCCCTCCTAACAATGTATTTATCTTATTTCGATATTCTTTCCACTCTTTGACGTAATACTCAAGCTTTTCCTTTCCCATATCCGTTAAGGAGTAAAACCTTCGGTTTCTTCCCGAATCCGGTACGTCATAAGTCGTAAGCAATCCGTCCTTTTGTAATCTCCTTAATACCGGATAAAGTGTCGACTCCGAAATGTCTATAACATCCTGAACTTTTTTGGTTAATACATATCCGTAAGCATCTCCGTCAACCAGCGCTGCCATAACACATGCATCCAAAAGCGGAGCACCCAATTGATAAATCATATAATCACCTGCCTTCTGTTATCTGATTTAATATACATCTGTTAATATTATTATTCTTTTAATATTGTTTTCTCATTAATATTATATGACATATAATATTGTTTACATGCATACTATACGATATATAATATTATTTGTCAATAGTAAATTTTTAAAATTTATTAAAAAAACAGACGGCTTATATAAACCAAGCCGTCCGCTTATAATTCAGATACTTTTACAACACCTGATCTTTATTTTGTTATTTATCTTTATTTCTATTTTCCTCCGCCTCTTTATGCACATCATTATCGGTTGAAGAATTACTGTCTATATCATCAAGCAACCCTTCTTCATAAAGCTTATTTACAACATCTACAACCTCATCACAAAGCTGAGTACCCTTAACTCTGTTTATCTCTGCTATTACATCTTCGAGTTTCATTTTTTTCCTGTAAGGTCGATTCGAATACATGGCATCAAATGTATCCGCTACTGCTATAATCCTTGCTATAAGCGGTATCTCATCCTTCTTAAGACCCTTAGGATATCCCTTACCGTCTACTCTTTCATGATGATAACCCGCACCAAGCGAAAGACTCGGCATAATTTTTATGTCCTTTAAAATCTCATATCCGTTCGGTGCATGCGATTTAATTATGGCATATTCTTCATCATCAAGCTTACCCTGCTTGCCAAGTATATTGTCGGGAATACTGATTTTTCCTATATCATGTAAAAGTGCTATATTATATATTTCTTCAAGTTCTTCCTCATTGAAGCCCATGCGGCTTGCAAAAAGCTCTGTATATTTAGCCACCCTGAATGAATGACCGTTTGTATATTTATCCTTCATATCTATGCATTTTGCGAAGGCTGAAATCATCTCATGTGTAAATTCTTTATTTTCCTGCTGTTTCTTCTCAAATATCTTAGTCTTGTGTCCAATAAAGACTTTAATAAAGAGTGCCATCAATATGGCTGTAATTGCAAACATAAACAAATAGAACCATATTGTTTCATAAAATGCCGCCTGCTTAATAATTGTAAGCTCGATATATTTTTGTTCCTCGCCCGTCAGCGGATTTACTATCGCAATACGATAAGTATAAGTTCCCGCATCAAGGTTGGTATATGTCTGAGGCTCAATTTCATACTGCGGCTTTATAACAGGCTCATCATCAAAACCTTTAAGATAACAGCTTATGCTCGGATTCTTTATCGAATATGTAAGTGCATAGCCGTAAACAGTAAGTCTTTTTGTGTTAGCGGGTATAGTAACGCTTGTTTCATTACCTACATATATCTTCTTTCCGTCAACATCGATCATAGGTATGCCAAGCTTTATTTCATTTGAAATATTATCATTTTCATATATATTTACGGAGCAGACTCCCGACGAACAGGAAATATAAAGAGTTCCATCTTCATCAAGATAGTTTCTCGAATTTGCTGTAGTCACATAAGGAAGTCCGGTTTTTGAATCATAAAACGAATACTCAAGAGTATCATCCTTCATCAGATCGGCACCATTTACAACATATATTCCGTTACTGCTCAAAATCCATACTGTTCCATCTTCCTTAAAAAACATATCGAAATTATTGGAATACGGAAAATTACTTACGGTATCTATTACACTGTCCTTCATGTATGATATTGAATTACTTGTAATAATCCAAAATACATCATTATATTTATCGTATTTTATTCTTAATACGGCTCCCGATTGCAATCCGTCCTCTATGCCGAGTCTTGATATTCTTCCGCCGTTTATAACATATATTCCATCTCCGTCGCTGCCAAGATATAATTCATTATTTTTTCCTTCGCACACGGTAAGAATTTCGGTATTACTTATACCGTTTTCCGCACCATAGGTTGCCGTTACCTTATCATTTTCAATAATGCATAAGCCACCGCTTGTTGCCACTGCCATCCTGCCATCGGAAAGCTCCGTAATGGTTCGTACCCGGTTTGAGGTCATACCCTCATCCATCGTAAAAGTTTTTATATTACTTCCATCATATTTTATCAATCCGTAGTCACTATATGTGCATAACCATAAATTTCCCTTTGAATCGGTTTTTATGGATCTTATTCTTATCTCATGAAGAGTCTTTGTTAATTCATCCGGTTTTATCTTATAATCATCATTTAATATATAAAGACCCTTATCGGTTCCTATATATAATTTCCCGTTATATTTACAGGTCGTATTTACAACCATATTTCCCAGTGAAGCGACCTTACTTATATCCGTAAATCTGCATTCACATATTTTAAGGACGCCCTGTCTCGATGATGTAAACCAAAGATTGCCTTCATAATCCATCATCATCTTATCAATAGAATTATCCATTTTAAGATTCTTAATCTGCGTGAACCTTTTATTATCCTTTATAAAGCCGATTCCGTTATCCGCACAAAGCCATATATAACCGTTTACATAGGATAATGAATTTATATTTACGAGCGGTGACACTGAAATGACTTGATAATTTTTTAAATCTTCTTCCATATTTCCGTAAATCACTTCCGACTCGTCGGTTCCCAGATAGACGAATCCGGGATTTTGGGAGTCCGGATATACAGAAGTAACAAAACCGAAATTCATTTCCTTACCACTCATAAAGGCAGTAACCTTTTTATTTTCCAATGTAAATATGGAACCGCTCAATGTTTCGCCGTATATAACTCCGTTAGGTCCCATCATAAGCTGGTAAATATATTCATTATTTACCTGTGGCTCATTTATTAAATGAAAAGTATTATCATTGTCAACATATGCAAGTCCCTGTGTGGAGCCGATTATTATATTTCCTTCCTCATCCTCAACCATCGCACGTATGGAATATGAATTAAGGCCTTCCACCTGTCCGTAAACGGTAAACTCCCCATCCTTATAAACGGCAACTCCGTTATCATTTGTCCCGATCCATAACCTGTCTTTGCTGTCGACATAAAGACTTACAACACTTGCTATTCCGTTTGATGCATCAAATCGTTCAAAATCTTTACCATTATATCTGATAAGACCACTGTAACTTCCTATCCATATAAATCCGTCTGAAGTCTGTGCTATCGCATTTGCCTCCGAGGTCGGCATACCTGTGGTATTATCATATAAAATGGATGTATATCCGACACCGTTTCCGGTAAAATCCACCTTGTGAGTTTTTTCTTCTTTTACCGCATCCTCTTCCGATAGTAATTCTTTGTCGGCAGAATTAACTGTAACATTTTTATTATGTGTACCCGCATATGAAATAATACCGCTAAAAGAAACTGCAGCAGCAAATACTGAAAATAAAACTGTTTTTTTAATTATATTTTTTATTTTATTTTTCATTTCTACACTCCTTTTTTGAGTATATTTATAATGGTATCATAATTATCCGCCTGATGAGGAAATGTACATTCCGTGCAAATTTTAATCTTCCTTCCGTCCTTTTCTTTATAAGACGGATTTCCGGGGCAATGTTCCAAATGATACATCGGACAATAACAAAAAAGACAATTTATCTCTTCTATATTTTTATGGCACGGATAATACTCGCAATCCCTGTTTTCGAAAAATCTGCCGGAATTTTTCATAATAATCTCCCCTATCTTGTATATGATTCACTCCAAAATCAAGTTAATCAAAAATGCTTCATTTTGTCAATAAAAGCCTCAACAAATTCGGGACATGAAGGATAATAAAGATGCGGGAATCCCCAAAAATGATTATCTTTGATATAGCAGCAATCCCAGGTCTTATTTGAAACCGGTTTTACCGCTATAGCTCCGTCTCCGTTTCCTGTACTGTCATAATAATGAAATTCATGACCTTTTATCCTTTTATCCTTTAATAAAAACAATCCGTTCTTATCTCTTATCTCTATATACCCGAATCTCACAGGTCTTCCGACATAACTAACCCTTTCATCTATCACGCCCGCAAGATTATAAATATTATTATCGGCATCCTCAAGCTCCCTGTGTAAATACATGAAACCTCCGCATTCGGCAAGCGAAGGAATACCGTTTTTTATTGCCTCATTTATCGAAGAAAGCATACTTTTATTTTCCGAAAGCTGCTTTGCATAAAGTTCGGGATATCCTCCTCCCAAAAGTATACCCGAACAGTTCCCGGGAATCTTTTTATCATGTAAAGGCGAAAAGAATTCTATCTTCACGCCTCTTTCTTTAAACATACGAAGATTAGCTTCGTAATAAAAACAAAACGCCTCATCTCTAGCTACTGCAAGTGTTATTTTACCGCCATTCTTTTTTTCATTTTCATATGTCAAAAAATTATTTATTTTATCCTCATCATATCCGAAGCATTTTGAAATTTCTTTTATCCTTTCGATATCAACCGATTCACAAATATATTCGGCACCCATATCAAGTTTTGCTTTTATATTATCTATCTCTGATGGAAGTGTAAGCCCAAGATGTCTGCTTGAAATACTTAATTCGTTCTTTTTTTCAAAATATCCAAGAACCTCTATATCAAGCTCTTCCTTGATAAGCTTGGATAAAGTAGAAAAATAGCTTTTTGAAACACGATTAAGAATCACTCCCTTTATAAGTTTTTCCTTATCGTAAGAAAGCATTCCCGCTATAATCGGCACTACCGAACGTCCCATACCATGTGCATCAATAACAAGAATTACAGGTGTATGAGTAATGCTTGCCAGTTCATAGGAAGAGCCCTCCAGGCTTACTCCTCCGGCACCGTCATATAAGCCCATAACGCCTTCAATAACTGCTAACTCATGTCCTTTTGAAAAAGAATCAAATATTTCCTTTGTCTTTTCTTTTCCCGTAAAATATGTATCCAGATTATCCGACGGTATATCCAGAACGGTTCTGTGAAACATGGGATCTATATAATCCGGTCCGCATTTAAAAGCAGCAACATCAATATTCATTTTTTTTAATGCACCCAGCAACGAACATGTTATCAGAGTTTTTCCGCAACCGCTTCCCGTTGCCGCAATCATTATTCTTGGTATGCTCATATTTTCCCCTTAATTATCAAATTCAAAAGAACATATCCAAATAGGATTTTCACTTTTTAACAAATGATGTTCTCCGATATGATTAAGCCCCGTTATTCCAAGTTGAATCATAGAAAAATCTTTTATCTTAAAACTTCTTTCCAGTTCCATACATAATTGCATGGTTTCCGTGCTGACTGCATTTATAACAATTCTCATATCAGCATTTTTTTCATATAACCTTTTAAGAATATCTGTAAGTTTACCACCGCTTCCGCCTATAAATGCATGAGTCGGTGCAGGAAGACCTTCAAAAGCATCCGGAGCTTCTCCTTCACAAACAGTAACATTATTAACGTTAAATATCCTGCAGTTTTCTCTGATAAGCTCTATGGCTTCCTTTTTTCTTTCAATAGCAAAAATTTTTAACTTATCCGACATTGCCGCCATCTGAACCGCTATAGAACCGGTTCCGCTTCCCACATCATATACAACCGAAGAAGTCCTTAAACCAAGCTTTGCTATGCTTAATGCCCTGACCTCCTCCTTGGTCATAGGAACTTTACCGCGCTTGAATTTTTCATCTTTAAAATATATATTTAAACATTTATCCATATCTGATGAAGAATTTTTATCACCCGTTAAATCAACCTCGGATACAGAATTATTTTTAATTAGGCAGGTATATAATCCGTCTTTTAATTCATTTTCAGTTTCGGTCTCATCATATGCGGCAATATCTATTTTTATTATTTTTTCTTCATCATAGGACATTTGATATCCGGCATAAACTTCACATTGTAATAATCCGTTTTCCTTCAGGAAATTCAAAAGTTCTAAAAACTGTTTTTTATCGGAAAGCAATATGTAGGACTTAAAGCTTGTCATAACAGCTTCTTTAATTTCCTTTTGCAAATTCTCATTATCTTTTCTTCCGTGTATGCTCATTATTCTTGAGTTATTCCAGCTCTCACCGAGCTTTGCAGCAAGATATGAAACCGAAGAAATACCGGGTATTATTTTTATGTCAGCATTTATCCTTCCGTTGGCGCAAGCCTTATTTAACGCCTTCGACAGCTTATCAGCTCCGCTGAAAAAGCCTGTATCACCGGAAAATAAAACAGCAACATTTAACATACTGTCCCTGTCCTGTTGTTTGCTTTCAAGATAAGGAATTATATCATCAGCAAGATAGTATGCCTTTTTTTCGACTTTTGCCGTATAAGGTTTTATCAATCTTTCCGCCCCGAGTATAATATCAGCCTCATCTATGAATTCACTTGCAGCATTGGTAAGAAAGCTCTTGGAGCCCATACCGCATCCAATCAATGCTATATTTATTTTATTAGCTGTTTTTGAAAGATTGATATCCTTAATACCAAGCTCATCACATATTTCTTTCAAACTGTTTCCCTTTTCATTTTCGGAAAGACCGATAACAAAAAGCTCAACCCATGAATTCTTTGCCGCAAGATATTTTTCATCGAATCCACCTATCCTGCCGCTTTGTTTTGTTACCATATATTTTATATCAAATTGCTTTATCATTGACATATTCATTTCATACGAAAACGGTCCCTGCATAGCTATTATCTGTTTTCCCGACAGACCGTTTTCTTCACAAAGTTTTATGCTTTCAATTCCCGGAAGCACTCTGGCTATAATTCTTTCCTTTATTTTTTCGTCCTCACAAAAGGCTGAAAGCTCCTTACTTCCGGTTGTAAGAAGAATATTTCCTTTTGATTTTGAAAGAGCAAAAACACATTCTTCAACGGATTTAAAATATCTGATTTTATCAATCTGTTTATTTTCATAATCCGTATTTCTTACATATCTCATATATTTAACACCTGTTTTTTTTGATGCTTCTTTGATATTTTCTGTAACCTCTTTGGCATACGGATGCGTTGCATCTATTACCACATCAAGCTTCTTTTCATCAAAGAAAGCCTCCATATCCGCTTCATCCATACGTCCCTTTTTTATTACAGCAAAAGAAGACGTTTCTCCGAGCTTTTCTCCGTAATCGGTTGCGACGCTGACTATATGTTTTATTTTATTTTCAGACAAAAGAAGCGATAAGGTTCTTCCTTCCGTTGTGCCGGAAAAAATCATAATATTTTTCATTTGTTATCCCCTTGATCCAAATCTATTTTTCAACCGGATATCCTCTTTTTGTAACCAGCTTTCCGTCTGTTATATACGAAGTTGAATTACCGACAAAAACGGTAGTGAACATATCCGTCTTTGCCACTCTTAATTCCTCCAGAGTACATACCACTGTCTTTGTTCCTTCCCGGCCAATGTTAAAAACATATCCGCAAGGTCTTGATGGCTCTATTTTTTCCAGAAGTATATCGCATGCTTTTTGCAAATAATCCGCTCTTTTATGACTTGAAGGATTATATATCGCAATCGCAAAATCCGCCTCGGCTGCAGCTCTCAGTCTCTTTTCGATTTTTTCCCATGGTGTCAGTAAATCCGAAAGACTTATAACACAAAAATCATGATTAAGCGGTGCACCGAGCAATGCCGCTCCACTGCTTGCCGCAGTAATACCCGGTATTATATTCAGCTCACAATCAGGATATTCCTTACCGATTTCATACATAAGTGAGGCCATCCCGTAAATTCCGGCATCACCGCTGCATATAAGCGAAACCTTCTTTCCGTCAACTGCCTTCTCAAAACAATATCTGCATCTTTTTTCTTCCTGCTTCATAGGCGTTTGATACAATTCCTTATCCTTATATCTTTCTCCCAAAAGCTCAAGATAAACACCATAACCAACTATAATATCCGAATTATCCAAAGCATTTTTTGCTTCTTCGGTCATATAATTTTCGTTTCCCGGTCCCATTCCGATTACATTGATTATTTTTTTCATTTTTATACCTGCTTTTTAATTTATCTTAAAAATATTATCATATATACTTTCAATAAGACTAATCTATTTTTATTTTCCTTTTTGCAATTGCAAGAGTTATTCCGTTATAAACACTCTTGGAGCATATAAGCCTGCCGCCGTATTTACATGCCTTAAGAGCCGCTCTTTCGCAAATATTACCGACTCCTGTTTTTTCTTTCACAAATTCCGATTCGGTAAAATCACCTTCCACCTTAGATAGCTCTTCAGCGGTAAATGTCAAATATTCAATTTTATTTTTATCCGCAAATTTTAAAATGCCTTCTTCTTCTTTTTTTAGATCAACCGATGCAATACACGCAATTTGATTAATATCTATTTTGTTTTTTTCAAGCAAGTCCGACACGGCAGCTTCTATTTCGGTAACTGTTTTCCCTTTTTTACAACCTATTCCCAGTATATACTCCTTTGGACAAAGAAGAAGCGGCATTTGTTCAGGAGCATACTTATAAATTTCCATTACTTCATCAATATCCTTATAAGCTTTATCAAGAACTATCACATCCGCACCTTCGACCGAAGCTCCCGGAACCATAATCCTTATCCTTTTACCTTCAAGGCTTTTTGAACTTACTTTCCTGATTTTTTCTTTGTTTAAAATTTGCAGTTTTTTTTCTTTTGCAAATGTATCGACTGCCCATTTATCATTTATATCCGTTGCTGTGGTTATTACGGGACAGGCTTCAAGCAGCTTTGCAAGCATGATGGAAATCTCATTGGCTCCTCCCATATGGCCTGATAATAATGGAATAACAAAATTGTTTTTTTCATCTATAACAATAACCGGACTGTCTGTCATTTTATTCTCCGCAACTCCTGATACGGCACGTACCGCTATACCGGTTGAGCCGATAAATATTATAACATCTTTATCCGAAAATCTCTCTTTAGTCCATGTTTTAATATCCTCATTTACATAACCGGTCTCATTATTTAATGCCTCACACTTAACAAAGCAAGACACACGATATGACGGATCATGTTTTTTTATTTTTTCCTGTATTTTCTTTGATAATTCATATCCGTTTTTTGTAAAACTGATTATTGAAAAAAACATAGAGCATTATCCTCTTATAAATCAAATTTATTAATCATTTTCATCCTTTGCTTTTCTGAATTCGGTCGAGAAGTATTTATCGTATAATCGCGACTTCGAATAATCCTTTGAGGCAATTGCTTCCCCGACAAGCACTATAGCTGTCTTTTTTATATCATTTTTTACAGCGGTTTCATAAAGTGTTCCTATCGTACATATAAAGCTTTTTTCATCCGGCCATGTTGCCTTATATACCAAGGCACAAGGTGTATCCTCCGTATATCCTCCCTCAACAAGCTTTTTTGCAAGCTCATCCAAAAGTCCGGTGCTAAGATATATTGCCATGGAACAATTATGTGCCGCGAAGCTCTCTATCGATTCCTTTGGCGGAACGGATGTCTTTCCTTCCATACGCGTGATAATAAGGGATTGTGAAATATCCGGCAGGGTATATTCAAGATTTAGTGATGCAGCAGCACCGAAGCACGCACTCACTCCCGGACAGGTTTTATATTCAATGCCATGCCTGTCCAATTCATCCATTTGCTCTCTGATGGCACCGTAGATACTCGGATCTCCCGTATGAAGTCTTACCGTCATCTTACCATTTTTTTCAGCCTCAAGCATAATCTCCATAATTTCATCAAAATCAAGCTTTGAACTGTCATAAATAAGACAATCCTCCTTCGCATATCCAAGCAATTCCTTATTCACCAGAGAACCTGCATATATAATTACATCCGCTTTTGACAAGAGTTTCATCCCTCTTACCGTTATTAAATCTACTGCTCCCGTTCCTGCACCAACAAAGTTAACCATTTATCCGCACCCTCACTTTTCGCAAGCTCGCCAAGCTCATTGGAATAAATAATACATTCCATATCAAGCGCATCGCCTGCTCTTTTATTCAAATAATACATTACCTTTTCCATAATATATTTCATAACTATATCCAGCTTGTTTTCCGACTCAATAAGTCTTAAAGCCTCCTCGGTTGCCACACAATCCAAAACCTTCTTTAATGCAGCCTGCGAAACCCCGGCTTTTATTCCCGCTGCCGCAATAAGCTCCATACGGCAATCTCCTTCTTTTGAATGAGTATTCATCATTCCGCCGGATACCTTAACAAGCTTACCTATATGTCCTGTCAGCAATACACCCTTAAAGCCAAGCTCTGCCGCCATATCAACGGTATCACCGATAAAATTACTGCATTTTATACTTTTATCAAGATCATAACCATAGGTTTTAAGCATATAATCCGTTCCGTAATTTCCCGGAGAAATCGCAACATAATCATATCCCTGTGCCCTTCTTTGGTTAAGAAATGTCCTTATCGTATCAAGCAGTGCCTGACTGCTCATCGGCTCAACAATTCCGCTTGTTCCGATAATAGATATACCGCCGATTATTCCAAGCTTTTCATTGAATGTTTTTTTCGCAATTTTCTCTCCGTCCGGAACAAATATTACCACATCAAGCTCTCCGTTAAAGTCAATAGCTTCACAAATTTCTCTTACTTCACTATCTATCATCTCTCTCGGAACATGATTTATCGCAGCCGCTCCCACAGGCTGATCAAGCCCCGGCTTTGTAACACGTCCGACGCCTTTTCCTCCGTCAATATTTATAACAATATTCTGTTTTCCGTCTTTCGGCTGATTTTGTTTTTTTACTGCAACAGATGCATAAATCAGGCATCCACTGGTCACATCAGGATCATCACCGGCGTCCTTCATGACGGCACAGGACACTTCATCTTCGCCCTTTCTTAAATCATGTATGGCTGCAATATATTCAATCCCCTTTGGAGTTTTTATTTTTATCTCATTTTTTTTAATACCGGTAAGAAGCATATAAGCCGCCGCCTTTGCCGCCGCTGCCGCACAGCTTCCCGTAGTAAATCCGTATCTCATTTATACCTCCCGGTCATCCCTTACCATATAAATAAGAGCATTACATATAGCCGCGGCAATATTGCTGCCGCCTTTTCTTCCACGATTTATAATATACGGCACATCCGAATTAATGAATAATTCCTTTGCTGCCTCAACATTTACAAAACCCACCGGAACACCGATTATAAAATCAGGTTTTCTTTTACCTGCCTGCATATTTTCATATAAAGAAATAAGTGCAGTCGGTGCATTTCCTATCGCAAAAATAACAGGCTTATTTATTTCAAGCGCTTTTTCCATGCTGACGGAAGCTCTTGTCATACCCCTTTTATTTGCTTCCTCTGCCACCTGCTCATCTGCCATAAAACAGTGAGCTTTGCCTCCGTATGTTTCAAGTACTTTTTTGTTTATACCGGATAATGCCATATTGGTATCTGTCACAATATCAGCACCGTTTTTTATAAGCTCCATCGCACCTCTTACAGCGCCATCAGAATAGCAAAGCGTATCCGCATAATCAAAGTCAGCACTTGTATGTATGGCACGTTTTGTTATAAGCTCCTGTTCTTTTGGCAGGATTATTCCTCTTTGTTCAAGTTCATTTGAAATTATTTCAAAGCTTCTTTTTTCTATTTCGCCGGGTTTAACATATTCTATATCTATCATCATTTTGTCTCCGCAATCTTTTTTATGCTTTCAATCAATTTTATATTTTCATCATGCTGCTTTATGGCTATTCTGTAATAATCCTTATCCAGTCCCAAAAAATCCTTGCAACTTCTTATCAGTATTTTTTTATCAAGCAATTTTTCAAACAAAGGCATTTTTGTTTGAATCAGGATAAAATCCGTAGACGAAGGATAAGTTTTAATTCCGATTGCATCAAGCTCTTTGGTTAAAAATCGACGTTCACGGAATATTATTTCCCTTGCTCTTTCAAGATAAGAAATATCATCAAGCGCAGCCTCCCCGGCTCTTTGAGCAACAAGTGAAACATTCCATTCAGGTAATTGCTTTCTTATCATAGAAAGCTTATCCGGATCGGCTCCGATTAAATATCCGAGCCTTAGCGCAGGCATTGCAAAGGTTTTCGTAAATGCCCTGAGCACAAGAAGGATATCCCATTCAAAGATATTATTAATCATGGTTCTGTCTCTTTCATCGCTTAGCTCCATGAAGCATTCGTCCAAAAGTACCGTTATATTTTTTTTGCAACATTCATCCAGCAATTCCTTCAGCAAGGCGGAATCTATATATTTTCCGGTCGGATTGTTGGGATTTGCGATTATAATCAAATCCGGATTATCTTCTTTTTTTACCAAATCAATAATGCCCTCATCAATCAGGAAATTATTTTCTTCCTTCAGGTAATAATATACCACCTCGGCGTCACATGAGATAATAGCATGCCTGTATCCGTAAAAAGACGGAACGGGAAGCAATGCTTTTTTGGGTTTTATGGCATGAACCACAGCCATAATAAGTTCCGAGGCTCCGTTTCCGCAAACGATACCGTTTTCTTTTATATTCCATATATCACTTAGTTTTTTTACCAATGTCTCCGATTTATAATCCGGATACAAACCTATAAACTCATTAAGATTATTTATACTTTTTTTAACAGATTCCGATATACCCAAAGGATTTACATTAACCGAAAAATCCATATCAATACTGTTTCTATAAACATCTCCGCCATGAATCATCTTTTCACCTGCAAAATTTCAACATTTATTATCTGATAAAGCCTATATGAATACCTATATGATTATATCAAAACAGAGCTTATTTTACTATATTTATTAGTAAATACTTTTATCATAAAACAACGAAAAGAATATGAATTATATCATATTCTTTTCAACTTTTTCCTTATTCTTTTTCTTTCGGCTTTTTCTTCTTTTATCCTTCTTCGTCTTTCCTCATCTATTCTTTGCTCCCTTATGGCAGCACTGACCCTTGGAGCAGCATCTTTGACTATTTTTCTTATTTCCTCCTTTTCCTCTTCAAAGGCCTTGTCCAACTCTTCTTTTGATTTATTATTTTTCCCGAAACCAAAAAACAATATCATCGCCTCCATTTTATATTTATAAAATACAATATCACAGTTCTTCAAAAAAATAAACCATTATACTAAAATTTTTATCTGTAAGTATATTATATCCAATCTATTCAAATAATACAACCCATAATATCATTAATGCATACAGTACTGGCGGAGGAAAAAAATGATTACTTACGAACCATTTTGGAAAACATTGGAAAAATCAGAAGATAATTGGTATACGCTTGTACACAAGCACAATGTTAACCCCGGAACTCTTCACAGATTGAAACATAATATGCCTATATCTACTGTTACTATAGATTTATTGTGCAGCATATTAAAATGCAAAACCGAAGATATTTTAGAATATATACCAAATGAAAAATAGGACTGCATTATTATATAGCAGTCCTATTTCTCATATTAAAACCATTATAAACATAATTAACGATAAAAGAATTTCACTTATAAACGCAGTCATATATAAAAGAATATTTGCTTTTTTTATATCCTCATGGGATATTTTTTTTATATCATCGCCTATATATTCTTTTTTTACATGCTCTCCGAAATAATATGCATCTCCGGCAAGTCTTACCGAAAGTGCTCCGGCACATACGCTTTCTGTCTGAGCTGAATTCGGACTGGCATGTTTTCGTCTGTCTCGTTTATAAATTTTATAAGCATTTTTTTCGTCAAATTCCTTACCCAAAAACATACACGCAAAAATCATAATATATGCGCTTATTCTTGAAGGAAAATAATTTACAATATCATCAAACTTTGCCGCACATCGTCCAAAGCTTTTATATCTTTCATTTTTATATCCTACCATAGAATCCATGGTATTAATTGCTTTATACAAAAAACCCATAACCGGTCCGCCGATTGCGGTATATATCATGGGAGCTATACCCCCATCGGAAGTATTTTCGGCAACTGTTTCAACCGCCGCTCTCGATATGCCTTCATAATCAAGCCTTTCCGTGTCTCTTCCGACAATCATCGAAAGTTCCCTTCTTGCTCCTTTTATATCTTTTTCTTTCAACTTCTTATAAACCTTCATACTTTCGACACGCAGACATTTTACGCTAAGTATCTGCCATGTCATGACAGCTTCGATTATAATACCGAGATATTTATTTACAATATACCCACATATTAAAAGTGCCAATGTCGTTATTACGGTTAAAGCCGAAACAATAACAACCATAAGCCGACCCTTTTTCAATGCTTTTTTTTCATCCTTATCGTTCCATTTCTTTTCAAAACGGGCTATAAGCAAACCTATTGCTCTTACCGGATGCGGAATACAATGCGGATCACCGATAATCAAGTCCATAATAAATCCCGCAACAAATGCTATTAAATGATATTTCATAACGTCATACTCTCATTATTTGTTTAATCAAAAGATATTTTATTAAATGTTGTCAATTTATTATCTTCCAATTCAAGACAATAACCTTCTCCATTCTTAGTATGGAAATCGAAAAAATCCTTACCTGTCAAGCTGCTCAAAACGGCCATAATCGTCCCTCCGTGAACTACCGCCGTAGCCAATTCAATATCCGCATGCATCTTGCATATGTCCAGACATTTTTCAAACCCTGTTACAGATCTATTAATAAAATCATCAAAGCCTTCTCCATCAGGAATCATCCCTTTACATCCCGAGTCAACCCATTCCTTATATCTTGCGTCATCCGAAAGTTCACTAAAATTCTTACCTTCAAAGCAGCCAAAATCCATTTCTCTAAGCTCATCTATAATTATTGCTTCATTGTACGGAAAAAGTATCCCGGCTGTCTGTCTGCATCTTTTCATGGGACTTGCAAAAAGCAAATCCGTTTTTTTATAAACAGATTTTTTTTCGCCGATTTTATTCATCCCGTTTTCGGACAGGCTCTCATCGGTTCTTCCTATATATCTTTTCTCTTCATTTCCTTTAGTACTTCCATGTCTGATGATTAAAAATTTTATTTTATTCTTTGACCTATTCCGCAAATTACTCTTATTACCTCCTCGGCCTCGTTTGCCAGTAAACATTGCACTCTTCCGATTTTTTCTCTTATAAGTCTTTCATTTTTATCTACGGGAACTATACCGTTTCCCACTTCATCACTTATTATAACCGCATCAGGATAATCCTTTATCATTTTCTTTATCGCATCCTCAGGACTTTTTCCATTTTTAATAATATCTGCGATAGCGATATTTATATTATTTATAATTACTATTTGGGCCGAACTTATTTCAAAATATTCTGACTTTGCGTCAATTATTAATTCGGCGGCATCTATAATATTTATTTTTTCGCTCATAAATCTTTTTTTTATATAATCAAGTTTTCCCTGCGAATAACCACCTATAACAAAAATCATAATCTCACCCTTATTTAAAAATCTTCAGCTATTACAGCATTATTACATATTTTAATAAAAGCCTTAAATTAATGCAGCATACACTGCAATAACCACAGTAAGAATAACCTCAAGCGAAACAACCAAAAAGCCTGAAGTATCTCCGGTTATTCCATCGAATTCCTTTTTGGTTTTTATATAATAATATATCAAATACAAAACCGAAGTGATAAAAATCAACACTCCCAAAATCCAATCAAAAAGAAACATGTAAATTAAACAGGCAGCGAGTTCAAAAATAAGTATAACTCTTACAAAGCCTTTTTTTGATACCGCACTTTCTTTAAATTCTTGAAGCATACCATCCTTTTTTGCATTCTTAAATGACACAACTGTGATTGCACTTAATATACGCGAAAGGAAAAATATTCCGACAAACACAAAAAGAATACCACTGCCGGCTTTGTCTGTTTCATATATATACGAATAAGCGCCCATAAAGCAAAGCCCCCACGCCGCAAGCATAATCACGGAAAATGCTCCTATATGCGGATCCTTCAATATCATAAGTTTTTCTTCTTTTGACTTATAAGACTTAAAGGCATCCATGGTATCCATAAATCCATCTATATGAAATCCTCCCGTTACAATAATCGGTATAGCAGTACCAATACAAGCATAGACAAGCGGACTTGCTCCGATATAAGAACAAACCATGTCCCATATAACCAGCAGGCCGCCTATAAGAGTTCCGACAAGCGGAAAGAAAATCAAATGATATTGCATATCCTTTTTTTCCCACTTGAACTGTGGAACCGGTATTCTTGAATAAATTGAAAATGCTATACAAAATGCTTTTATAAATGACATTTTTATCCTCATTTCACGCGTATCGGTATTCCGGCAACAACCTCCCATACCTCATCGCTAATCATCGTAATATATCTGTTTATATCTCCCAAAAGGCGCTTGTAATCCTCAACGGATTTATCATAGGTATATCCGTCTTCAAATATGTTATTTGATACTATTACCAAATTTTCCGAGCCTTCTTTAAGCTTTAATATATCCTTTTTTATCTTTTTAAATATAAGCTTTATCTTATCGTCTCCGATAATATTATCATTATTTGACCCAGCATCGTTTTCCTTGTATATTTCTTCATCAAACATTTCATTTGCAACAAGATTGGACATACATTCAAGCAATATATCACTTTTTTCTTTATTCAACTCATCCAAAATATCCCCGACATTTTTTGATTTTTCAAGTGTTATAAAACCTTTTCCCAAGCGAAGCTTCTTATGCCTTTTTATACGTTCCAGATCCTCATTATCAAAGACATGCATAGTTGCAAGATAATAAAGGCTGTTACCATTATTTAATTCCGAAATTCTTTTTTCGGCAAAAGCGGACTTTCCGCTTCCGCTGCCGCCATAAACAAAAACCATCATACAAGTCTTTCATACGCCTCAATCTTTATATCATTAAACGTTGTCTGCTCATTGTAAATCGAAAGTGCATTATCCAAAAGAGTAAACATCATAACAGCTCCCGTACCTTCGCCAAGTGCAAGCCTTCCATATATTACAGGCTCCAGTTCAAGCTCATCATAAATATATTTCATCGCAGGTTCCTTTCCCATATGAGAAGCTATTAAAAAATGCTTAATTCCGGAAAATAAACTTACTGCCGCAAGTGCGGCCACGGCACTGATCACTCCATCCAATACTACAGGAATTCCATAACATGCTCCCCCTACTATAACTCCAACCAGTCCGGCTATATCCAAACCTCCGACAGTTTGAAGAATCGTCAATATATCCGCATTGTATAATTCATATTTTATAATTGCTTCTTTAATTATCTTTTTCTTTCTGGAAAGTCCATCATTGCTTAAGCCGGCACCTCTACCCACAAGCTCATTTATATAATAATCAAATTCTTTTTCTTTTTTATTTCTGCCCGATAAAACAGAAATCGCCACGGCACTGCTTGTGGTTGTATTACCTATTCCCATTTCACCTATGCCGATTATCGAGTATCCGTTTTGTTTACAATATAAAACCATATCCATACCAACCTGGATTGCACGATACAATTCTTCTTTTGACATAGCCGGTTCAACGGCAAAATTTCTTGTACCCTTTGCAACTTTTTTGTCCAGAACTCCCGGTATCGTCTCATCGGTATTTATACCTATATCAACAGGTATTACCTTTGCCTTGCTTACAGCCGCCATTTTACCCACCGAAGATTTATTTTTTCCCATAGCTCTTGCAACAGCCAATGTAACCTCGCTTCCGCTTTGGCTTATACCTTCCTCAACTACACCGTTATCTGCACACATAACAATGACTGCCTTCTTCTCAAGATTAATCTTTGAGGTTTTTAATATACTGCCAATCTTAGCAGTAATATCTTCAAACACTCCAAGACTATCAAGAGGCTTGGCAGTCATGTCCCAACGTTCTTTTACTTTTTTATAATATTCGCCGTCTATTACAGCTATTTCATTTTTCTTGCTTAATAATTCTTTAAATAATATGCGTTCATAATCTTTAATTAAATCATTATCCAACATAACAAACTCCATTATCAACTAAAAATTATGAATTGCATTAAACATTACGGTAATTCATAAAAATGATTTTTCATTCTTGTCTCAAACTCCTCTACAGGAAGCGGTTTATCAAAGAAAAAGCCTTGTGCTATCTCGCAATGGTTCTGTCTTAATATTTCCACCTGCTCGGCTGTTTCAACACCCTCGGTTACAATTTCAAGTCCGAGCTCCTGTGCCATGATAATAACATGCCTGTACATAAGACTTGTAGTGCTGTATTTATTATCCTCATCAAGAGGAAGAAAACATCTGTCTATCTTAAGAATATTCCAAGGTACCTCACGTATGAGATTAAGAGAAGAATAACCCATACCGAAATCATCTACCGCAGTACATATTCCCTGTTCCTGCAATCCGTTTACTACACGCTTCAAATCCTTGAATCCGACATCCGTGGTTGTCTCGGTAAGCTCAACTTCTATGTAATTATGAGGCACATTGTAAGAATCAACAATGTACATAATATGATCGAGTAAATCCACATCAACAAGATGCTTTCTTGAAAAATTAACCGATACACGAACCGGTTTTTTCCCTTGATCAAGCCATCTTCTTATATCCATACAAACTGCTTCAAGCATATAAAAATCAAGTCTGCATATATTAGTATTTTGCTCCAATACAGGAATAAACTCTCCCGGAGGAATAATCTTACCATTATGTATCCATCTGCAAAGTGCCTCGGCGCCTACAAGCTCTCCTGTATAAACATTTACCTTAGGCTGATAATAAACCTTAAATTCCTTCTTCTTTAACGCCTCGGGAAATCTTCTCTGCGTACGCATTGAAATTTCTTTACTCTTTATCATCTTTTCATCAAAATAAAGAATACGTTCACTTTCTTCACGTCTTGCAGCCTGTGAAGTAGGCATAATACGCTCCATGATATCGCTTTCGGACCTTAACTCAAAATCCTTGGTTGCCACATAAAGCCCCGCACTTGCGGAAATCTCAACCCTGCTTTCACCGGTTTCATCATATGCTACCGGAACGCCTCCCAATATTTCCAAAACCTGCTCCGTTAATTCATTTCTGAAAATCATTATAAAATTGTCTCCGCCCAATCGGCAGACAATACCATCTTCACCAACAACCCCGGAAACAAGCATATAATTTTTTTTGAATACCACATCTCCGGCTTCACGTCCAATTTCACGATTTATTACAGAAAAATGATATAAATTATAACAAGCCGCTGTATATCCATACAAACCGCCCTTTTCCTTCATCTGTCCTATAAAGCGCAAAAAGGCTCTGAAATTAGGATAGCCGCCTTCATCATTAAAAGCAAAAGCTTCCATGGCATTTTGCAAACGATTTCTGCCGACAAATCCGAGCAATACACGAAGAACAAGATCAATTTTACGAAGCTCTTCTTCGCTAAGATCAGCATCTTCCTTAGCTGTATAAATCGTGCCCTTGATGACTGCCTTTAGTTTTGTAACAATCCTTCTTTCTATAACGGGAACTTCACCTTTTCCGTTATCGCGATCGATAAGTATTTCCCCTTTTCCAAGTCTTTCATCTTTGGCATTTTTATAAAACTCGGTTACACCCTTCGCTATGTGGAACAAATCACTGAATTCATTAAGCAATTCCACGAACCGTTCACGATCAAAACTATCAGGATCATTCATTGCATCCACTAATTTTTCAAATATGATATAAAATGCTTCTCTTTTTTCATTATCCATGCCGTAATCCCCACTTCTCAACATAAAAGCACTATCGTCCGAAAATAATATATATTTATTCTAACATATTTTAGATGATTGTGCATTTATTTTTTATTTCAACATGGAATAAATTTTATCAATATTCATATACTCTCTTACAGTATCCGCTAGTTTGTCAAAGTCCTCTTTTTTTATGTCTTTATAGCTTTTAATTTTATCTATCCTTTCATCGGGAATTATACCTTTTTTTGACGCTAAAATCCTCATTATCGTCGATACAATTTCCTTACTGTCAAATATTCCGTGTACATAGGTTCCGTATACATTGCCCCTTTGTACCACGACATCTGATTCATTTTGCCCGGATAATGCCTTCTTATCGGAAATATCCTTTATCCTTGAAACTCCCATATGAATTTCATATCCTTCAAATTCTTTATCGGAAATCGCTTCAAAGATTCCTCCGATTTTTCCGATTTTTCCTTTAATTTGCTTACGCGTTTTATTTTTACTTATGGAGGTATCCACCGGGAGAAGCTCCATTCCCTTAATACTTCCGGACTCTTCATATCCGCCATCATCACTAATCGTACAGCCGAGCATTTGATATCCGCCGCATATTCCCCAGATAACCGTTTCTTCCTCTGACAGTTTTTTTATTGATGCCTCAAAACCTTTTTCTCTTAACCACAGCATATCACTGATAGTATTTTTGCTTCCCGGAAGAATAACCATATCCGGCTTACCGAGTGCTGCAGCATTTTCGACATATCTTAAACTAATCAAATCACTTTGCTCAAATATGTTAAAGTCCGAAAAATTAGAAATATGAGGAAGTCTTACTACGGCAATTTCAATCCTATTCTCGTCCTCTTCAGCTTCGTTTTTATTTACTTTATCACTTTTTTCAAACCTTTCCGCGAGACTATCCTCATCCTCAAGATTAAGCTTCATGTACGGCAAAACTCCGACAACATCCACTTTGCATTTTTCATAAAGCATTTCGATTCCGGGATCAAGTATACTTTTATCCCCTCTGAATTTATTTATAACAAGTCCCTTTACCCGGGCTCTTTCATCCTCCTCAAGAAGCATAAGCGTACCCAGAAGCTGTGCAAAAACACCTCCTCTGTCTATGTCTCCGACAAGAATAACGGGAGCATCAGCAAGTTTTGCCATACCCATATTAACGATATCATTTTCTTTTAAATTTATTTCAGCGGGGCTTCCGGCACCTTCGATTACGATAATATCATATTCATCATTAAGCTTGTTAAATGCTTTCATTATCTCCGGCACGAGAGTTTTCTTATACTTAAAATATTCTTTTGCTTTCATATTGCCGAGGACTTCACCGTTTACTATAACCTGTGATCCGACGTCACTTGTAGGTTTAAGCAATATGGGATTCATACAAACATCCGGCTTTATTCCCGCTGCTTCGGCCTGCATAACCTGAGCTCTACCCATCTCAAGTCCGTCTTCTGTTATATACGAATTAAGCGCCATATTTTGAGATTTAAAAGGGCACACCTTATATCCGTCCTGCTTAAATACTCTGCAAAGTCCGGCAACTATTAAGCTTTTTCCCACACTTGACATGGTTCCCTGAACCATAATAACCTTAGCCATACGCACCTCTTAATCAACCAAAATACCTTTTGAGAAATACATCTCAAACTCCTCATCGTTTATATCAAATAAATCCTTGATTATATCCTTTTTAAAAACCTCTTCCACTGTTCCGAAACAGGAAATCCTATCACCCTTGACACACATTATTTTGTCTGAGATTTTTTCCGCAAGTTCTATCTCATGAAGCGATAAGATAACTGCAACATTTTCTTCCTTTGCCATCTTTTTTAATATTTCAAAAAGCTCCACCTTATATTTTATATCCAGATAAGATGTCGGCTCATCAAGCACTATTACCGAAGGCTTCTGACATATGGCTCTGGCAAGTAAAACCCTTTGTCTTTGTCCGTCACTAAGCTTTTGAAAATCCCTGTTTGAAAGTTCTTTAATTCCGACTATGTCCATCGCTTCTTCTATAATCTTTTTATCTTCTTTGTCCAATATACCCATCTTACCGGTATACGGATATCTGCCCAGTGCAACCACATCATAGCAGGTCATAAGCTCCGGTCTTACACGCTCCGTAAGGAGCACCGAAACTGTTTTTGCCATTTCCTTATAATCTATTTCGTTTATTTCATTTTCACCTATATAAACGGCACCGCTTATTTTTTCAAGCTGTCTTGTAATACTTTTTAGAATGGTTGATTTACCTGAACCATTAGGTCCGATAAGAGTAAGTATTTCACCTTTTTTTACGGCAAAATCCATATCTTTTATCAACGCTTTTCCATCATATCCCACAGTAAGCTTTGAGGCTTTAACAAAATAATCCATACTAATCCCTCCTCTTACTGTTTCCTAAAAGCACAATAATAACTATCGGTGCTCCGAATATAGCGGTTACCGTACTTATATTTAATTCCGTCGGTGAAAATGCCGTTCTTGCAATCAAATCACAAAGCATACAGAATATGCCTCCTCCCAGAAAACATGCCGGAATAACCACAACAGGCTTTGATGTTTTAAGACCTCTTTTAACAAGGTGAGGAACCGCAATTCCGACAAATGAAACAGGTCCCGCAAAGGCTGTCACACAGGCTGAAAGAATACTTGACAAAAGAATCAGAACAACTCTGAATATCTTAACATTTACTCCGACGCTTTTTGCATATGACTCACCAAGCAAAAATGCACTTATCGGTTTTGACAGCAAAAATACTATAATCGAAGTAATAAGCACAATAACAAATGCAATCAAAACATCTCTCCAGTTAGATGCGGAAAAGCTTCCAAGCGACCAGCCATGGAGATTAATTATATCCGAATCACTCGCAAAGGTTACAACAAAATCAGTAACCGCTGAGCAGATATAATTTATCATTATACCGCCGATTATAAGCACAGACATAGATTTAATATACCTTGATAGAAAGAGTATAAATGCTATGGAAATCATAGAACCCACGAAAGCAGCCGCCACAAGTGCAATCGATGAAACATGTCCGACTCTTTTAAAGAAATATACAAGCGTTAAAGCAACAACCATCTTCGCACCCGAGGAAATACCAAGAATATACGGACCGGCTATCGGATTATTGAAAAATATCTGTAAAAGAAGACCTGATAAGGCAAGCGCTCCGCCCAATATGGCTGCCATGCAGATTCTCGGCAGTCTTATATGCCAGATAATATTATAATATCCGCTTTCTCCCTCTTTAAAAAAAATGATTTTAAATATCTCGGAAACGGAAATATTAACCGAACCGATATTGATATTTAAAATCGTAATTATAACAAATAATATAAGCATGAAAAAAAAGAATAAGCCATATCTTACTTTATCAAAAGAACCATATTCATTAAAGATATCTTTATCCGTTTTCTTCATTTGCCACCTCATCAGACTGATTTATATTTTACATTTTAGTGTATATGATAGACAAATTCAAGCTCCCCGGCATCGTTATCCGTCAAAATCGTGTGAAAATCATTAATAATACTGCCGATGGAATCAGTTGCCTGAAACATATTCTTTTCCGTACAC
>DFDU01000061.1 GCA_002369325.1 Lachnospiraceae bacterium UBA3820
GTTGTATAAAATAAATCCTATAAATGCTTTAAGAATGACGGATGAATATAAACAGGATAAAAATAAGCTTAAAGCCAACAGAGGAAGGCTGATAGGAAAACTGTTTGGTGTTGAAGCGGGATATGCATACAAGAATATATTGCGTGATAAGAAAAGATTTCTTTTGCTTACAGTATCGCTTACCATATGGACGGTTCTTGCAACTACTGTGCTTACAACTATATCTGCAGCGGATAAATCGATTTATGATATGACAGCACCTCCATGTGTTTATGATGGTCAAATTGATTCTTATGATTTGTCGGAAGCAAAATATATGGCTGATGCGGTTGATTCTACCGGAGAAGTAAAAAGTACCTTTATGAAAGGTATAGCTATGATATCGATAAAGGAAAATGATTTTAAGACAAATTATACGTGTTACGGTTTTCCTGAGAAAGTATATAATGAATTTGCTGATATATCAGATGGATATGTGGATGACGAAAATAAACCCGGCGTACTCATTTTTGAAAATAACGACAAAGATCCCGGTGATATATTGTGCGGTAACCTATATGTCAATGGTGAAATAAAGGATTTCAATGGATTTGCTGAAGTATTTACCCGGTATTCAAGCTTTTCTTTAAGCAGTTCGAGTTTCTCGCGTACGATTATATATAATATAGAAGATGAGAAAAAAATATTTAAAAATGTTAAACCTGATGTATGTTGGTATGAAATTATGGTTGAATTTAAAAATGAAAATAAACATCCTGAATTTGATAAACTTATAAATGATGGTGGTTATTATTTTTCGGATTATTTACTGGATTATAAATCCATGATGACGTCACTTAAGGTGGTTAAAACAGCAGTTGTAACATTTTTAATATTCATTTTTGTTTTATATATGATCAATACTGTAAATACCAATAGTTCTGAGATGCTTGTAAGAAAAACAGAGATAAATATACTTCGTACTATAGGTATGAGCAAAAAACAGGTTGATAAAATGCTTTATCTTGAAGGTATCATAATCAGCATAATTGCTGCAGTAATCGGAAATATTTTCGGATGCATAGCCGGAAACGGTATTATATATTTTATGTTGTTTTCGGGACAAGAAGAGGGAAAATTCGCTTTTTCACCGCATATAGATATTTTGGGTATGTTATTTATAATAATCATACTATTTTTAATAAATATTTTTGCAGTTTGGATAACTAAACCTGAGGAAGATGATATTATATTTGAATAAGAATGATATGGGGACAGGCAAACCCGTCCCCATATCATTCTTTTATTTTGTGTAATAACATTGTAATATTTACTTGATTTTTATTGTGAAAAAGAATAGAATATATACTCGGAAGAAATTGGCTTTATTATTTATAAGGTCTAAAATAATATAAACGGAGGACTAAAAATGAGTAACAAACTTAGTATGTCAGCAGGTGACAGGATTAATGCCTTACTTGATGACTCAAGCTTTGTTGAAATCGGTGCATATGTTACAGCAAGAAGTACTGATTTTAACATGCAGGAAAAAGATTCTCCTAAAGACGGTGTTATTACCGGCTACGGAGTAATCAACGGAAAATTGGTTTATGTCTATAGTCAGGACGCAAGCGTTCTCGGAGGTGCTGTCGGTGAGATGCACGCTAAGAAGATTGCCAAGGTTTATGACATGGCTATGAAGGTTGGCGCACCTGTTATCGGGCTTATAGATTGTGCCGGTATAAGACTTCAGGAAGCAACTGATGCAATGACGGCATTTGGAAGACTTTATATGAAGCAGACTATGGCTTCGGGAGTCATTCCTCAGATTACCGGTATATTCGGAACATGCGGAGGCGGAAGCGCACTTATTCCTGCGTTGTCAGACTTTACATTTATGACTTCCGATGGATCAAAGCTTTTTGTTAATAGTCCTAATGCATTGGATAATAATTATGAAGGTAAGCTTGATACAGCTACAGCAACATATCTTTCAAATAATACTGATATGATATCTGCCGTATATGAGGATGATGCAGCGGTTCTTTCCGAAATCAGAAATCTTATAGATATTCTTCCTTCAAATAACGCAGATGAAGAAATCGCTGAGTGTAATGACGATCTTAACAGAACAATTGCTAATCTTGATTCATTCAAGGATGACGCAAGAGCCGTTATACAAAATATTGCCGATAACAATATTTTCTTTGAAGCAAACAAAGATTATGCAAAGGAAATGGTTGTCGGATTTATCAGACTTGACGGTCAGACAGTAGGTTGTGTTGCAAATCAGATTAAAGACGGTAATTCTAAGCTTACTGCGGAAGGTGCTTACCTGGCCGCTGATTTTGTAAGATTTTGCGATTCTTTCAATATACCTGTAATTACATTTGTTAATACTAACGGATTTGTAGCAACAGTTGATAACGAAAGACGTATAGCAGATGCAGCCGCTAAGCTTACTTATTCTTTTGCGGATGCAACCGTTCCTAAGGTTACGGTCGTTATGGGTGACGCTTTCGGAACTGCTTATACAGTTATGAATTCAAAGTCAATAGGAGCTGATATGGTTTATGCATGGCCAACGGCAAAAATCGGAACTATGGATCCTGAGATGGCTGTTAAGATTATGTATGATGCAGAGATTGCGGCTTCGGATGATAAGGTTGAAAAGATTGCCGAGCTTAAGAAAGAATATACAGAATTACAGTCAAGTGCAATGGCAGCTGCAAAGCGTGGTTATATTGATGATATTATTGAGCCGGATGCAACAAGAAAGCGTGTTATAGCTGCACTTGATATGTTATTTACAAAAGAAGATGTAAGACCGTTTAAAAAGCATGGAACAGTTTAAAAGAGAGGTTTGAAAAAATATGAAAATGAGAAAATTATTATTGTTATTTTCAATTTTAGCCGTAATGTTTTCTTTAACTGCATGCTCGGAAGAAAAAGAAAAGCCTTTTGATTATGATGAAACGGAAATTGTAATCACGGCTATGGACAGTTTCGAACAGTACAGAAAGGTAAGTGATGATTATAAAGATTATTATCTTGAAGCAGGTACTGAATTTGAGAAATCCGCAGTTAAGGGTATAGATCAGGCCGTTAATAATGATAAGGTCGGTGAATTTGAAAGCTTTAAGACACCGGTTGAGTATTATTATAACGGCGGTCCGGACGCATTGGCAAATATTGATTATACAATTGAAAATGCAGACGATTATGTAATGGTTACGGTAATTAACCATGCACAAAACAGAGACGTAGAAGTAAAAGTTAAATTTGTTGAAAATCCTGATTTCTTCATTGACCTTGATCAAAAGAAGGCAAGTATAGATCCTGATGATTACAGAGCTAAGTTTGAAGAAATGGCAAGCTATTACGGTATGACAGCCGAGGAGCTTATGGATGTATACTTTTCGCAATTCGGAGTAAGCAGTCTTGATGAGTTTATTGAAATGGATGTTGTTAACAGCATGACCGAAAGACCTTTCAAGGCTGTTGAAATGGTTGTTTCGCCTGTTTACTCAAAGAAAGAGCTTATGGGACAGGCCGGTATGAATACCTTGATTGGTATGGGTACGGTATTTGTTGTTTTGATATTTATTTCATTTATAATATCATTATTCAAATTCCTTCCTAAGCTGTTTGGCAAAAAGAATAAAGATAAGGATGAAGTTAAGGTCCTTTCGGCACCGATTCCTGCACCGATACCATCATTGGTGCCTGAAGCTTCCGGTGATATTTCCGGAGATGATGCACTTGTTGCTGTTATTACAGCTGCAATTCATGCATATGAAGCAGCAAACGGAAATACAGACAGTAAAGATAAGTTAGTCGTTCGTTCAATAAAAAGAGTTAGATAATAAAACAATCAGGAGGAAATTAAAATGAAAAATTATAGAATTACTGTAAATGGTACAGCTTATGATGTAGCTGTTGAAGAAGTATCAGGAGGAAGCGCACCTGCAGCAGCGCCTGCACCTAAGGCAGCACCTGTAGCAGCACCTGCACCTGCACCAAAGGCTCAGGCAGGAGGAGCAGCAGGAAGCGTTGTAGTGGCAGCACCGATGCCTGGTAAGATTCTTAATATCAAGTCAAGTGTTGGAGCTTCAGTTAAGAAGGGTGATGTTATTCTTGTTCTTGAAGCTATGAAAATGGAAAATGAGGTTGTTGCACCTGAGGATGGAACTGTAGCAAGTATCAATGTTGCAGCCGGTGATTCTGTTGAGGCCGGTGATACATTAGCAACCTTAAATTAATTTGCGATAAAGTTTCATTAATTAAAACAGGAGGTAACAGCTTAAATGAGCAGTTTTATGGATGTTCTTAAAAATCTGGCTGACCAGACAGGCTTTGCAAGTCTTACATGGAAGCATTATGTAATGATTTTATTTGCTTTCCTTTTTATGTATCTTGCAATTGCCAAAGGTTTTGAGCCATTATTACTTGTTCCTATCTCATTTGGTATGTTCTTGGTAAATATGTTCCCGAGTATCATACAAGAGGGTGGACTTTTACATTATTTCTACAAATTAGATGAATGGAGTATATTACCTTCACTTATCTTTATGGGTGTGGGTGCCATGACCGACTTTGGACCGCTTATTGCGAATCCGGCAAGCTTCCTTTTGGGTGCTGCGGCTCAGTTTGGTATATACGCAGCATATTTCCTTGCCTTTATTATGGGCTTCGATGGAAAAGAAGCAGCCGCTATTTCGATTATCGGTGGAGCCGACGGTCCTACATCAATCTTCCTTGCCGGTAAGCTTGGAATGGGTGGAACTCTTATGGGACCTATAGCTGTTGCGGCATATTCGTATATGTCACTTGTTCCGGTTATTCAGCCGCCTATAATGAAGCTTCTTACAACAGAGAAGGAAAGAAAAATAAAAATGGCACAGCTTAGACCTGTAACTAAGTTAGAGAAGATTTTGTTCCCTATCATCGTTACACTTGTAGTTGTTCTTATACTTCCGACTACAGCACCTCTTGTAGGTATGCTCATGCTCGGTAACTTATTCAGAGAGTGTGGAGTTGTTAAGCAGCTTACAGAGACTGCATCTAATGCCATGATGTATATAGTGGTTATTCTGCTTGGTACTTCTGTAGGTGCTTCAACAAGTGCAGAAGCTTTCCTTAAGGTTAGTACACTTAAGATAGTTCTTCTTGGACTTATAGCTTTCGCGTTTGGTACTGCTGCAGGTGTATTATTTGGAAAGATTATGTGTCTTGTCACTAAAGGCAAGGTTAATCCGCTGATAGGTTCAGCAGGCGTTTCTGCAGTTCCTATGGCTGCCAGAGTTTCACAGAAGGTTGGAGCAGAGGCTGACCCTACTAACTTCCTTCTTATGAATGCTATGGGACCGAATGTTGCGGGTGTTATAGGTACGGCGGTTGCCGCAGGTACATTCCTTGCAATTTTCGGAGTCCACTAGAAGTAATATTTATAGAATATTAAACGGAGGTTAAGTTATGTCAGATGTAAAAAAACCGGTAAAGATTACCGAAACTATATTGCGTGATGCTCATCAGTCTCTTATTGCTACAAGAATGACTACGGAGCAGATGCTTCCAATCATAGACAAAATGGATGAAATTGGTTATTACTCAGTTGAGTGTTGGGGTGGTGCAACTTTCGATGCCTGTCTCAGATTTTTAAAGGAAGACCCATGGGTAAGATTAAGAAAGCTTAAGGACGGATTCAAGAAGACTAAGCTTCAGATGCTTTTCAGAGGTCAGAATATACTTGGTTACAGCCCGTATGCAGATGATGTTGTAGAATATTTCGTACAGAAATCAATTGCTAACGGTATTGATATTATAAGAATTTTTGACTGCTTAAATGATATAAGAAATCTTGAAACCGCAGTCAAGGCTGCTAACAAGGAAAAAGGACATGCACAGGTAGCACTTTCATATACTCTCGGTGATGCATATACTATGGATTACTGGAAGAATATGGCAAAGCAGATAGAAGAGATGGGTGCTGATTCAATCTGTATCAAGGATATGGCAGGTCTTCTTGTTCCTACCGCTGCTACAAAGCTTGTTACAGCTCTTAAGGAAGGTACAAAGCTTCCTATACAGCTTCATACTCACTACACCTCAGGTGTTGCATCAATGACTTATATGAAGGCTGTTGAGGCAGGCTGCGATATCATAGATACAGCAATGTCGCCTCTTGCTCTCGGTACTTCACAGCCTGCTACAGAGGTTATGGTTAAGGCATTTGAGGGAACTGACTTTGATTCCGGTTTGGATCAGACTAAGCTTGCAGAAATAGCTGATTATTTCAGACCTCTTCGTGAGCAGTGGCTTGAGTCAGGTCTTTTAAGTCCGAAGGTAATGGGTGTAAATATTAAAACACTTCTTTATCAGGTACCTGGAGGAATGCTTTCAAACCTTGTATCTCAGCTTAAGGAAATGCACGCTGAAGATAAATTCGAAGAGGTTCTTGAAGAAGTACCTCGTGTTCGTAAGGACTTCGGTGAGCCGCCGCTTGTTACACCTTCATCACAGATTGTAGGTACTCAGGCAGTTTTAAATGTAGTTACAGGTAAAAGATATAAGATGATGACAAAGGAATCAAAGGATTTACTTGTAGGTAAATATGGCCAGACTGTTAAGCCTATGAATCCTGAGGTTCAGAAGATGGCTCTTGACAGCCTTGGAATGAAAGAGCCTATTACTTACAGACCTGCTGATGACATTGAACCACAGCTTGATAAGCTTGAAAAAGAAATGGCTCAGTATAAGAAACAGGATGAAGATGTTCTTTCATATGCACTTTTCCCACAGGTTGCTACAGACTTCTTTAAGTA
>DFDU01000050.1 GCA_002369325.1 Lachnospiraceae bacterium UBA3820
GCCTGCTGCATCTTTTTTTCTTTTTCGAGTTCTTTGGCATCGGTAAATATATCAAACTGTTCATAACCTTCGGCCATAACATTATTTGCAGCGACATTTAATCTTCTTACCATCAAATCTCTGTCAATTATTTCATCGAAAGTCTTAAGACAAGCTTCTGTTATTTTCTTTGTTGATGAAGTATAGGTTCCAAAATTTGCCGTTCCGTGTGCCGACTTAGGTACAGTTCTTCCATACCTGTCCATCCTGGTTTCACCCTTATAGAATCCGCTGTCAACGCTTATTCTATCATAAGATATATCCAAAGTAAACGAAGGTGCGGCAAGTCCCTTATCAACCATCTCAAGCACAAGACCTTCTATCATTTCTCTTATCACAACTCTTGTTTTATTATAATCATACGGGTCTGACAGCACCTGTCCCGAGGAAAGACTGTTAGTTCTTGGTTTATATCTTTTTATATCCTCAATCGTACAAGGTTCATAGCCCCAGGCATGATCTATAAGAATCTCCGCATCTATACCGAAAATTTTAAATAATGTGTCCTCATCTGTAAGTGATATTCTCGCTACATCTCCCATAGTATGCATGCCATATTTTTCAAGTCTCTTTGCAGTTCCCGGCCCCGTTCTCCAAAAATCGGTAATAGGCTTATGTCCCCAAAGTTTTTCTTTATAGCTTCTCTCATCAAGACTTGCGATTCGTACACCATAGGAATCTGCTTCAATATGTTTTGCGCCTATATCCATTGCAACCTTCGCAAGATAAAGGTTTGGCGCAATACCCGCAGTGGCTGTAATACCCGTTTCATTTAATACATCCATAATTATGGTTCTTGCAAGTTCTTCGGCACTCATTTTATAAAGTGAAAGATAATGTGTCACATCCATAAATACTTCATCTACGCTGTAAACCTGGATATCATCTTTGCTTATATATTTAAGATAGATTTCATAAATTCTCGTGGAATATTCAATATACAGAGCCATTCGTGGTCTTGCTATTATAAATTCAAGCTCCCTTCCGGTTGATTTTTTTACCTCATCACTTTTCTGATATACTTCAAAAAGACGTGATCTGCCCGAAAGGCCATATGCTTTTAATGTTGGCGTTACAGCAAGACAAATAGTCTTTTCTGTACGGGATTCATCCGCAACAACAAGGTTTGTTTTAAGAGGATCAAGTCCTCTCTCCACACACTCCACCGAAGCATAAAACGACTTTAAATCTATAGCTATATAAGTTCTTTCACTCATATAAAACTCCTACATAATATATTTACATTTCACAACAACTATAATACCAAATTATAGTTTTTCATACAAGAAAAAAACACCACACATAGTTGTGTGATGTTCCAAAGTCATTTTTGAAATTCAAGAAAAGTCATTATCCTTTTGTTCTGTCTTTTAAAATTAATTCTGTCAAAATCGCAACGATCAAAATATGTGGAAATAACAAGTTCTTCCAAATGAACTTTAAAAATACAGCTCAACGAATATAAGTTATCAAGAGACGGTAAAGCAAAGCCCTTAAACCACCTGTAAATTGGCTGCGGACAGGATAATCCGAGTTTTTTCTGTATATCTTTTACTGTATAGCCTTCTCTTTTTGTTCTGTTCTTTAACATAAGCCCCGTGGCTTCCGGTTTAATACACCTGTGTACAAACAACAAGCAATTCATAATACCACTCCCTTTGATTATAATTCATCATTACCAATTTACTGTTTCAACGTGATTATCGCTTTTTTTCCTTAAAATAATATTGTTAATTTCGGAATAAGTGTCATCGATTTCAACCAAAGCCCATGTATCAAAATAATCGGTTATATCATAATAATAATGGCAAAAGCTTTCAATAATATCATCATCGAAAGCATTTGATTTAAATATCTTCCTGATCTTTTTTATATCATAATTCTTTTGTCTAAGAAAAAGCCTGAAGCTATGATTATTATCATAATATTCATTCAAAATATATTTAATTATGGCTAATTCCGTTTTTTTCCAAATATCCTTATCAGGTTCATCATTATTCTTTAAAACATACTCATACGGAACCTTTATAAAAAACAAACCCATATGAATATAATAGTTTCTACCATCCGATTCTTTGATAATTACATTTTCAATTTCTCTGTCAAACCAAAAAATATCATCTTCGGATTTCAAATTAAAACTCACATTATAATTAATGCTGCCATCAGGCATACGTTCTGAAATTACTTTATATTTTTTGGCATTCATAATTTCAATCCCCTATATATTCTATCAATATAATACATCAAAAAAACGGATATGTCATTGGACGGATAGTCCAAAATCATATATTTTTTTCTTTTTTACATAATCGTACAAAAAAACGACATACTAATAATCGATAAATCAAAGTGATGTTTAATGATTTTTATTTATAAAACCATAACAAAGGGGCAAAAAAATGCACGAAAAAACTCTTTACCTGTCACTTGAACAAAGCATAATGGCAAAAAGAAGAAAAGTATGTGTCGGCGACGTGGCCAAGCTTTTTTGCACGGATCCGGAAATTACCGATTCGGTATCAAAGCTTTCTTTATTTACATTTCCGGATAAGGAAACCGGACAGCAGGTTATTACGGCTATTCGTCTGATTCAGGTCATAAGTCAAAAATACAAAGACATAACGGTCATACCCATGGCGGAAAGCGAAACAATAGTTTATTATCAAAATCCTTCACCCATGCGAAATATAAGTGTAAGATTTAAGGCTTTACTTCTTATGATATTTGCTTTTTTCGGAACAGGTTATTCGATAATGTCATATAACGGCGATGTAGGTTCAAAAGAGCTTCTTGAAAAACTATATACACTTTTTACCGGCAATCCATCGAAAGAAAACCCCAAGGGGCTTTCTCTTGGTATAATCATGTATTCCGTCGGGCTTTGCATCGGAATGATTATTTTCTTTAATCGTGGAATAAACAAGAAAAATGCTGATGATCCCACTCCTCTTCAGGTACAGATGCGACTTTACGAACAGGATGTCAATCAGAGCATTATCATAGACAGCGGAAGGAATAAGGAAACCATAGATGTTGATTAAATATACTTTATATCTTTGTCTGTGTACAGTGGCCGGCAGCGCCATTGCCGCAGGATACGTGGCATTTATAACTTTGCTTGGTGTATTTCAAAAGATGATTGAAAAGAATAAATCAGCCAAATATATCAAAGCAACGGAAAATGCAATAATTGCCGGAGTAACATTGTTCAATATTGCTTTTTTGTTAGAAAATCGACTGCCTTTTGGCTTATGGGGATATTGCATACTAAACTTTTTCGGTGGTTTATTTGTGGGATGCCTTGCGGGAGCTCTTGCGGAAACATTAAATATCTTTCCGATACTCTCCCGTCGCTTCAAAATAAGAAATCGGCTTCCTTACGTACTTGTCGCTGCCGCAATGGGAAAAGCATGCGGAAGCTTGCTGCAGCTTCTCTTGTTTTAAAACTTATATGTACATGCATATCTGCAGCAGACATGCAAAATGTCATTTATAAATTTTAGTTAAGGAGTGAGACTATGAAGGTTAAACAAAATGATGAAGAATATAATAAATATGTCGAGTCCGTGACTCCCAGACATAATTCATTTGTAAATTGTTTAAATGCATTCTGGGTAGGTGGACTTATTTGTGTTATCGGTCAGGGAATTACAAATTTATTTATAAATCAATTTGGATATGCTAAAGACGACGCATCCGGCTTTACAGCAATTATTCTTGTTTTAACAAGTGTGATTCTTACATCTTTCAACCTTTACAAGAAAATAGCCAAATTTGCCGGTGCCGGTGCTCTTGTCCCTATTACGGGCTTTGCAAACTCAGTGGCATCCCCGACTATAGAATATAAAAAGGAAGGCGAAGTTTTCGGAAAAGGCGTAAAGATATTTACAATAGCCGGTCCGGTAATTTTATTCGGTATTTTTACAAGCTGGTGTGCAGGCGTTCTTTATTATATTCTCACACTTGCGGGATTGATATAAGGAGGAAAAAATGAATAAATTAATTGAAACAAACGAGCAATGCGGAAAACAATCAATTAAATTTATAAATCCACCCGTAATCGTAAGTCATGCATCGGTCGTTGGAGAAATGGAAGGTAAAGGCCCTCTCTCATCTTACTATGATGAAATAGAAACCGATGCATCCTTCGGACAGGATTCATGGGAGAAAGGCGAATCCGAAATGGTCAAACGTGCCGTATCACTCGCCATATCGAAATCAGGCATTGACAAAACAAATATAAGATATATTTTCGGAGGCGATTTATTGGGACAGCTTATAGGTACAACCTTCGGACTTAAGGATTTTGAAATTCCTGTATTTGGTTTATACGGAGCATGTTCTACCTGCGGTGAGGCACTTTCGCTCGCTGCCATGACTGTATCGGCAGGCTATGCAGATTATGTTCTTGCGGCAACAAGCAGTCATTTCGCTGGTGCCGAAAAGCAATTCAGATTTCCTCTGGAATACGGAAACCAACGACCTCTTTCCGCAACCTGGACCGTGACCGGAAGCGGTGCATTTGTAGTAGCCCGTTCTACAAATGAAAAGCCTTTATCCGGCTATCCTCATATTTTGGCTATAACAACCGGAAAGATTGTGGATTATGGTGTTAGAGACAGTATGAATATGGGTGCATGTATGGCTCCCGCTGCAGCCGATGTCATATATCAGGCACTTTATGATCTTTCACTTAAGCCTGATAATCTGGATAAAATAATCACCGGTGATTTAGGAAAGGTGGGAAGTGAAATTCTTATCAAGCTTCTTCGTGATAACGGAATAGATATTGAAAAAAAGCATATGGACTGCGGTGTTGAAATATTTGATAACAGTGAACAGGATACTCACAGTGGCGGGAGCGGCTGCGGATGCTCAGCAGTAACGCTCGCAGGATATATTCTTCATAAATTAAATAATCATGAATGGAAAAAAATATTATTTGTTCCGACAGGTGCCCTTTTATCAACTGTCAGCTATAACGAAGGCGAAACCATCCCCGGTATAGCTCATGCACTCTTAATTGAACAAAAATAATATATAACGAATATTTAAAACAAGATATAATAAACTTTTTTCAATAATTAATAATAATTGGAGATAATAAAATGGATTATATAAAAGCATTTATAATTGGTGGAATCATCTGTCTTCTTGCGCAGATTCTTATGGATAATACCAAGCTTATGCCCGGACGTGTAATGGTAATTCTTGTATGTACCGGTGTAATACTCGGTGCTGTAGGTCTTTACGAGCCTTTCTTAAATTATGCCGGTGCAGGTGCCTCGGTACCGCTCTCAGGTTTTGGATACAACTTATGGAAAGGTGTAAAAGAAAGCATAGACTCCGACGGATTCCTGGGGCTTTTCAGGGGCGGCTTTAAAATGGCCGCAACAGGCACTTCGGCTGCACTTGTCTTTTCGTATATAGCTTCGCTTATTTTTCAGCCTAAGATGCCAAAGAATTAAAATGTATATGAGAGCATATTCATTTTGTAAACAAGCATATGCTTTTTATATAGATGCGTGCTTCGAGCCGTTTTGCAGTTCGTCCACGCAAAAAGAGGACGACTGCAAAAGACGCCCTCTTACATAGTGGTTTATAACGGAATCATAAAATATCCCCATACAAGGTACACGCATAGCTAACTATCGCACATGCTATGCTTAGCACCTGTATGGGGATATTTTACGATTCCTGTTTTATTTACTCATCCCCCTTGCCAACAGAGTTGGCAAGTAGGTCTTCGTAAAAAAATGCTAGCAAGCTGCATTTTTTTACTCATCCCAGTTGTGATATACGCTTTGTACGTCGTCGTCCTCGTCGAGTAAGTCTAGGATACGGTTCATTTTTTTGATATCTTCGTCGCTTGTGAGTTCTACGTAATTTTGAGGTATCATGGTTACTTCAGCGGATGCCATAGTGATATTCTCTTTTTCAAGTGCTTCTCTTACTGCTGTGAAATCCTCAGGAGAAGTAATTATCTCAAAGCTGTCCTCTTCGTCAGAGAAATCCTCCGCTCCCGCATCAAGTGCAATCATCATAAGGTCATCTGCTTCCATATCGCATTCTTCCTTATCTATGATTATCTGTCCTTTTTCATCAAACATAAATGATACACATCCGGTAGTTCCTACATTTCCTCCACCCTTGGTAAATGCATTACGTACATTTGACGCAGTTCTGTTCTTATTATCTGTAAGTGCATTCACAATTATAGCTGTTCCGCTCGGACCGTATCCTTCATATGTAATAGATACATAATTAACCGAATTTGCATCACCTGCTGCCTTCTTGATACCTCTTTCAATTGTATCGTTAGGCATATTGTTTGCCTTTGCCTTGGCTATAACATCACGAAGCTTGCTGTTATTTGCAGGATCTGCTCCTCCTTCCTTAACAGCAACAGCGATTTCTCTACCGATTATTGTAAAAATCTTACCCTTTGCAGCATCGTTTTTTTCCTTTTTGTGCTTAATGTTTGCAAATTTTGAATGTCCTGACATCTTTTTACTCCTTATATCGTATTTTATTGGTATTTTTTATATTAAGATAAGCGATTATTACTTATCCTCACTGTTTGTTTCATCTTCTTCCTTTGTCTTTTCCACTTTAACAAGACGAATCATTTTATCCGATATCTTAACCGGTGTAAATTTATATCCCTGATATATTATCTCGATTTTCTCATTTTCATCAGGAATTCTTTCAAGCTTATATAACAGGAAACCGTTTAGGGTTTCAAAATCCTCATCCGGAAATTCTATGGATAATTCATCGGAAATTTCGTTTAAAAATGCATCTCCGCTTATAAGATATGCATCTCTTGAAATGCTTTTTATATTATCAACCTCTTCCTCATCATGTTCATCAAAGATATTTCCGACTATCTCCTCTATTATATCCTCCATTGCGACCAGACCTTCCGTCTGTCCGTATTCATCAAGTACAATCGCCATATGTATCTTTTCATTTTGCATTTTCTGCAAAAGCTTCGATATGTTAAATGTCGGATGAATAAATATCGGCTCGTCAAGTATTTCTTTTATATTTTGTTTCGGATCCTCAATATATGCCGCAATCAAATCCTTAAGGTGAACTACTCCGATTATATTATCGATATCCTCTTCATAAACCGGATATCTTGAAAAGCTGTTTTCCAATGCAAATTTGAGTGCTTCGTCTACATTTACCTTATCCTCAAGAGCTATTATCTTCTGTCTGCTCGTCATGATGTCTCTGGCATTTTTATCCGAAAATTCAAATATATTGGATATCATTTCAACTTCGTTTTCTTCTATAACGCCTTGTTCATGACCTTCCTCAACCATTGAGAGAATATCCTCTTCAACCTTTTCCTCGTTTACTTTTTTTGAAAATAACTTCTTTAAGCCTCCGGGCCCGCCAGCCATATTTCTTCTCCTTATGTTTTATACGTTTACAGTTCCAGGCTTATTTTCAAAGCCTCATTTACTCTCCTGATAATGCTGTTATCAAGATGACATACCTTTTCTTTTAATCTTTGTTTATCAACTGTTCTAAGCTGTTCCAACAGTATAACAGAATCCTTGGCTATATCGCAATACCTTGAATCAAGCTCGACATGTGTCGGCAGCTTGGCTTTATGTAGCTGTGAGGTTATTGCGGCAATGATCACCGTTGAACTATGCTTATTTCCTGCTTCGTTCTGTATAATAAGTACCGGTCTTATTCCACCCTGTTCAGAACCGACTACCGGTCTAAGATCTGCGTAATAAATATCGCCTCTCCTGATTATCAAATCAATTCACACTCCCATAGCCATTAATTAACTAATCAAAGTATTTCCAATAATCAACCGGTATATTCAATTAATTTATCACTAATACATATACTGTATTATCAATATGTATTCAATATCAAATCAGATAATTTACACAGAGGTTTTCTTTTCCCTCTTCATAATAAACTCTCGGAACACGCCTTGCTATATTGCAAACAAGCTCGTAATTAAAGCTTGCCGCAGGCTCTGCAACCTCTTCAACGCTTATACTCTTATCCCCTGATGAACCGATAAGTATAACCTCGTCTCTTAAGCATGCCTCCGGAATATCCGTTACATCGACCATAATCTGATCCATACAGACTCTTCCGAGAATAGGCGCATATTTTCCTCTGATTATAACTCTGCCGATATTTGACTGGGCTCTCGGATATCCGTCCGCATATCCTACCGTAACGGTTGCCACTCTTGTTTCCTTATCGGTAACGTAAGTCCATCCGTAGCTCACACCCACGCCCGCAGGAATGGTTTTTATATGTGCTATATGAGCGACAAGAGACATCACAGGTTTTATTATAACAGACTTGTCAACCTCATCCGACGGATAAAGACCATAGGTTACTATACCCAGTCTTATCATATCAAACTCATTATCCTTAAGCTCCATCGTGCCCGCACTGTTATCTATATGCTTTATGGCAAAGCTCATGCCTCGTTTTTCAAGTTCATTTATAAACCATTTAAACTTTTCCTTTTGTCCCAATGCAGCAGTCTTATCAAATTCATCTGCCTTTGCATAATGCGTAAATATTCCTTCAATCTCAAGTCCTTCCAATCCGGCAAGCTTTGCGGCTTCATTTACGCCGTTTTCATCAGTAATAAATCCGATACGTGACATACCCGTATCAACCTTAATATGTACCTTTGCCCTTTTTCCTTTTGACAAAGCAAGTTCGGATAATACTTTGCACTCATTAACATCATAAACAGCCTGTGTTATATTATATGCAATCAGCTTGTCATAATTATCCCTGTCAGTATAGCCTATTATCAAAATCGGTGTCTTAATCCCGGCATTTCTAAGCTCGATTGCCTCATCAATTGTCGCTACTCCGAAATAATCCGCCAAATCAAGTGTTCGCTTTGCGATTTCCACAGAACCATGTCCGTATGCATCTGCCTTTATCACAAGAAGTGTCTTCATGTCAGGCTTAACCAAAGATTTCATGGTTTTAACATTATATCTTAAATTATCAATGTTGATTCCGGCATAGATTCTGTTATAGCCTTCTTTTTCCGTTGACATTTTGTACCTCCCGATATTTTAAACACATATTATTATATTTATTCTATACTATCATAATTTTCATAACCCTCAAGGACCTTGGTTATGCTCTTTACTATATCCGTTGCTATCATACTATATCTGCCCTTTTCAACGGCTGCGAACTTTCCCGCCAGACCGTGCATGCAAACACCAAGCTTAGCCGCCTCAAATATATCCATTCCCTGTCCTACAAGACCTGCAAGAATACCTGAAAGTACATCTCCCGAACCGCCTGTAGCCATGCCATTATTGCCTGTCATATTGACATAAGCGTGAGCATCACTGTCAGCAACTATTGTTCTTGAATCCTTAAGAACAACTACCGTATTATATTCTTCCGCAAACTCTCTTGCTATATCATATTTTTTTTCTTTTATTGTCGCTGTCTTTTTATCTGTAAGTCTTGACATTTCCTTTATATGCGGAGTAATGATAACCTCAGCATTTGTATTTTTAAGCCATTCTTTGTTTTCCGACAAGATATTTAATGCATCTGCATCCGCAATAATTTTCTTATCTGCACTTTCAAATATAACTCTTACTATTTCCTTTGCATAATCATCTGTGCTTAAACCCGGACCTATAACAATTACATCCGACCATTTAAGAATATCCTCAAGTGCTTCATCTATAGAAGCCTTATTATTTACATCATAGGTTTTAAGCATAGCTTCCGGAAGTCTCTGCTGGATAATCTCTCTGTTTTCTTCACAGGTACAAACCTTAACAAGGCCGCAACCCATTCTGTAAGCCGCCTCCGCCGCAAACATACATGCTCCCGCCATATTTTTACTGCCTGCAATTATTCCTATCTTCCCGTAGCTTCCCTTATGAGAATCTACTTTTCTTGCAGGAAGCTTTTCTTCAACATCCTTTTCATCATAAGTATAAAGTCTCGGAGCTATATGGTCTATTACATGAGAAGGTATTCCTATTGATGCTACTATTACACTTCCGCTGTGCTCATAGCCTGCACCCGTAATCATCCCAAGCTTCATAAGCTCAAAAGTTATGGTTGTGTCCGCCTTAAATGCGGTATCAAGGATAAATCCGGTATAGGAATCTATTCCGGAAGGAATATCTATCGCAATTTTATATGCGTCAAGATCATTCATGATATGTATGGCTTCTGCATGTCTTCCATGAACCGAACGATTAAGTCCGACACCGAATATTCCGTCGATAACCACATCGTATCCGTAATCAATTATTTCATCTATAAAATTAAGATTGAGTTTTTTTGCAATATTATACTGATGCTTAAAGCCCTCGCTCTGCTTTTCAATCTCATTTATCCAATAAATGTCTACCTTGTACCCGTCTTCATGAAGCATACGAGCAACGGCAATTCCATCACCGCCGTTATTTCCGCTTTCTACTACTACAAGCACCTTTCTTTTTCTGTCAAATCTTTCGGTAACAAACTTATATACCTCAAGTGCCGCTCTTTCCATAAGCACCATCTGAGGTATCCCTATTGTGTTGATGGTATAATCATCAATTCGAGCCATTTCGTCGCCGCTTGCAACGTATTTCATTTCATGCGCCTCTTTTCATAAATTTTTATATCGCTAATTATATTACATTGTTTTTTATCATGCAAGATATAAGGTTTTCAAGTTCTCCGTATGTTTCCACCATATTTATCCGTGCTCTCAGCTTTGCGGAATTAGGCATACCCTGTGTGTACCAGGCAACATGCTTTCGCATCTCGTGAATCCCGGTAAATTCGCCCTTATACTCTATCATAAGGCTTGCATGTCTTAGCATCATATCGCAGACCTCATCTATCTTCGGTTTTTCCAAATGTTTACCTGATTTTAAATATTCCTTTATATCTGCAAATATCCACGGATTTCCTTTAGCGGCACGGCCTATCATAACGCTGTCGCAGCCTGTTTCCTCTTTTATACGAAGATAATCCTCAGCCGATGCCACATCACCGTTTCCTATAACCCTGACCTTCACTGCATTCTTTACTTCTTTTATTATATTCCAATCGGCTTTACCGTGATAGTACTGTTCTCTTGTTCTGCCATGCACAGCTATCGCAGTTACGCCCGCTTTTTCTGCAATTTTTGCAACCTCAACAGCATTTTTGTTTTCTTCGTTAAAACCTGCACGCATCTTAATGGTTATCGGCAGACTGCATACATTTACAAGTTCGTTTACGATATCTCCGATAAGCTCCGGTGTTTTCATAAGAGCCGAGCCTTCGCCGTTATTTACTATCTTTGGCACGGGACAGCCCATATTTACATCAATGAATTCAAAACCTCTGTCCTCGATTCTTTTTGCCTGCTCTGCCATAAGGCGAGGCTCACTTCCGAAAATCTGAACTCCTACAGGTTTCTCCCTGTCATCCGTCATAAGAAGCGGCTCGGTATTTTTATTATTATAATACATTCCCTTGGCACTTATCATTTCTGTGTAAACAATGTCACACCCCTGTTCCTTACATAACAAACGAAATGGCAGGTCGCAAATGCCTGCCATTGGTGCCAGTATAATTTTGTCATTAAAATCAATCATGGTTTTCTCACTTTTTTATTTGCCTTTTGTAAGCACGTAATCCGAAACCTATTTCATAACCGTTTATTATATTACTGCTTATCATATATAAGCTTCAAGCCTTTAAGCGTAAGGTTCGGATCATATACATCTATTGACTTTGTATTGTCGGAAATAAGCTTTCCGAGACCACCCGTTGCGACAACCTTTATATTATCTATTCCGGATTCTTCCTTCATTTTCTTTATGATATATTCGGTAGTTCCGAGATATCCGAAAAATACACCGGCCTGCATACTTGTTACCGTATCCTTGGCAAGTATGGTATCCGGCTTTTTAATTTCTATCTCAGGAAGTTTTGCGGTTCCGTTCCAAAGAGCACTTGCACTGAGTCTTATACCCGGCGAGGTTACTCCCGAATGGAAGCTTCCGCCTTCAAGAACAAGGTCATAGGTTGTTGCTGTTCCAAAATCTATAACTATAACCGGTCCGCCATATATATCATATGCCGCAACAGCATCCACAAGTCTGTCAGAACCAAGTGCCTTAGGGTTTGGTATGGATACATTTATTCCTGTTTTGATTCCCGGTGCCACTATAATCGGTGTAACACAAAGATATTTGATTATTCCGCTTGTAAGCGAATGCATTACATTCGGAACAACCGAAGATATGATAACAGCATCTATATCCTCCGCCTTCATGCCTCTTACACTGAGCCAGTCACAAAAGAACATACCGTATTCATCGGAGGTTCTCGCAATTCCCGTTGTCATACGGAACGTATATTTCAAATTCTTTTCATCAAACAATCCTACGGTAATATTGGTATTACCTACATCAATTGCAAATAACATTTTTCTCCCTCACAAAGCCTTTTTGCCAAAACGTATTAACAGACTGTATTATATCAAATAGATAAATATACGTCAAAAGAATGCTTCAAAATATTGTTCAAGCTGCTCAAACAATTCCTTTTTTTCTTCCTGAATCTGTTTTACCTTAAGCACACTTCCGATTTCATCATATAAAATATCTTCTTCCGCAGCATCTGTAATTATATTAAGATTTCCGTCTTTATCGAACATAAGCGTAATAATTCCGCCCACATCCTCGGTAAATAAGACACACATAATCTTAAGTTCATCCTTTACAAGCTTCGGAAGTCCTTCAAAATCTTCGTTTAAATAATACTTCTGTGCATACTTTGAAGAGCTGCACAAAACAATTTCGTCCTGATACATAGTATTTCTCTTTTCGTTATTACTTCGAACAACCGTACAAAAAATGCCTTTCCGTTTTAATTAACCGATTACATCAGACATATCATACATACCGTTTGTTTTTCCTGCAAGGAATTTTGCTGCTTCAACCGCACCCTTTGCAAATACCGACTTTGAATATGCTGTATGCTTTATTTCGATTACCTCATCGACTCCGGCAAATATAACCTCATGCTCTCCTACTATGGTTCCGCCTCTTACAGCAGATATTCCGAGTTCTTTCTTTTCTCTCTTCTTTCTTACCTGTGAGCGGTCATATACATATTCATATTCGTTATTTCTTGCTTCATTTATGGAGTCGGCAAGTGCAAGAGCCGTTCCCGAAGGAGCATCAACCTTCTGATTATGATGCTTTTCAACTATCTCAATATCAAAACCGGCCGGAGCAAATATATTTGCCGCATCCTTTAAAAGCTTCATAATGGTGTTAATACCAAGGCTCATGTTTGCTGACTTAAGTATTGCCACATCCTTTGAAGTTTCGGCAACCTTATTTATCTGATTAGGAGTAAGACCTGTTGTACAAAGAACAACAGGTATCTTTTTATTTTTTGCATAGTCAAGGAGTTTATCTACAGCCACAGCAGCCGCAAAATCAATAATAACATCCGCTTCGACATCGCACGCATCAATGTCCGTAAATACAGGATATCCGTTATCTCTGTTATCGACCACATCAATACCTGCTACTATCTTCGCATTTTCATCTTCTTTGCAAAGCCCGGTAATAACCTGACCCATTTTTCCGTTGCAGCCATGCATAATTATCCTTGTCATAGTTCATCCTCCTGAAATTTTAATAATAATCTTTAGTATTTTAGCATTTAATTCCAAATTCTGTCATAGCGTTCTTAAGTCTTTCAACATTCTTTGGCTCCATCTCTGTCAAAGGCATTCTTAAATATCCTTCACATAAGCCCATAAGCTCAACTGCCTTCTTAACCGGTATAGGATTAACCTCACAGAATAAAGAATTGCAAAGCTCAATAGACTTAAGCTGCATATCACAAGCCTTCTTTACATCTCCGTCAAGATATGATCTAACCATATCATGCATAAACTGTGGTGCCACATTTGATACAACCGAAATAACACCCTTACCGCCGAGTGAAAGGATTGGTACAACCTGATCATCATTTCCCGAATAAAGATCAAGGCATCCGTCTGCAAGACTCATAAGCTTAGCAACCTGTGATATATTTCCCGATGCTTCCTTAATTGCAACGATATTTTCTACATTCTTTGCAAGATATACAGCAGTCTCCGGATTAATGTTACATCCTGTTCTGCTCTGTACATTGTACATGATTATAGGAAGCTTAACACTGTTTGCTATCGCTGTATAATGCTTGATAAGTCCATTCTGTGTTGCCTTATTATAATAAGGTGTTACGATAAGAAGTCCGTCAACACCATACTTTTCAGCTTCCTGTGAAAGGTAGATTGCCGTATCCGTTGCATTTGAACCTGTACCTGCCACAACAGGAACTCTGTGGTTAACCACCTCGGTACAAAATCTAATACACTCAAGATGCTCTTCATGTGTAAGTGTTGATGACTCACCTGTAGTACCGCATACAATGATACAATCAGTACCGTTAGCTATCTGGTATTCTATAACCTCTCTGAATTTGTCATAATCCACGCTGTAATCACTCTTAAATGGTGTAACTATTGCAACACCTGCTCCTTCAAAAATTGCCATAATATTTTTCCTCCTATGAATATTATATGTACTATAATTATTTGTGTTTATAAAAAGTAAAGGTTGGCACAGATAAAGTGCCAACCTGAAATAAATCGAAATAATATCTTTCTTTATCTCAAAGTAGCGCTCCATCTTACGATGACAGTCGCATAGCTCTTAACTATACAACCAGGAAAGCTTTTCCTTAGATAAAAACCCCCTTCGGCGACATTCCCTTTCGACCGTCATCATCTGCTCTAAGACATCCGACGGATTACTCTTAAATATCGCGCCTCTACCCTAAATTCGAAAGTAATTATAGCATTATGACATATAGATGTCAACTGATTATTAAGCCAAATGTTATAAGTTTTATTCACATGTCAATTTGCGTTTGCTTAAAGTATAAATCCGTTACTCAAGACATTCCATCTTACTAACCGAAACCTCGTATGCAACCTTATTTACTATCTCATCATCTCCAACCTTCTTTTGATATTCTCTGCTTTGTATCCTTCCCCATACAGCTACATGCTCACCTACTTCGAGTTTTCCCGCAAACCTTGCATTTCTTCCCCAGCAGATACACGGAATATAATCCGACTTTCCGTATGCTCTGTTTACCGCCAAAAGAATATCCGCAATTTCTCTTCCCAGCGGTGTCATTCTGTAAATCGGTTCCTTACATATGTATCCGTCCAGATAAATCTGGTTTGGCTTATTTTCTCTTTCATCCTCTTCATTTAATACTTCAATCTCTCTTACAAAAACAGAAAGAATTAATCTGTTTTTACTTTCCTCGTGCTTGTTATACGAGCGAAACTGCCCCTTTGCAAGTATCTTTTCTCCGATATGCGAATTTTCCACATCAAACAATCTGTCCGAAACCATAAGAGGTATTACATCATGGGCATCGCTTAATCTGCTCACAATTAAATCAACCATATAAAATCCCTCTCCGAATATTTCGTGACTGAATTTAAAGTCCGATACAATTTCTCCAGCTACTACGACTTGATTGTTGTTTAAGATTTTCTCTGTCATTACTAAATTTCCTCCCTTATATATCTCAAATCATGTGTACATAAAATATATATGTCCGGAAATTCCTATATATGACATTTATGCAAAAAAATAAAAGGTTATAATTTTGCAAATTATAACCTTTTTCGACGATGTAAAATTTAATTTAATTCTTTAAGCGCATTCACATAACCCATAAGTCTTTGCTTTTGGGTATCATTCATACTTCTGAATTCACGAATTATTTCATATTCCATACCGTTTTTATCTATAATCAATGTGTCAGGCTGTTTGTACCCTTTTTTTTCTCCTGCCCCTGCAAGAAGTTCATTTGGTGTCATTCCAAGCACATTACAAATTATCATTATCTTATCAACAGCAGGATTTAGGTTTTTTCCTTTCCAATCGCTTATAGTGCTTTGGGGAATTCCTGTTTTTTCAGAAAACTCCTTCTGTGTCATACCGAGTTCTTTAATTCTTTTAAAAATTTTATCGTGAATCTTCATATATAAACTCCTCATATAATTGTATTTCGCTAATATCCGTACTAATTAGATATATGATTAACAGCATCATTCTTTGCCAATAAATAAAGACAATATTGATTCATACTGATTCCTTCTTCCTTTGAATGCTCTGCTAATGATTTATGAAGGCTTTTTGGCATTCTCCTTTTCAATTATTTTCTTTTAGTATATGCAAATTAAAACAAATCCGAAAAATCTATTACAAGCTCTCCGTTATATACCGAAACATTAACCTTTTCCGGATGTAAAAATGTAATAGGTACATAATCATCCTCTAACAGATACTTGGTAAGTATGTTTTTTTGAATGTCTATTATCCAATATTCCTTTACACCGATATCTCTATAGGTAATCATTTTTTCGCCATAGTCATACTTTTTTGTTGATTCGGAAGTAACCTCCGCAACAAACAAAGGCACTGCATGTATTCCATCCTCTTTAATTCCTTCATCACCGCATACAATCATCAAATCAGGAAGATAAAACTCTTTTCCCGTTTCCGCACTTAACTCATTGCAATATAATGCAACATTTTCTGAAAACACTTTACATTTTCCATCTCGCGATTTAATAAAATCCTTAAATTTATAAAACAATTCACCAAGTATGTAATTATGGCTTAATGATGTTTTATCTTTTATTACAAGCTGTCCTGCAATTAACTCAGCATGTACTTCTCCCATCTTTTCTACATCTTCAACTGTATATGTTTCATCCTTTTTCATATAATCCATCTCCATAACCCCCAATCTTATAATTGGGAAGATATAAATATTATAATACATATCAGGTATATTATAAATATATTTTTATCTCCCGCATACAACAGTTTGCAAGCCAGCAATATGTCTTTTCGTATTTATTACGATTACTCGTATCTTATCATCTAAAAAATAACAAGTCAACCTTGACCTGTTATTTTTTTAGATTCTCTGCCTTAGCACCTCATATGCGATAACCGCCGTTGACGTGGCTGCGTTAAGCGACTCCACCTTACCCTTCATGGGTATTTTAATCAGCTCGTCCGCCGTAGCGCTTACCTCCTCCGATAATCCGTTTCCTTCATTTCCGATAAGGAATGCACATGCACCCTTGAAATCCCTGTCGTAAATATTTTTTCCTTTTAAATGCGCTCCGTATACGGTAACACCTTTTTCCTTTATCAAGCTGATGTCCTCTGCAAGATTATCGGACACATATATCGGAACACGGAATATGGAACCCATCGTAGAGCGTACAACCTTAGGATTATATATGTCCACGCTGTCGCTGCTTATAACGATTCCCGTCACTCCTGCTCCCTCCGCCGTTCTTATAATAGTGCCGAGATTTCCCGGATCCTGAAGTTTCTCGATAATTAATAAAAATGTATTATCTTCACAAAGCATATTATCAAGTTTTTTTTCCCTCTGTCTTACCAGTGCCAGTATCCCCTGCGGCGTACCGGTATCGGATATGCCGGAAAAAAGCTTATCGGGAAGAACATAATAATTATCCCTGTCCTTATAGCTTTCCCCAAGTACGGACACTATTTCATCAGCATATTTTTCCTCAGCATTTTCCGAAACAAACAAAGAAACGATATCGTCTCTCGGTATCTCACGAAACATCCTTATACCCTCCACGATATAAAGTGACTGTTCGTTTCTTTCCTTAGCAGACTTGGAAAGCTTTTTTACATTTTTAAGTTTTTCATTTGAAGCAGAGGTTATTACCATCTTTACTTATTCCTCATACAAAAATCATCATATATTTTCCGATATATAATTAAATCAGAATTTAATTACTTTTTTCCCTCACCAGAACCTTATCCTCGCCATACTTTTTTGCAAGCTCATCCATAAGGCTTTCGTCCGCAAGCACCTTGAAACGGTTACCCATACGCTTCATGGAACGCGGATTCATAAGCTGTACAAATACAAGGGTTCTTCCTTTGTGCTTTTCAAGAATGCCTAAGAATTCTCTCTCAGCCTCATTATAGGCTGCCTCATTCTCAAAGCATACCCATACTTCCTTTTTCTCGGCGTCCAAATCCCTCTTTAATTCATCAAAGGTATACATCTCGGAAAGTATAAGCTTGGCTTCGGTCTCCGTTACGGAAGCATTTCCTTTTATAAGCACCTTGCTGTCTTTAATAAGCATATCCCTGTATCTCATATAATCCTTAGGAAATACTATAACTTCAAGCTCGCCGTATAAATCTTCAAGCGTTATAAACGCCATCGAATCGCCTCGCTTTGTGGTTTTTATCGTAACAGCCTCGATAAGTCCGCCTACCGTATACGGTATCTTATCCTTTACGTTAAAGCTGCTTTCCGAACCCTGCGCCATACGGCCGCCGGCAAATGCTCCATCCGCTGTTCCCTCCGCATCTTCCTCGGCAGTAAAATCAATCGAGCTGGCAGTCGCTCTTTCATTTATAATATCCATAACATCATCCAACGGATGTCCGCTAAGATATACTCCAAGCATATCCTTTTCCGCAGCAAGCAAATCCTCTTTGTCATACTCTTTAACATCCGGATAAGCAACCTCAAAGTCAGTCTTTTCTTCTTCACCCAGAAAATCCATAAGAGACATCTGTCCCGACATGGCATTTTTCTTGTCCTGTCCGACCTTATCAAGAATCTTCGGATAAACTATCATCATCTGCCTTCTGTTATATCCGAAGCTGTCAAATGCACCTGCAAGTATAAAGCTTTCTATGGTTCTCTTGTTAGCCTCTTTATTTGAAAGTCTTGTCACATAATCTTCAAGATTTTTAAACGGACCTCTTTCTTCGATTTCCTGTCGTATGATTTCAGTCACGCCGTCTCCTACACTCTTAACAGCGGAAAGGCCGTATCTTATGGCATCACCGTCGGCAGAAAAATCTCCTTTTCCTACATTTATATCCGGTGGCAAAATCTTTATGCCCATGGCACGACAGCTTTGAATATATTCCGCAACCTTTCCGTTATTATTTCTTACCGAAGAAATGAGTGCAGCCATATATTCCACAGGATAATGGCACTTAAGATATGCTGTCTGAAAAGCAACTACTGCATATGCGGCAGCATGTGACTTGTTAAATGCATACTTTGCGAAATCTATCATTTCATCAAATATCTTATTAGCTACCTCTTCGCTTATACCTCTGCTGATACAGCCGGGTACATTTTGCTCTTTATTTCCGTATACGAAGTTTTGACGTTCCTTAAGCATAACGTCTTCCTTCTTTTTTGACATGGCACGTCTTACCAGGTCGCTTCGACCGAGGGTATAACCGGCAAGCTCCATAACAATCTGCATAACCTGCTCCTGATAAACTATACATCCGTAAGTCGGAGCAAGTATCTTTTCAAGAGCCGGATGATCATATACAACCTGATCCGGATGTTCCTTACCCTTTATATAAAGAGGAATAAAGTCCATAGGTCCCGGTCTGTAAAGAGAAATACCTGCTATGATATCTTCAATATTTGCAGGCTTAAGTTCTTTCATAAAGTTCGTCATACCCGGACTTTCAAGCTGAAATACTCCGCCTGTTTTTCCGGAGGAAATAAGTGAATAAACAGCTTTGTCATTAAAGTCAAGCCTGTCTACATCTATATCTATTCCATGGTTTTCTTTAATAAGTCTAACCGCATCATGTATAACGGTAAGATTACGAAGTCCAAGAAAATCCATCTTTAAAAGTCCCAGTTCTTCAATAGTAGTCATATTATACTGGGTTGTAATGGCGTCTTCCTTTCCTCTGGATAAAGGCACATATTCATCTATAGGCTCTCGTCCTATAACCACGCCTGCAGCGTGCATGGATGCATGACGAGGAAGCCCTTCAAGCTTTATGGCCATATCTATAAGCTTACGAATTGCCGGGTCATTTTCATATAACTCTTTAAAATCACGGCTTTGGTCCAGAGCCTTAGGTATCGTCATACCAAGGTCATTCGGAATTGTCTTTGCAACCTTATCGCAAAGGCTGTACGGAAGATCAAGTGCACGTCCCACATCACGTATACACATCTTTGCCGCCATGGTTCCGAAGGTTACTATCTGAACAACCTTTTCCTTGCCGTATTTTCTTACAACGTAATCAATTACCTCCTGTCTTCTTTCCACACAGAAGTCAATATCTATATCGGGCATGGTTACTCTTTCCGGATTTAAAAATCTTTCAAAGAGAAGGTTAAATTTAATCGGATCGATATTTGTAATCTCAAGGCAGTAAGAAACTATGCTTCCTGCTGCCGAACCACGTCCCGGGCCGACAGGAATGTCATTGTCCTTTGCATATTTTATGAAATCCGAAACTATGAGGAAATAATCCACATA
>DFDU01000068.1 GCA_002369325.1 Lachnospiraceae bacterium UBA3820
GATGATTTATTTGATGAGGATGATGAGGATGATTTTGTTCCATCAAAACCTGCTAAAAGCTCATTTTCAAAAAGCAAGTCTGTAGATAAAACGCCGAGTTATTCAAGGGGAGCAAATTATTCAGCGTCACAGGTTCAGGCCTCTGCAAGAGCAGCACAAAGCCAGCAAAGCTCATATGCTTCTGCAAGACCTCAATCAAGACCTCAAAATAATAATCTTGTTGATTTTAATAACAATAAACAGCAAAGAACCAATTCTTACAGGGGTGGAAGTGAAGTGTACGTAATTAAACCGCAGGAAATAAGTGAATCACAGACTGTAGCAGATTTCCTTAATTCAGGAAAAACCATTGTTATCAATATGGAAGGGCTTGAACTTGCTCCTGCTCAAAGAATTATTGATTTCATCGGTGGTGCATGTTATGCAATCGGAGGTTCATTACAGGCTATTTCAGCAAATATATTTATAGCAGCTCCAAGCTCAATCGAAGTATCCGGTGATTTACGAGAAGAAATTTTAAATGAAACCACTGTATCACCTCAGCTTGGAAAATACTAAAATATAATTTCATGGGTATATAAGTAGAAGGTAAATTTTAATTTTAACGGGGGATAATAAAAGTAATGCTTACACCGGTTGATATTCAACAAAAAAAATTCAGGACAGGACTTGGTTACGAAAAGAAAGATGTTAATGCCTTTTTTGAAATTGTTTCCGAATCATACGAAAAATTATATCGTTCAAACGCGGAATTGAAAGAAAAGGTTTTAACTCTTACCGATGGATTACAAAACTATAAATCCAAGGAAGCCGAACTTGAAAAATCAATCATGATAGCTGAAAAGGATTCTGAGGAAGCAAAGTCCAAGGCTCTTAAGGAAGCTAAAAACATTGAACTTGAAGCAAAAAACAAAGCAAAAAATATTGTTGCGGATGCAAAAAAAGAACTTGAAGAAATTACAGCCAAGATAACAGAGCTTGAGACACAATATGCAGCATATAAATCAAATTTTGTTTATTTTATGAAAAAACAGTTTGAAATGCTTGAGGTGGATGACTTTGATCCTAAGTCATATATTGATGAAAAATCTCTTCAGACTCTTGGTGTAAGTACCGGTGGTTCAGGCGGCTCGTCAAAGAGCAGATCAAGCGGTCCTAATATGCCTTTTGGTTCATTTGACGGAGATCCTCAAATGCGTGATGAATCGACACTTGGCGGATATAACGGTGGTTCTATGGGTGGTATGTCTACAAGAGCTGAAGATAAAGTTAGCACAAGTGCTGTTTACACTTCAAATCTTTCAGCAGGTGAGAACTTTGTTGACCCATTTAATCCTGATGCAAGAAAACAGGAAAACAGATATAACCCTTATGATGGTCGTACCGTTACAAACAAGAAAAAAAGTGAATCTTCATTTACTGTTAATAAAGATGGTACGAGCAGCGGAAAATATTCCTCACGTTCAAATACAAGAACTACACAGACGAAGAAGACTACATCATCTTCATCTTCTTCAACAACAAAGAAGACCGATGATAAATCTTCTGATAAAAAAAGTGATCCCGTGCATGCGGTAAAACCTGATACATCAAGTAAAAAGGAAACCGATGCAAAGATTAAGGATATAGTTAATTCAAAAGTTGATAATAAAAAATCACAATCTTCATCAGCAAATACTTCTCAAAATGAAAAGCCTAAAAAACCTGTTGTTGATAATATATTTACATTTGAAAAAGATACTAAGCCTGCTCCTAAAGCAGATGAAGACAGCAGGAAGGAAAATGAAGATATCCCAACCTTAAATTTCGGTGAGGATGATGTAGAAGTTGAAACCGTTAAAGATAATAATCTTATCGGCAACGGAGATGATGACGATTCAGAAGATTTTGAATTTGTATAATATAATATAGGAGAATGTTAATTTATGATAATTAAGGATTTGATTGTCCGAAGAGACGAAAAACCCATATATAATATAACATTCAACGATTCTTATGATAAATTGGCCGAATCCGTAAAGGAGCTTGGCTTTTCAAACCGAAAGATATGTATTGTATCTGAAACTAATGTAGCATCCTTATATATGGATGCTATATTGTTTTCGTTAAAAGAATCCGGATATTTCAAATATGTATGTAATTTTGTATTTCCGGCCGGAGAAGAAAGTAAGAATCTTGATGTTGTAAAGGATTTATATGAAAAGCTTATTTTAGAGCATTTTGACAGAAACGACTTATTGATTGCTCTCGGTGGTGGCGTTACCGGTGATCTTACCGGTTATGCGGCAGCTACTTATTTAAGAGGTATTGATTTTGTTCAGGTTCCTACCAGCCTTTTATCTCAGGTTGACTCAAGTGTAGGCGGTAAAACAGGTGTTGATTTTTCTTCATATAAAAATATGGTTGGTGCATTTCATATGCCAAGACTCGTATATATGAACCTTAATGCCTTAAAATCTTTGGATAAAAGACAATTTATATCAGGTATGGGCGAAGTTATAAAATATGGTCTTATACTTGATAAGGATTATTATAATTGGCTCAAGGAAAAGCATGATTTAATCTTTTCCTTTGATTATAATACCTTATGTGAGCTTGTATATAAAAGCTGTGACAGTAAACGAATAATTGTGGAAGAGGATCCGACTGAAAAGGGCCAAAGAGCATTGCTTAATTTCGGACATACACTCGGACATGCACTTGAAAAATATATGAATTTTGAATTATTGCACGGTGAATGTGTCTTAATCGGCTCGATTCTTGCATCGATTATCTCCTTTAATAAAGGAAATATAAACAAAACAGCTTTGGACGATATTGTAAATACAATAAAATCAATGGATATACCTGTTTTACCAAAGGATATTGATATTGATACAATTATTGAATTTACCAGAAATGACAAAAAAGCAGTGGGAGACAAGCTTAAATTTATTCTTCTTAAAGATATCGGAAATGCTTACATTGATATGACAGTAAGTTCGGAAGATATGAAAAATGCATTTTATGTATATATGGAAAAATACAATAATTAAATCCGTGTTTCCCATATTATTATGAATTAAATAAAAATTATATTAAGGTATGAAAAATGAAAGAAAAAAAGATTAAAATAATGTTTCTTCCGATATTTTTTGTTGCTTTGCTTACATCGATAGACCGGTTAACAAAATTTATCATTAAAAGTAAATTTGTACTTTTTGAATCGAAAGAAGTAATTAAAAATATATTTTCAATTACATACATTCATAACGAGGGGGCTGCCTGGGGCATGATGCAGGGCAGACGAATTTTCTTCTTAATTTTGACATCTTTAGTGGTTGTCGGATGTTTTTATATATTATATAATATAATTGGTAACCGTAAATACTTTATGTTAACTGTGTGCATCGTAACCCTTATTTCCGGCGCTATAGGAAATATGATAGATCGTTTTAAATACGGCTATGTAATTGATTTCCTTGATTTTAAGCTTATTAATTTTCCTGTATTTAATGTTGCCGATATATATGTAACAGTAAGTATGTTTTTTGTTCTTATTCTTATGATATTTGTATATAAGGAAGAAGATATAGATTATATTATAGGAAAAAAATCTGCATTAAATGAAGCTAACGAAAGCGGTAAGGAAATCGAAACTTACGAAAATGAAAATTCATCAGAGGATGACGAAAAATCTGTTGAAGAAACAGGATCCGAAACAGGTGATATAAAAGATATGGATGAGGACACGGTTGAATAAACAGAACCTGAATCAGGAGACGAAAAAGATATGGTTAAGGACACGGTTGAATAAAGTATGGACGAAATTAGAATTATAATTGATGAATTATTTAGTTCTTGTATAGGTAACCGAATAGATAAATTCCTTTCCGATGAACTTGAGTCTTATTCAAGGGCCTATATCCAAAAATTGATTGATAACGATTGTATTCTGGTTAATAATAAGCCCATTAAGGCAAATTACAAAATAAAGTCGGGCGATATCATTGATATTGACGTTCCTGAGCCTGAAATAATCGATATAATACCGAAGAATATCCCTTTAGATATTGTATATGAAGATAAGGATATAATTGTAGTTGATAAACCAAAGGGCATGGTTGTACATCCGGCTCCGGGACATTACGACGATACGCTCGTAAATGCACTTATGTATCACTGTAAGGATCTTTCTACCATAAATGGCATTATGCGCCCCGGAATCGTACACCGAATCGATATGGATACATCCGGACTTCTTTTGGTTTGTAAAAATGATACATCACACAGGATTATGGCCGAAAAATTTAAAACACATGATATAACCCGTGTTTATACGGCAATTTGTTATAATCATTTTAATCAAACTGACGGTACGATCGATAAACCTATAGCAAGGCATAAAACTGACAGAAAAAGAATGACTATTGATGAAAAGGGAAGACGAGCCGTTACACATTATCACGTATTAAATAATCTTAAGGAAAATATGTCCTTGATAGAATGCAGACTCGAAACAGGCAGAACACATCAAATAAGGGTTCATATGGCAAGTATAAATCATCCGTTACTTGGTGATGAAGTCTATGGGCCAAAAACAAAAAAATTTAATCTTAACGGCCAGACTTTACATGCCGGCGTACTTGGATTTAATCATCCAACAACAAACGAATATATTGAATTCAAATCAGAACTTCCGGAATATTTTAAAAAGCTGTTAAGTATTCTTGAACCATAAATCGAATTAATGACCAAAAGCACAACACATTTTATTTGCAATTTGTGTTGTGCTTTTTTTTGCAAAAAAGTCTAAAAAACCTAGATTTTATGCGGATTTAGCTTGACAGAAAGAGTGCGTTGTGGTATAGTAAAAGTAATCCAATTATTCGCAAAACTCAGGTTTTACGAAAATATACGGTAACTTGTTTGCGAGTTGTGCATGAAAAAAAATAAGGAGGTACTTCTTTATGGCTGAATTAACATATCAACAACAAATCGATATGCAAAATATTGATCTGATCAGAAACATTTCAAGTGAGCTTCCGGATTATATGCGTCATTTCTTTCGTTCAATTCAACAAAGTAAATCTTCACGTACAAGACTCGGTTATGCTCGTGACATAAAAAACTTTTTTGAATATATTGTTGAGGCTTATACGGATGCACCTTTAAATTCACCTAAGGATGTTACCCTGGATATTCTTTCGTCCATAAATGCGATTTTCATTGAGGACTACGAGGATTATCTCCAAAAATACTCTAAAAACGGCCGTATATACACCAATGATAAAGCCTCCATAAAACGTAAATTATGCTCACTTAGTGTTATGTATACCTATTTTTACAAAAATGACATGGTTACAGGTAATCCTATAAATAAAATCGAACGTCCCCGTCTCAAGGACAAGCAAATTACGCGTATGGACTATGATGAGGTTGCAAATTTCCTTGATACAGTCGAATATGGCGTAAATTTGACCGATAAGCAATTACAATACCATGGGAAGGCAAAAAATCGCGATTTGGCCCTTTTAACGCTTATGTTAAGTACCGGAATCCGTATTTCCGAATGTGTGGGCTTGAATATCCATGATGTAGACTTCAAAAATATGTGTATTAAGGTGACTCGAAAAGGTGGCAAGGAGGCCCTTGTATACTTTTCCGACGAAGCAGCCGAGCCATTAAGCATTTATATCGACGAACGAAAAAAAATCGATGCTGCTTCCGGCCATGAAAATGCCCTTTTCTTATCTTCCCAAAGAAAACGAATCAGCGTTCGTACAGTTGAAAATATGGTAAAAAAATATGCTCGTTCTTCGGTTCCGCTTAAACATATTACACCGCATAAGCTTCGAAGCACCTTCGGTACAAATCTTTATCGGGAAACGGATGATATTTATCTTGTAGCTGATGTACTCGGACACAGCGATGTAAATACAACCAGAAAGCATTATGCGGATATGGATGATGATCGTAAACGTCGTGCAAGAAACAAGGTTACTCTCCGTGAAAAGCAATAAACTTATAATCAGTTAATTTATAAGTCAAAAATATTAACTATAATAATATTATGTAAATTAATATCATATTTACAAAACAAAAGCTAAAGAATTATATTATCTTTAGCTTTTGTTTTATTATTTTATTCCATTGAATTAATTACTTCAATTATATAATCAACTGTCTTATCGATGTCCATAAGACTGCTGTTTACAAATAAATCATAGCTGTCAAGGGATGCCCATTTCTTTGAAGTATAATAATTATAATATGAAGCACGTCCCTTATCTTCTTTTATTATCTGACTTCTTGCCTTATCTTCCGATAAATCAAAGCGTTCCATAACGTTTTTGATTCTTTTATCTATAGGGGCATATATAAATATTCTTACAAGATTTTCATTATGTCTTAATGCATAATCGGCGCATCTTCCTACAAATACACAAGGTCCTTCCTCGGCAATACTTTTAATGGTGTCATAGGTTGCCTGAAAAGCCTGCTGATTAAGATTTGCATGATAACCTGTACTTGTAAAACCGTAGCTGTAAGGATCCATTACAAGGGAATATAAAAAGCTTTTAGAAGGTTTTTCATCCAGACTCTTAAGTAAATTCTCGCTTAATCCGCTTTTCTTTGCGGTCTCATTTAATAGTTCCTTATCAAAAAAAGTATATCCAAGCTTATCAGCGAGTTTTCGCCCTATTTCACGTCCGTTACTTCCGAATTGTCTTCCTATAGTTATAACTGTCTTTTTAGCCATAATAAAGCCCCCCTTATTGTATAAAAAATGACATAACTATCTTAAATCTACAAGATAATTATATCATTTTTTTCTTTGTAAATCTATATTTATTTACGATTGTTTAATTTAAATCCGCTGTTTTACCTCGGTGCCATAAGCTTGGTAATTCCTGCTTTAAGCCCATCAATCGTAAGCGGATACATATCATATATCTCGGCCAGTGTTCTTTCGGATTCCATCCATGCAAGGTCATTTAGTTTTCCGTGAAATCTCGGATTAAGCCAGATAGCTTTTTTATATTTATCACGTAAAAGCTTATTCCATTCATAACCGCTTTTTCCATCATTTGGACCTCGGTAATTACCGTTTATATCAAACAGCTCTTCAGGTGCCATTTGAGCATCACCAACGATAATAACCTTATAATCCTTATCCGTATGTCTGAAAAGATAATCAAGATCTACCCAGTTTCCCATTTCACATTCCGCATCCTTGTATACCTTGCTATATATACAATTATGGAAATAATATGTTTTAACATCTTTAAAATGATTGGCTTTATGCACTGCCTGAAATAAATCATTGCAAAGTTCGGAAAAAGGCATCATAGTTCCGCCGCAATCAAATAAAAGCAAAAGCTTAACCGAATTCTTACGGGGTTTATCAAATTCGAGTTTCAGATATCCTCCGTTGTTACAAGTCGAATCAATGGTTTTATCAAGATCAAGCTCGGTTTTTGCCACGTCAAGCTTGGCTGAAAACTGTCTTAATCTTCTGAATGCCATCTGAAATTGCCTTATATCAAGAGTTTTATCATGTCTGAAATCCTGATATTTTCTTTCGCCCATTACCTGAAAAGCAGATTGCTGGCCCGGATGCCCTCCAATTCTGAGTCCTCCCGGATTCCTTCCACTGTGTCCGAAAGCGGAGCCTCCACTGGTACCTATCCAATAATTTCCACCATTATGTTCCTGATTCTGTTCGGTGACACGTTCGCGATACATTCTCTTTGTTTCTGCCATATCACGCTTTTGTATATAGCTGTATATATCGGCATTGAGCTTTGACGTATCCATTTCACCCTTATCAAGAAACTTCATTATGATTTCCGGCGGCATTTCCATATCAATATGGACATTTTTAAAATATTCCATAAATGCCATATCAAACTTATCATAATCAGATTCAGTTTTAACAAGTATCATTCTTCCGAGGTTATATAAGCCTTCCAGGGACGAATAAGCAAGCCCCTTATCAAGAGCCTCCATAAATGTCACCCATTCGGTAAGTGAAACATTTAGACCTTTTTCACGAAGAACATATAAAAAATCAGTAAACAATTAATAAACTCTCCTCTTATTAACTATGTCAATATCCTCATCCTTTTTAATCAAAACACCAAGATAAGGAAGCTTTGTTCTTATAATTTCAGGATCGATACCGCCTATTGTAAGTGCATTTAACCAATCTATCAATTCTGATGTACTGGGTTTTTTTCTTACTTCCTTAATACTTCTGATCCAGTAAAATGTGTCCATAGCCTGCTTTAAAAGATTTTCATCGATATTTTCAAAATGTACTCTTACAATTTCATCCATTTCTTCCTTCTCAGGGAATGAAATATAATGGAATATGCATCTTCTTAAAAACGCATCCGGAAGCTCTTTTTCGGCATTTGATGTAATAATTACTATAGGTCTTGTCTTTGCCTTTATGGTTTCCTTTGTTTCATGTATATAAAATTCCATCTTATCAAGCTCCCAAAGCAAGTCATTAGGAAATTCTAGATCCGCCTTATCAATTTCGTCGATAAGAAGAATAACCTGTTCCTCTGACTTAAAGGCTTCACCGAGTTTTCCAAGCTTTATATAACGTTTAATATCATCAACGCCTTCCTCACCGAACTGGCTGTCGTAAAGTCTTTGAATTGTATCATATACATAAAGACCGTCCTGAGCCTTAGTGGTTGATTTGATATTCCAGATATAAAGCGGCATATTAAATGCCTGGCTTATTGCCTCCGCGAGCATGGTTTTACCTGTTCCCGGCTCACCTTTTATAAGTAATGGCTTCTCCAAAGCTCTTGCAACATCAACAGCTGCCATAAGTTCTGGTGATGCAACATATTCCTTGGAACCTGTAAATTTCATTTCATTCATGTTTATTTCTCCTTTTGGATTTTTACCTATTCTCTAACCTGTCCGTTACCGTAAATTATAAATTTTGTTGATGTAAGAGCCAAAAGTCCCATAGGACCTCTTGCATGAAGCTTTTGGGTTGATATACCGAGCTCGGCTCCGAAGCCAAACATAAAACCATCCGTAAATCTGGTTGATGCATTTACATATACACACGCAGAATCTATTTCATCAAGAAATCTCTGGGCATTTTCATAGCTTTCGGTAATTATGGCTTCCGAATGTCCGGTGCTGTAGTTATTTATATGATCGATAGCCTCATCAATATTATCAACAACCTTTGCGGAAATGATTTTTGCAAGATATTCTGTACCGTAATCCTCGTCGGTTGCAGGCTTTATATATGATGAAATAGATGTCGCTGTTTCATCGCCTCTTATTTCGCAGTCATTTTCCGAAAGCATATCGACTATCATAGGTATCGCCTTATCGGCTATATCCTTATGTATAACAAGCGATTCACAGGCATTGCATACACCAAGTCTTTGAAGCTTTGCATTTTTAATAATCGGAATTGCTTTATCCATATCTGCGGAAGCATCAATAAATATATGACAATTACCGGTTCCTGTTTCTATTACCGGAACTGTTGCATTTTCCACAACGGTTCTGATAAGTCCCGCACCACCTCGAGGTATAAGCAAATCCACATACTTATCAAGACGCATAAATTGTTTTGCGAGCTCTCTGTCTGTATTTTCGATTAGATTAATGGCATCCTCGGTAATGCCTTCATTTATTAATACATCCTTAATTACCTTGACCAATGCAATATTTGAATTTATGCAATCACTTCCACCTCTTAATATTATGGCATTTCCTGTTTTAAATGTAAGTGCGAATCCGTCAATTGTAACATTTGGTCTTGATTCATATATAAATCCGATTACGCCTATCGGAACACGTTTTTGACCGATAACCAGACCGTTCGGACGCTTTTTCATGGATAAAACCTCGCCTATAGGATCTTCAAGTGCTACTACTTCTCTCACACCCTCGGCTATTCCCTCGAGTCTTTCCGGAGTAAGCTTAAGTCTGTCAAGAAGAGCATCTGACATTCCTTTATTTCTTGCATATTCCATATCCTTATCGTTTGCTGCAATTATTTCATCTGCATGAGCAACCAAAGCATCGGCTGACTTTAAAAGCACATTGTTTTTTTCATTCTGTCCAAGCTTTGCCAAAAGTCTTGACGCAGCCTTGGCTCTTTTTCCCAATTCTTCAAGCATATCCATTCTCCTATCTTTTTTATTAATTAACAATTTATCTGTTATAAACTATATTAAAATTTATTTTAACAACTATTTCCTATGCTTTTTATAAAATAACCATTTAGTTTATTATTCTTTCTTCCGTTACGATTATTTCGGGCTTAATATCATATTCCTCAAACGGGATATCCGGAAATATCTGCAATTCGTAACATACAGCCACTGTATGACACTTAGGATGTTTGGCAAGATATTTGTCGTAATAACCCCCACCGTAGCCTATTCTTTTTCTATCCTCCGAAAAAACTGCACCCGGCATAATAATAAGTGTATTATCATCGGGGACCAGTACGTCTTTTGAGTCCGGCTCCTTTATTCCGTAAGCGCCTTCGATAAGCTTTGTATCCTTTTCATATCTGTAAAAATCCATCTTTTTATCAATAACTCTGGGAAGCCATACATTTTTACCGTCTTTATAGCTTTGTTCCATAAGATATGATAAATCCACTTCATTATTTATCGACATATAAAGGCATATATCCTTTGCATTTTCGTATATTTCAAGCTCCGTAACATCATTGCATATTCCTCTTGAGATATATGAAGCTTCTTTTTTATCAAGACTGTTTCTTAAAAATAGTACGCTGTCCCTTATATCTTTTTTTTTCATTTTTTCCTCGAATTATATATATGATAATGTTCAAATGCTATATAAATAATCTTTTTTATAATTGCTTTTTCTTCTTTAACGGAATATCCTTTACATGTGTGATAGAACCGTCTTTTTCCTGAATATTAATATTATTAAGCTGGCTTACAAGATTTCCTTTTACACTGTCTATAAATTCACGTCTTAATATAGCCTGCTCTTTTTTTTCTTCATCGGTTAAACCCTCGGGTGTCTTACTTTTATGTGCAAGCTCATTTATTCTTTTTATCTTTTCATCAGTCATTTATTAAATCTCCCGAATCATAAATATGTAAGTATAATGATCAATTCTTATATCCTTTATTTACTATAAAGTCAAATGTATTAAATTTTTCGGAATCATGTGCGATAAATAAGGTTCCTACATCTTCTCCATCTATTAATTGATTTATTACTTCAAGATCCTCTGCACTTAATATTGCCATATCCGCACCCGAATCGGTAGCAATTCTTGCGGCAGAAATCTTTGTTGACATACCACCGGTTCCGTATGAAGAAATGGCATCCTTAGCCATTCCATCTATTCTTTCATTTATTTCCTCTACAATCGAAAGCTTTTTTGCATCCGGATTTTTATGTGGATCATCTGTATATAATCCGTCTATATCCGAAAGTATAATTAAAAGATCGGCATTTATAAGATGTGCAACTATAGCCGAAAGTGTATCATTATCGCCGAATTCTATTTCTTCCGTTGCCACGGTATCATTTTCGTTAACTATAGGAATAATTCCCTGTTGAAGTATTTCATTTAATGCATTTTGTGCATTTAATCTTCTTTCATCATTTGTAATAGCATCAAAGGTCAAAAGAACCTGCGCTGCCAGATGATTATATTCCATAAAAAGCTTTTGATACATCATCATAAGCTGAGCCTGTCCCACCGAAGCGCATGCCTGTTTTAATGACACAGTTTTTGGTTTATAACTCAGCTTTAATGTCTGCCTTCCTACTGCTATCGCACCCGATGAAACAAGTATAACATCTTTATCCTGATTTTTAAGATCACAGATAATACGTACAAGCTTTTCCATTCTTCGAAAGTCCACAAGACCTGTTTCTTCATGCATAAGTGATGAAGAACCTATCTTTATAACAATTTTCTTTTTGTCTTTAAGTTTATTTCTGTAATCCATTTTTTTCCTCTTTCTTATATCAAAATATCATTTTTTATATAAATCAAATAAATATCCGGCAGCCGCTTCAGCCACCTTGATTCCATCGACTGCAGCCGAGGTTATTCCACCGGCATAGCCTGCTCCTTCACCGCAAGGAAATATTCCTTTTATATTGCTCATAAAGTATTCATCTCTTAAAATTTTAACCGGCGAGGAGGTTCTTGTTTCTACTCCGGAAAGAATGGCATCGCCGTCATTAAATCCCTTTAATTTCCTGCCATAATCGTCAATTGCTTCAATTATAGCATTATTTACATAGCTAGGCAAACAATTATTTAGATTTCCGAAGGAATAATTTCCTTTGATTTCAGGAAGGATTTTACCTGTTTGCACTGAGGTTTTATTATCCTTATAATCTTTAAACAACTGAACGGGAATCTTTCCGTTTCCTTCCTTAAAGGCAGCACTTTCGAATTTCTTTTGAAAATATACTCCCGATAATACACCGTATTTTTCAAAGCCTTCGGCTGCATAATCATCCGGAGTTACGTTACATACAATGGCACTGTTTGAATTTTTTCCGTTTCTATTATGATTACTCATTCCGTTTACGACACTTTGCTCCTTATCGGAAGAAGCATTTACAACATATCCACCGGGACACATACAAAAGCTGTAAACATTTCTGCCGTTTGAAGAATGATAAGTCATTTTATAATCCGCTGTGGGAAGATTGTTAAATTCGGTTTTCCCGTATTGAGCTCTGTTTATCATTTCAGCCGGATGTTCTATTCTAAGACCGATTGCAAAAGGCTTAGGTTCCATATTTAATTCATTAACTTTTAATACCTCAAATGTATCTCTTGCACTGTGACCTATGGCAAGAATAAGTGCATTTGTATCATAATAGCTTTTCTTTCCGTCAAGCATTGATGTAATTTCAACAGAAAGCAAATTACCTGTTGATTTAGAAACATTATCATTTTTATTCACAAATCCCGTAAATTTTGAATTAAAAACAACCTGTCCACCCAGAGTGATTATTTCATTTCGCATATTTGCCGTAACTTTACGTAATTCATTTGTACCTATATGAGGTTTAGCCTGAAAGCCTATATCAAAAGGGGCTCCGAAATTTATAAAATCATCTATTACGGCCTTTATTCTTCCTGTTTTGTCCTTAACGCCCGTATTAAGCTTTCCATCCGAAAATGTCCCCGCTCCTCCTTCGCCAAACGAAACATTTGATTCGGGATTTATACTTTTCCCTTCCCAAAAGCCTTCCACATCTTTGATTCTTTCCGAAACTTCTTTACCGCGTTCAAAGATAACCGGTTTGAAACCCATTCTCGCAAGATATAATCCGGCAAAATACCCTGCCGGACCGGAACCTATTATAATCGGAGACATGATAGACAAATCATTTAAATCATAAAGGGGAATTTTGTATTTAGGTTCATTTGTCAACATAATATTATTATTGTTGACATTCTTTTTTATGATATTTTTTTCATCAGGTGAGCTTATGTCAATTGATAATATGTATTGGAGTTTTGATTTATCCCTTGCATCAACGGAAAGTCGAACAAGCTTTTCTATTATATAGTCATCTGTTTTAATTAAAGCTTTTACACGTTTATTAAGTAATCTGTTTTCATTAAGAATATTTTTTATATTATTTTTATTAAATGAATATATATCTATATCATTTATGTTAAGCTTAATTTGATTTAATCTTATCATATATTCCCTCTCCTGCCCTTATTCCGGATAAAAAGGCATAAGTCAGATTATAACCACCGCATATACCGTCTATATCCGTCATTTCTCCTATAGCATAAAGGCCGTCGTATTTCTTTATACTCATATCATGAGGATTGATTTCGTCAAGTTCTATACCGCCTGCAGTAACCTGAGCATTGTCAAAATCCTTTAATTCCTTGATTTCAAGTGTAAAATTATGCAATTTACAAATAATTTTTTGCAAAAATTCTTTGCTTTTTATTTCAGCCGGGTTCTTATCTTTGTTTTCTGATAAAACTTCATCAATTATATATCCGGCCAATTTATCATTTATCAGGCTGTTTAGAATTGCTTTGGGTTTTCTGTAATTATTTGCTTCAAACAAATCTGTTATTTTCTTATCATCAAAATCGGGCAAAAAATCAATATTTACAAAGGCTTTTTCCCCTGATGAAATGAGATTTCCAACAATACCGGAAAGATTAAATATCATTATTCCGGAAATGCCGTAATCCGTAAATTGAATTTCTCCTTCTTCCTGTAATCCTTTTATATCTTTACCGGTTTCATCCGATATTGTTGCAGAAGCTTTAATTCGTATACCGGACAAAACGTTTATATTCTTTTTTGTTACAAGACCGCATAAAGAAGGCCTTAAGCTTGTAGTTTTGATTTTAAGCTTACCTGCAAGCGCATATCCGTTAAAAGAACCTCCGAGACTCTTATACCCGGCACCGCCACAGGCAAGAACAACAATTTTTGCGGATATTATAGTCTTTTCTGCTTTTACATCAAATCCTGTTTTTCTTTCTTTAATCTCTTCTACACAGGTTTTACACAATATTTTAATTCCAAGATCTTTAATCATATCCGTAAATGCCCACATAACCGATGAGGCCTGAAGAGAACGAGGATATACATAAGAATCGGCATCATATGTAACTATCCCGATTGAAAATAAGAAATCGGTTATTTCCTTATCGGGATGTTTACATTTAAAAAGCTTACTTAAAAACAGATCATATTTTTTGTCTGAAGAATTATAATATGATTCTAAACCTTTATCAAAATTATGATTAGTAAGATTGCATTTTCCGTTACCGGAAGCATATATTTTTCTTCCGAGCTTGGCTTCTTTTTCAACTATTATGCAGTTTAAACCTCTTTTTGCAGCAGTTATGGCACACGCCATACCGGAAGCTCCTCCGCCAACTATACATACATCGTACATAAAATCTCCTAACTTGAAACCGATTCAAGAAAATCAAATAATTCCTCTAATGAATCAAACGAAATATTATTCACTATTTTCTCATATTGATCTTTATCCAGTATTTTTAAAACTCCGGCATCAATATCCGTAAATTCGTATATTGTATCCATATCATTATAATAAACGATTACATATCCATCCTGAATACCGAGAATATATTTATCCTTTGAATCCTTTAAATCGGTATTATCAATAAATGAATTTACACTTTTGGCATCTTTTACATTATATCCGTATGAAGATAAATCAGAATCGGCAAATTCATAATCATCTATCATTTCATCTGTCAAAACAACCTCATCTCTCACTTTTTTACGGCTGTGCTTATAAAATTCTGACGCAATAAGATATGAAATGCAAAAAACACATACCAATAAACCGATATATAAAAATAATTTCTTCATGGCAATCACTCCCTGAAGAAATTATTTCCTAAAATGTATTAAATTATTCTATAACAACTGAAGCAGGAATAGTATAATCAAATACAGTTATAAAAGTATTACCCGGATTGAGCTTAAGTTCGCTTCCATCCTCATTATAAAACTTAGGTACACCATTTTCCATCTTCCATTTAGCCAAAACATATTGACCATCAGTAAAATAATAAGCATTAAGATTACAATTATTCCATGAAACGAATCTGTAGTAACCATCAGGATCAGATGTATATTCAACCATCATTACTATAACATTTTTATAGCTTAATTGTTCATTGGTCACTGCATCTATCTGAGGCCCGCCGTATTGATATCTGTAATATCTGCCGTCTTCCGCATTATATTCAAAATAAGGTACTCTGTCAGAACTGAAAGCAGTACTTACTTTATTTGCAGGCATTCCGTTTTCTAAAGGTTTATCCTTTGTATTAAACGAAAACATCTTCTCGTAATTGTCGCCATGCTGTGTGTTATATCCCTTATTTGATATACCTGAAGCTATAAGCTCACTGTTGGTAAATACATTATGAGGTGCAGGCTTATCATCAGAACGATAATACATTATATCTCCAAGATAAATTCCGTTTAACGAATTAATGCTTGGATCGCCCTCTATCATTTCCTGAGCTGTAGGAGACCAACCATAATGTGCAAACAATCCGTCATACATCTTTGCAAGTTCAACATAAGGAACCCTGGCACTTCTTATAGGTCCAAGCTTTTCTATATTGTCATATTGATCAAATACACATAAAAATCTTGTTATTCCACCCTCAACAAGTATTTCATATGTAACTGCTGCTTGTGAAAGACCTGACTGAGGCATAGCATCCGAAATATTATTAATCATAATGCAAAACGGTTTCTGGTTTGCGTATTTTTCTTCTATCCATTCACCGGTAAGGTCACTTATAATATATCCATCTCTTGAAATAACGGTTATATCCTCTGCAGACCCTTCCATTGTTGCAATCGGTTTGATATCAATGGCTGCTTCCGCAGTAGTCGCAGCTTCCTTTGAATCTTTTTTCTTTCCGCATCCCGTAAAAAGCATGGATGCAACCATAGCTCCTACAAGAACGGCTGTGAATTTCTTATTTTTCTTCATAATCTCGTGTATATCCTTTCATATTGAGTATTTCTTCCTGCTTTTCTTCCATAATGATTCTTTGTGCTTCATCAATATGGTCATGTCCAAACAAATGAAGCATACTATGTGCCGTAAGAAAAGCAAGTTCACGATATATTGAATGATTGAATTCTTCCGATTGAGATTTAATTCTGTCAATATTTAAAATTATATCTCCAAGCAAAAGCTCTCCGTTATCCTGATTAAAGCAATCAACAGATTCATCTTCCAGCTTTGAAAAATCTTCCGAAAATTCATATTCAATCATTGGGAAAGATAAAACATCGGTCGGAGCATCTATATCTCTGAAATCCTTATTTATAATCCGAATACCCTCATTATCTGTAAAAATAACATTAATCTCGCACTCATACGGACAATGAACATAGTCTATAGCTGCATCAACAATTTCATTCACTATCTCTTCATAGCGCTTAGGAATATCTTTATTTGTTTCGTTTTCGATATAAACACTCATTTGTATCCCTCATCTAACTTGTTTATTATACACTAAATCTGCTCTTTAATCAAGCATAATACCATATATATCGTACTTAATCATTCTTTTTACCCTTAAAGTCATTATTCTTTGGCTTTTTTTGCCTGTTTTCGTAGGCTTCATAAGCATTAACTATTTTTTGAACAAGCGGATGACGAACCACATCATCACTTGTGAAATTTATAACTGCTATCTCATCTATGTTTTTTAAAACACTTAATGCAATTTCGAGCCCTGATTTTTCATTTGGCGATAAATCCTTCTGGGATAAATCTCCTGTAATTATGGCTTTCGATCCAAAACCGATTCTTGTAAGAAACATCTTCATCTGGGCCGGTGTGGTATTTTGAGCTTCATCCAAAACTATATATGCATTATCAAGAGTTCTTCCTCTCATATAAGCAAGGGGGGCAACCTCAATAAGTCCCTTTTCCATATTTTTCATGAAGCTTTCCGCTCCCATTATCTCATAAAGTGCATCATAAAGAGGCCTAAGATACGGATCAACCTTGCTCTGTAAGTCTCCGGGAAGAAAGCCAAGCTTCTCACCTGCTTCTATAGCAGGTCTTGTTAATATAATTCGGTTTACTTCATTATTTTTAAAAGCAGTAATGGCTTTAGCCATAGCAAGATAGGTTTTTCCGGTTCCTGCCGGACCGGTGCCGAAAACAATCATATTATTATCTATTGCATCAACATATTTTTTCTGTCCGAGAGTTTTTGCTTTTACGGGTTTACCGTTAATTGTATGACAAATTATATTTATATCACTATCCAACTCGCTTATTGCAGACACATCGTTCTCTTTGTTTTTTGTAAGTGAAACGGCATAATTTATTTCCTGTTCGGAAATAATATTACCGTGTTTCGAAAGATTAATCATCTGTTCAACGACCGAAACAGCTCTTTTAACATTTTCTTCGACACCTACTATTCTTAGGCTGTCATCTCTTAAGACAACGGTAACTTTATATGCTTTTTCAATATTTTTTATATTCTTATCATACTGACCGAAAACATTTTGGATATGTTCTTCAGGTACAGTTATTGATTCAATATATGCCATCGGTTTATTCTTCTCCCTGATTTAAAATAGTGATATCTGCAGGCACGCCGATTAATTCTTTCGTAATTATTTCACCATGCGCTCTGCATTTGCTTTCATCAATTTCTATTTTAACATTATTTTCAAGTATTTCTACCCCTTTTTTATTTAATTCATCGATATATAAATTTAGTTTTGTGCGTGCTTTGTTTTCAGCTTCTTTGTTATCGTATTTTTTTAATACCGGCTCATATTCTTTGATACAATTCTTTTTTAAAGAAAACGGAAGATAAAAATAAGAACCGATTTTTATTTTCTTATCAATGCTTATAATATCATAATTATTATATTTGATTTTGGGTTTTAAATGATTAAGATAATTTCCTGCCAGGGATAAACCATAATCCGTTTTTTTATTACCTGTATATTCTTTTTCATAATAATTAAGCTCAAAGCTCTCATCGTAGTCATATTTAACCACGGCATAAACATTTCCGTTAGCAGGGACATAGGATGTTTCTATAAGCTCATCATAATCATTATACAAGTTAACGGCTCCTGTAATCAAAATATCGCCTTTTTTTACTTCATCACCTTTTTCCTTGACTCTTGTACCTGATTCAATATAAATATCAGATATTATACCATCCTTTACGGCAATTATATTACAGGGATATTTATTTTCCTTAATATCATCCGGAGCGATTGTTTCTATTAAATTAATATTAAGTCTCGTTCCCCTGATTTCGCAGCTTATCCATGCAATATCCTCAAATTCTTTCCTGAGATTTTTTTCAAGCTTTTCACAATCTATGGTATTTATACGTGTCCCGGGCTTAATATTATATTCTTCAAGCTTTTTTATTATCTGCTCATCTGTATAAATATCCTCTCCTGTAATGTTTATATCCCAAACAAAAAAAGAAAAAGAATATATTACAGAGAAAAATACAATAATTCCGAGTAAAAATATTTTTCTTTTTTTATATCTGTAAAATATAAACGGTAACCCTTTCTTATTAATTATTTCAATATTTACATTTGTCTTTTTTATGTATGTTTCAAGTTCTTTAAATGATTTTTTTGATATATGAAAGAGTTTGCAATCATTATTATCATATATTTTCCAGATATCAATATTATTTTTAATACATAAATTTATAAATCTGTCTTTGCTTATCCCGGAAACACTCAGTATTATATAGCCTTTTAACCAAGTTATTAACCTTTTTAACATAATTTTAATTTACCCAGCTTACATTTTCTATTATACCGCTTACAACCATACAGACCTCGGAAAATGAGTCAATTAAGAGGTTTTTTCCGTTAATTTCCAATATTCCTTCTTTACATTTTAATGAAAGTTTTTGAGAATCAAAATTAATTATACTTTTATATCCGTCTATATGAACTGTTTTATTTTCATACAATATAACCTGAGTCATACATAACTCCGTTTTCTTATAGATTATGAATAATTAATTAAAAATATGAATATCAATGCTTATAGTAAGAAATAACAGCTATTGAATAGTGATGATTTACAATAAAATGATTTCTTTGCAAAAAAAGAGAGCCAAACGGCTCCCTTATATTGAATAAATAAACAGTTGTTTATTTGTACTTGCGTTTTCTTGCAGCTTCTGACTTCTTCTTACGCT
>DFDU01000090.1:0-19867 GCA_002369325.1 Lachnospiraceae bacterium UBA3820
GAGTATAACAGCTTTTGGGCTAACCGCTACAGCTGGATGAATCCTTCGGCAGCAGCCGGAAATGATACAGTCGATAAGCTTTTCTGTCTTGACATAGATGAGGTAAATACATATTTTGCCGACAGGGACGGCTTTATGGAAGGTCAGTTTACTGATTACGGATATAGCGACAGAGCAGTATATGCAACCAGGCATGCTAAAGGAAGCGGATGTTATTTTTCGGTTTCCGAAAAAACTGATGGTGCAACGGGAACCAGTCAGTGGTGGTTACGCTGTCCGAGTGATTTTCAGGCTAATCAGGAATTTACATCTATAATAGATGTATACGGTAATTTTAACGCAAGCCAAAAAGATATGGGTAATACCGTAAGACCTGCGATGTGGATCAGTATACCGCAATAATGAGGTTATGGTAAGTTATTCCGATATCTGATTCCGAATAGTTGACACAGAAATAATTACAGAGATATAATATAGCTCGGTATAGGGTGTGACTTTTTGCATTCTAAAAAATAATATATTTATGAAGAAGGGAGTTTTGTTATGAAAATGAAAAAAAGAAGGTTTTTAACATTTGCACTTGCTATGGCATTTGTGCTTAGCTTGTTTCCAAGTGTAGGAGTTAAGGCTTATGACGAATCCGATGAGGAGGAAACTGTAGTAACTGCGGTTGCACCTCTTGCTTCTGTATTGGTTACCATAACCGAGCCGACAATCGGAGCTGCTGCATCTAATTCTATTAAATTTGATTCTACTTTAATTGATGCAATCGCAACAGGTACCACTCCTGAAAAAGCTATGACTCTTGGTTGGGTTGATGAAAACGGAGATGCCTTTACGGGTTCTTTTGAAGAAGGAAAATCATATACGTTTCGTTTTATGATAAACGCACTTTGGGGATATAGTGTTTCGGATGAGACCGTTGCTTATATAAATTCCGAAGATAATCCTGCTGAATTTATTGGCATAGAAGAGGAATCTATTGATGAAGAATATTCTTGTGTATATTGCGTTTATGAACTTGAATATTCATTTGAAACACCTGCAACTTTGATTGAATCTGTTAATTTATCTGTAACTATTCCTGATACGGGAACGGTTGTTGCTGAGGAAGAAGAAGGATATTCAGCAATAGCCACAGTTGCTTTGGCATCCGGCCAGAATTGTGCTCTGAGTGAAGGAGTAATCAATGGAAGATTTATAAAAGGTATGCCATCTGGCAGAGAAGGATTTGATGATGCGTATGAAGGAACTATAGAAGCTGGAAAGTATTACTATGTAGAATTTCTTTTGGTAGCAGACGAGGGATACGAGTTTTCTTTAGATACTAAGGTAAATGTAACCGGAGCCGTAAGCTGCGCAATTGAGGAGGATTTTTCTGATGATGATGAGCTTTGGGTAGTGGCGAAGGTTCTTGCCAAGGCTCCTGAATATACAATTCTTGACGGTGATGGTTCAACAGTTACCGAGGGAAGCGATCTTGTAGTAAGAGCAAGCGGTGATTTAGGTAAACTTACCGACCTGTTGGTTGACAATAACAGTGTAAAGGATAAGGCAGAATTAACGGCTGGAAGTACTATAGCAACCATAAAGGCAGCACTTCTTGATACATTAACAGCAGGCGAGCATACGCTTACATTTGTTTATACAGACGGAGAAGTAAGTACAAAGTTTACCGTTGTTAAGAAAGTAGCACAAGCAACTGTTACAACTACAGAGGCTCCTAAGGAAGAAGCTAAGAATGCAAAAACAAATGCAGCAAGTCCTAAGACCGGTGATGCGGCACCTTTGATGTTAGCTTCGATTCTTATGCTTATGTCATTTGCAGGAGTTGTAGTGTTAAGAAAAAGGAAAATAAATAATTAATAGAAAATAATACTTTACATAAAAACAACAGGTGTCATATATGGCAAAGATTGTCATTTTGATACCTGTTATTTTTATTGTGTCGGTCTGTTTGCGGGCAGAAAAATAAACCTTTTAATTTACTTAATTTTATATGGAATTTAGACAGAAAATCTGTTAAAATATAACTAACTATGTGAAGTAATATAAATAATATCAAAACAGTATAGGAAAGGATGTAAAAATGATTGACAAGCTTATAAAAAATATTCAGGAAAAAAATGCACCGATAGTTGTAGGACTTGATCCGATGATGAATTATATACCGGAGCATATCCAAAAGGCAGCCTTTGAGGAGTACGGTGAAACGTTAAAGGGTGCTGCCGAAGCTATTTGGGTTTATAATAAAGGCATTATAGATGCAACATATGATTTGATTCCTGCTGTTAAGCCGCAGATTGCAATGTATGAGCAATTCGGTATAGAAGGACTTATCGCATTCCATAAGACCTGTGCATATGCAAAGGAAAAGGGACTTGTTGTTATAGGTGATATAAAGCGTGGCGATATAGGTTCAACTTCAACCGCATATGCTGTCGGACATCTTGGAAAGGTTAAGGTTGGTTCCAAGGCATTTGCAGGTTTTGATGAGGATTTCGTAACAGTTAATCCTTATCTCGGTACAGATGGTGTAAAGCCTTTTGTTGATGTATGTAAGGAAGAAAACAAAGGTATATTTGTTCTTGTAAAAACGTCAAATCCTTCATCGGGTGAATTTCAGGATAAGCTTGTTGACGGAAGACCTTTATACGAACTGGTTGCGGAGAAGGTTGTTGAATGGGGTAATGAATGCATGGGCGATACCTACAGCAATGTCGGTTGTGTGGTAGGAGCCACTTATCCTGAGATGGGTAAGGTTCTTCGTAAGCTTATGCCTAAGACATACATACTTGTTCCGGGTTACGGTGCACAGGGTGGAAAAGCAGCCGACCTTGTACATTATTTTAATGAGGACGGACTTGGTGCAATCGTTAACTCTTCAAGAGGTATCATAGCAGCATATAAGCAGGATAAATATGCTTCTTTCGGTGAAGCAAATTATGCGGAAGCAAGCCGTCAGGCAGTTGTCGATATGATTGCGGACATAAACGGAGCACTTGGCAAGTAAAGGATTTTGTAAATGACATATAAACATATATTAAAAAGGAGCAGTGATATATGGATAAGATAAAAATGACTGCCAATGTTATAAGACAGGATGAAATAGCGTATGAGGTATATTCACTTTGGTTATCTGCAAAAGAAATAGCAAATATTGCTAAACCGGGACAATTTGTAAATCTGTTTTCGGCAGACGGAAGCAGACTTTTACCAAGACCTATAAGCATATGCGAGATAGATAAGGACAATGGCAATTTGAGACTTGTATACAGAGTTGTCGGAGCAGGTACAAAAGAATTTTCGGTGCTTACATCCGATCATAGCGTTGAGATAATGGGACCTTTGGGAAACGGCTTTACGTCGGAAGGAAAGAAGGCAATTCTTATAGGAGGGGGTATAGGTATACCTCCGATGCTTGAGCTTGCTAAGGAGCTTGACTGCGAAAAGTCAATAGTTCTCGGATTTCGTGATGAAGAGTTTTTATCCGAGGAATTTGAACCGTACGGAAAGGTTTATAAATCAAGCGATGCAGGAAATATAGGTGTTAAAGGTACTGTAATGGATGCCATAAAGGAGTATGCTATAACAGGAGATATAATTTACGCCTGCGGTCCGCTTCCTATGCTTCGTGCAATATCGGATTATGCACTTTCTAACGGAATAAGGGCTCAGATTTCCATGGAAGAAAAGATGGCATGCGGAATAGGTGCATGTCTTGCCTGCGTATGTAAGTCAAAGGATATAGATGAGCATTCAAAGGTAAATAATAAAAGAATATGTAAAGAAGGACCTGTATTTTATGCCGGGGAGGTGGAGTTTTAATGAATACTAAAGTAAGTATAGCGGGAGTAGAATTTAAAAATCCGATAACCGTTGCATCAGGAACCTTCGGTTCGGGTATGGAATATAATGATTTTGTTGATTTATCATTGCTCGGTGCGGTAACCACAAAGGGTGTTGCCAATATTCCATGGGCGGGCAATCCTACACCACGTATTGCCGAGACTTACGGTGGTATGATGAATGCGATAGGACTTCAAAATCCCGGTATTGATACATTTTGTGAGAGAGATATACCGTTTCTTAAAACAAAGGATACAAAGATAATTGTTAATGTTTGCGGTAAGAGTGAAAGCGATTATGTAGAGGTTGTCGAAAGACTTGCCGATGAACCTGTGGATTTGCTTGAGATAAATGTTTCATGCCCAAATGTTAAAGAGGGCGGAATAGCATTTGGTCAGGATCCGAAGGCACTTTATGATATAACAAAGGCTGTGAAGGCAAAAGCAAAACAGCCGATTATAATGAAGCTTAGCCCGAACGTTACAGACATAACCGTTATGGCTAAGGCTGCAGAGGAGGCAGGTGCGGATGCACTTTCTCTTATAAATACATTAACCGGTATGAAGATAGATGTTAAGAAAAGAACTTTTGCGGTTGCAAATAAAACAGCGGGAGTTTCGGGACCGGCAATTAAACCGATAGCAGTACGAATGGTTTATCAGGTCGCAAATGCGGTTAAGCTTCCGATAATCGGAATGGGTGGAGTTGCCACAGCCGAGGATGCACTTGAATTTATAATGGCAGGCGCAACAGCCGTTGCGGTAGGAACCGCAAATTTCCATAATCCTTATGTAACAACAGAGATTATCAAGGGTATTGAAGATTATATGGCTGAAAATAAGATTAATGATATAAATGAATTAATCGGATGCGTAAAATAAGCTTATGTTTTATTGGGAACAAAATATAATACACAGGTAGTTATAATATGGCTTTGTTTAATAAAAAGAAAAAATATTATTTTTCGGATGATTCGGTTGCCTCGGATACAATAATAGCTTTTGTACTTGGCAGTATTTCGTTGATAATTGAATTTGCGGGAGTTTTTGCTTCGATTAAAACAGGTGGAAATGTACCTGAAATCATAGGAGTGCTTTATGTTTGTGCAATACTTCTTTCATTTTGCGGAATAGCCTTTGCATGGATGGGATTTAATGCCGAGGAGGGCGGTGTAAAGAGTAAAAGATTTTCACTGTTTTTGAATATATTTACATTTTTGGTTCCGTTGTTTGTTATCGGATTATATCACTTTGTAGGTTAAAGAGGTTTTCAGATATGGATGAGAGACTAAAAAAACAATTGGATTTTTTGCTTGAGATTGACAAATCTAAAAATGTAGGAAGGCAAACATATATATCAGACGGTTCGCGTAAGGAAAATGATGCGGAGCACAGCTGGCATCTTGCGATTATGGCAATACTTCTTTCCGAATACGCAAATGAAGATATAGATGTTTTGAAGACTGTGGCGATGGTATTGATTCATGATATTGTCGAGATAGATGCCGGTGACACATATGCATATGATGCGGAAGGAAATAAAACCAAAAAAGATAGAGAAACAAAAGCTGCGGACAGAATATTTGGAATTTTGCCAAAAGATCAGGCTGAAAAAATGAGATGCCTGTGGGAGGAGTTTGAAGAAAGAAAAACGCCGGAGGCAAAATTTGCGGCTGCTTTGGACAGGACGCAGCCGGTCATGCTTACCGATAAACAGGGAGGAAAATCCTGGATGGAGCATGAAGTAAAGAAAAGTCAGATATCAAAAAGAACGGAACCTGTAAGGGAAGGTTCTGAAAATCTTTATGATTTTATAGAAAAAGCTATTGAAAGAAACGTAAATAACGGATATTTAAAGAATGAATAAAAATTGTTAAGGTTAATTTAAAGTAAAATAATAATTCACTATTATGGGAGATTTATGAAATGGATGACACTCTGAGGGAAAGACTCAATCTAAGTATAGGCAGAATAAGATATATTGATAAGGATGCTTATAGTGCCAGGTTTAAAGCATATTTCAAAGAAGTAGCAGATTTCATCTTATATGCTTATGATACAATACCAAAAGCCGGACAGACGGAAAGTTTAAGCTTTAATGAACTGTATGAAATAAATCAGGAATTGTATGATGATATTCTACCGGAAAGCTACATTACAAGCTTCGCCAATCCGGAATATGCAGTAGAGTTTCTTGGTGAGGAATTTGGAAATATTCTTTCTTTTTTGTATTATGAAATAAGAGGAATTATTCCTTACCTTTATGAAGAAAGATATGAGGAGTTTGCATCGGTCATTGAACTCTTTCTTGAGGTATATAATATTTTTCTTGATCCTCAAACTGCCAGCTACAAATATGTCAGAGATGCGATTTATTATCATATGTATGACTATGCCGATGTAATGGTGGAAAGAAGAACGCTTGAGACCATTAGTCCGGAGTTTAATTTTGCCACAGATATCATTATGAACAGTGACCTGACGGATTTAAGATATTTATTTAAATACGGAGAGTATATCAGTGAAAATGAAACTAAAACGGCAGAGTATTTAAATAAGCTTTCGGACAAGGAAATTGATGAAATGGCAAAAACCTATGTTGACGGCTTCATAAACGGATTTAAGTCAATGGGAATCGATATAACACCTAAGAAGACTGTCAATATAAGATATTCCATAGGGCAGGAGCGTATGGTAAGAAGTGCCATAAAGATGTTTGAGGCTCATGGCCTTAAGCCGATTATTTTCAGATATGCAACAAGCAGGATAAACAGAAGACTTACCATAAGAACCGGTTATATTTCATCCTTTGCAAATCAGCAATACGAATATGATCATAGAATGGATGAGGCTGTTTTTTTGGATAAAGCCCTGCTTGAAAGAAAGCTTGAGGTTATCGGAGATACCTATAAAAAACATGAAAAACTTGCCAGAGAATATGCAGGTCCTGCTGTGATTGAAACCTTTGGAGAGAAACCTTTTAAGCCGGTAATTAAGGCAAAAGTGATAAAGCTTGATGATAAACAACAAAAATATTTGCTTGATTATCAGACAAAGGCAGCAAATTTAACCAACAGATTTATCCCGAGAGATAAATACAGCTTTACTATAATTGCTTATCCGGTTCCGGAGATAGGTGAAAATTTTGAAGAAATATTTTCTGAAATAGTTAAGGTTAATACGCTTGATAATAAACTCTATGAGGAAATTCAGGAGCAAATTATAAATGAACTTAATAATGCTTTATATGTTCATGTCAAGGGAAAAGGTAAAAATAAAACAGATATTAAGGTTATGATGCATGAGATAAAGGATTTTGACAGAGAGACTATTTTTGAAAACTGTCTTGCAGATGTCAATATTCCGCTCGGAGAGGTATTTACATCTCCGAAACTTACGGGAACTGAGGGTGTTCTTAACGTAAGTGAGATTTATCTGAATGAACTAAAATATAATAATTTGTGCCTTACATTTAAGGATGGAAAAATTTGTGATTATACATGCGGTAATTTTGGAAAAGAAGAAGAAAACAAAGCATTTATAAAAGAAAATCTTATGTTTAATCATGATACTCTTCCTATAGGGGAGTTTGCGATAGGAACCAATACCGTTGCATATGTAATGGCAAGAAGATTTGACATTTTAAGAAGACTGCCGATACTGATTGTTGAAAAGATGGGACCTCATTTTGCGGTTGGTGATACCTGTTACAGTTACAGTGAGGATATGAAACTTTATAATCCTGACGGAAAGGAAATAATTGCAAAGGATAATGAGTGTTCAATTTTAAGAAAATCAAAGAATAAGGAAGAACAGGAAAAGGCATATTTTAATTGTCATACCGACATCACAATTCCTTATGAGGAAATCGGAAGTATAACCTCTGTTCACTCCGACGGTAAAGAAGTTTTGATCATAGAAAACGGACGTTTTGTTCTTCCGGGAACGGAAAAATTAAATGAGCCTTTTGAATAAACGATAAATAAATAAACTTAATTATTTGGAAAAAGAGGAGAGATGGTTTATGGACAATCAATATTATAACGGACAGGATAATAATCAAAACTACGGAGCGACAATGCCTGTAGATAATCCGGGCTTTGTAAATCCTCAGGCACAGTATTATAATCAGGGATACGATTCGACTATGCCCGTAGACAATCCGGGCTTTGGTCAAACACAGTATGATCCGGGTTATGGAGCAACAATGCCTGTAGATAATCCGGGCTATAATCAGATGCAGCAACAGCAATATTTTAATGCGGGTTACGGAGCAACAATGCCTGTAGATAATCCGGGCTATAATCAGATGCAGCAACCACAATATAATAATCAAAATTACGGAACAGCCATACCGACTGACCGGACGATGTATAGGAAACCGGTACCGCAACAGCATAATAACCATAATGCCGCACGGAAAAAAGAAAAAAACGATTCAAAGATATCGGTAGGATGGATTGTGGCATTGTTTGTTTCTTTGGTTGTTATAATTGTCGGAGCTTTGATAATTGTTTTGCTTGCTTTTGGAAAGAAAAAACAGATAAATGATGTGAAAAATGCAAGTATTAAGCTTACCAATGCAAGCTATACGGTAACTTACGGCGAATTGTTTGATAAAACAATAAAGAATTTAAAATGGGATTATTTTAAAGAGGACGGAGAAAAGCTTGTTCAGGCTAAAGGTAATTATCTTATGCCGGATACAAACAATAGTGCCGAAATTATTGTTCAGTTTAATGTAGATAACGGAGTTTTGTTATCATGTATTTCTGTTAACGGACAGGCGTATTCACTTGCCGATTCCGAGAGCTTTTTGGAAAGCATGTATAATTACTGTTACGGTGTACCTGCCAATACGACAGAAACGATTACGGAAGCGGCAACCACAGAGGCGACCACACAGGCTGTGACGGAAGCAACCACACAGGCAACAACAGAAGCTACAACAGAAGCTACAACAGAGGAAAAAAGTGAATATATATTAAAAAACAGCAGCTCCGAATATATAGCTGTTTCGGATATAGCGGGATTTAGTAAAGAGCAATGCAGACTTGCGAGAAATGAGATATATGCAAGACACGGAAGACTTTTTGATGATCCGGAGCTTCAAAACTATTTTAATTCCTGCAGCTGGTACAGCGGATATATTGCACCCGACAAATTTGATGAAGGTGTTTTAAATGCATATGAAAAGGCAAATCTCGAGGTTATTGTCGCATATGAGAAGGATATGGGATATCGTTAAATAAATACTTTTGGCGATAAATCATAGACCTTGCATATGATAAAGAGAGAAGAAAAGATATGAATAAGAAGATATTTTTAATAAGTATTTTTGCGGTTTTATTATTAACAGGCTGCGGAATAAAAAAGTCTCAAAAAATTGAAAATAACAATGATACAACCGCATCACAGATTAATCTTACGGATGAGGCATCTACCGAAGATTTATCAACACTTTCGGATGCCGGTAAAACAAGTGCTACCGAAGAGACTACGGAAGATAAAAAAACAGAAAAGACCACAGAGAAAACTACGGAAGTTACTACAGAACAAGATAAATCAAACGGATATGTTGTCGTTATAGATGCAGGTCATCAACGCCATGGTAATTCCGAACAGGAGCCTATAGGACCGGGAGCAAGCGAGACAAAAGCTAAGGTATCAAGCGGAACCGCAGGCTGTGTTTCAGGTCTTGCCGAATATGAGCTTAATCTAATGGTGGCGCTTAAACTTCGTGATGAACTTGAGGCAAGAGGATACGAAGTTATTATGGTCAGAGAAACAAATGACGTGGATATAAGCAACAGTGAAAGGGCAGCGGTTGCCAATGAGGCTAATGCAGATGCGTTTATCAGAATTCATGCAAACGGTTCCGAAAATTCTTCGGTAAACGGTGCGATGACAATTTGTCAGACTGCTTATAATCCTTATAATGCAAAGTATTATGAGAAGAGTAAGGCTCTTTCGGAATGCGTACTTGATAATATGGTTGCAAAAACCGGAGCAAATAAGGAATATGTTTGGGAAACGGATACAATGAGCGGCATAAACTGGTGTATGGTTCCGGTAACCATAGTTGAGATGGGATATATGACAAACCCGGAAGAAGATGCACTCATGGCAACTGAAGAATACCAGACAAAGATTGCGGTCGGAATAGCAAACGGAATAGATGAATTCCTCGGCATAAAGGAATAGTTTTATATCACGTGAAGGTTTTGATATAGTGTATAGGAGAATTATATGGGAAAAAGAGTAATATGGATAGTGCTTGACAGCGCCGGAGCGGGAGAGCTTCCCGATGCGGACAAATATGGGGATGCAGGTGCGGATACGTTCGGACATATTTTAAAAACTTACCCGAATGCTAAATTCGATAATATGGCGAGACTTGGACTTTTTGATCTGGATGAAACAAGCTTTAAAAAAACAGTTGAAGATGATATTGTCGGATGCTACGGAAAAGCCAAGGAAATGTCGAACGGTAAGGACACCACCACCGGTCATTGGGAAATGATAGGTCTGTATACCGATATACCTTTCCCGACATATCCTGATGGATTTCCGAAGGAAATAATCGATGATTTTATAGAAAAAACAAATTGCGGCGGAGTTTACGGAAACAAGGTTGCTTCCGGAACCGTAATAATAAAAGAATACGGAGATGAACATATGGAAACGGGATATCCGATAGTTTATACTTCGGCTGATTCCGTATTTCAGATTGCCGCTTCGGAAGAAAAGGTTGGACTTGAAAAATTATATTTTATGTGTGAGACGGCAAGAAAAATACTTCAGGGAAAGCACAATGTCGGAAGAGTAATTGCCAGACCTTTTATCAAGACCGAAAACGGATATGAGAGAACAGCAAACAGACATGATTACGCTCTTAATCCGGATAATGATAATGTTTTGGTACATTTAAAGGATAATAATGTTAATACCTACGCCGTAGGTAAAATAGGTGATATATTTAATAATGTCGGAATAACGGAGGGGGTTCATACCAACGGAAATACAGACGGTATGAATAAAACCATTGAATATATGGACAGGGTTGATGAAGGACTGATATTTACCAATCTTGTTGATTTTGATATGAAGTACGGTCACAGACGTGATACCGAAGGCTACAAAAATGCCTTGGAGGAATTTGATTTATGGCTCGGAGAAAAGCTTATGCCTAAGCTTTCCGATGAGGATATAGTCATTATAAATGCCGACCATGGTTGTGATCCTACATATAAGGGAACCGATCATACAAGAGAATATATTCCGGTGTTGATATACGGAAAGGCTATAAAGCAGGGCATTAATCTGGGTGTTATTAATTCCTTTGCGGATATAGGAAAAACCATAGAGGAATATCTTCTTGGAAATGTGGTCGAAAATTCGAAATCTATCGGAGAGAGCTTCTTGAAAAAGATAATTTAAATACAAGATGGGGGTGGCAGCTATGAGAATGTATGACCTTATTATGAAAAAGCGTAATAATTTTGAACATAGTAAGGAAGAGATAAGGTATATTATCGAGAAATTTACCAAAGGAGAGATACCTGATTATCAAATGTCAGCCTGGCTTATGAGCGTTTATTTTAACGGTATGACAAAGGAAGAAACTCTGGAACTTACCAATGCCATGGCGGATAGCGGTGACAGACTTGATTTATCAAAGATAAACGGTGTAAAGGTCGATAAGCACAGTACCGGAGGTGTTGGTGACAAGACAACCTTTATTGTAGCACCTATACTTGCTTCACTGGGAATACCTATGGCGAAGATGAGTGGCAGGGGACTTGGTCACACAGGTGGAACGATAGACAAGCTTGAAGCCATAAAAGGCTTTAATGTATCTATATCCGAAGATGCATTTATATACAATGTAAATAATATAAAACTATCACTTGTAGGTCAGACCGGAAATCTTGCACCGGCGGATAAAAAGATTTATGCGTTAAGAGATGTAACGGCAACCGTAGACAGCCTGCCGCTTATCGCATCAAGTATAATGAGCAAGAAACTTGCTGCCGGAGCGGATGTAATTGTGCTTGATGTAAAGTGCGGTTCGGGAGCATTTATGAAGGATGAGGATTCGGCTAAAGAACTTGCCAAAACAATGGTTGAAATCGGTAACGGTGCAGGCAGAAAAACCTACGGAATAATAACCGATATGAACGAGCCTTTGGGTTGTAAAGTCGGAAATGCTCTTGAGGTATATGAAGCGGTTGAGGTTCTCAAGCTTAAGGACTTGGACAATGTGGATTTCGGTATAAAGAGATTGCTTGAGGTTTCTCTGACACTTGCATCATATATGTATATGGGAGCAAAAAAATATGAAGGGGAAATTTCAAATGAAGAAAATCCTTCGGGTAAAGCGATTTCTTACGAAGAAGCAAGAAATCTTTGTGAGGAGGCTGTGACAAGCGGAAGAGCACTTGATAAATTTGCTGAATTTGTTTCGGCTCAGGGCGGTGACTCGGATATGATATATAATCCGGAATTGCTTCCGAAGGCAAAATATATTGTTCCTGTCTATGTTTCCGAGGAAGGTTATATAGCTTCCTGCAAAACAAGCGAGGTAGGTATGGTAAGTCTTATTCTCGGCGGCGGCAGAGAAACAAAGGAAAGTATAATCGACCTTGCGGTCGGTATCGATATAAGAAAGCATATAGGCGAATATGTAAAAAAAGATGAGGTTTTCGCATATATTCATGCAGACGATGAAAGTGTCATTAAAGAAGCGGAAAAAAGACTGCTTGGAGCATATGAGATATCGTATGAAAAGGTTGAGCCGGAAAAAATTATAAAGTTTGTATCGGAATAATTATAAATGGTTCATTTAACAAAATATTTCTTGTGTATTTATTATGATAACAATATGTGCTATACTTAAGCGGTATGATTAAAATATATGATACATCATATTTCAATTGAATAAAAAACATAAAGAGTAAGAAAGGGGTCTTTGATTTTGAGTAAAAATAAAAGGACAACCGCAATTGTGTTACTCATCATAATCGAGCTTGTGCTTGCAGTGGGAATTGCCTTTACAAACGGGGCGGTTGAGAAACACGAAAGCATCAAGGAAATGATGAGAGATGCGGTACTCCATGAGGAAAACAAGATAAATTTGTTTGGCCTTGCGGTTAATCCTTCACTTGTGGCAGGCTTTGTTGTGACAGCAATAATATTACTGTTTGCACTTATAGTGAGGATTTTTGTTATACCGAGATTCAAAAACGTACCGGGTAAATTTCAACTTGTTTTGGAAACCTGGGTAGGCTTTTTTGAAAATCTTGCCAAGACCAACAGTCCGCACAGTAACGGCTTTTTGGGAGCCTACATATTTGCAACCGGAACCTATGTTTTTACGGGTACGTTGTTTGAACTTTTCGGAGTTCAGGTGTTGACAACCGAAGGACATTCGATATCGCTTCCGGCACCGCTTGCGGATATAAACGGTGCGATTATGATGGGTTGTCTGTCATATCTGGTGATATTATCCGGAGGTATAAAAAATAACAAGCTTCGCGGAGTAGGGCTTACACTTAAAGAATTTTCGCTTCCGCTTTCCATGAGCTTCCGTCTTTTCGGAGCACTTTTATCGGGTATGCTTGTTACCGAGCTTATATACTTTACACTTGGACTTTCCATACTTCTTCCGGTAGTTGTAGGAGTTATGTTTACATTACTTCATGCGCTTATACAGGCATATGTACTTACACTCTTAACTGCCATTTTCTACGGAGAGGTTTCGGAACCGCCAAAGCCTAAAGAGAAAAAAGAAAAGAAATCAAACAAAGAAAAAACTGACGGCACACCTGCAGAAGCTATGCAGGAAGCATAAAACAATATTCGAATCGGAGGATAAGAAAATGAATTTAAAAATATCAAAAAAAGTACCTGTAATTTTAGCATTTATTATTGTGTTTTTGACAGTATTGGTTTTTGTGGGACCAAAGATTACACAGGCTAAGTCATCAAATAATTCAACTCAGCAAGTAACAGTTGTATCTAAGGAAGCCGATGAGGTTGAAGCAGACGCTGTTGATACAGAAGATGAAGAGGCAGTTGCCGAAGCAGCCGATTCAACAGGCTCAAAGGCTATCGCAGCTGCTATAGCAATCGGTCTTGCCGCACTCGGAGGTGCATTGGGAATGGGTATTGCGGTTTCGAAATCAGCAGAAGGTATTTCGCGTCAGCCTGAAGCAAGCGGAAAGATACAGGGTCTTATGATGCTCGGTCTTGTATTTGTCGAGACTGTAGTTATATATGCATTGGTTGTAGCGATATTGATAGTATTCGTAATGTAGCAAGGTGGAGGTGTGTAATATGATACTTACAGGATTACCTCTTAATATTGATTTTCAGCAGATATTACTTCATCTTGCAAACTTTGCCATACTTTTCGTAGGTCTTTACATACTTTTGTATAAGCCTGTTAAGGATTTTATGGATAAGAGAACAGCTCATTACAAAAGTCTTGATGATGAGGCAAATGAAAAGCTTGCCAATGCAAAAGAAGTTGAAGAAGAATATCAAAATAAGCTTAAGGCTGTAGATGATGAGATAGAGGATAAGAAAAAGGCTGCTTCTTCGGAACTTGACAGTATGCGTGTTGAAAGAGAAAAAGAAGCAAAAGAAAATGCCGAAAAAATTCTTGATGATGCACGTAAGGAAGCAGAGAGTGTTCGTGCAAATATCATAAACAGTGCCAGCAAGGATATTACCGATATGGTAAGTCAGGCTGCTGAGAAGATATTTATGAGCGATGATATAAATAAGGCGTATGATGTTTTTTTGGAGGATGCTGAAAGGAGCGTAAAGGATGGAAAATAAAACGTCTGAAAAGCTTACGGCATATCTCTATGCAGCGGCGGCGCCATCGGAAGAACAGAAGAATAGATTCGAAGCATTCCTTAAGAATAAATACGATAAAGAAATAAAGCTTGAATGGATAGAAGATAAGGAAATAAAAGGCTTCAAGCTTGTATATGACAGGGAGATTTATAACTGGACACCTGAGGGCAGGTTTGCACAGCTTAAGGACAAGCTTTCTGAAATATCATTGAGATATGCGAGCAAGTCACAGCCGGATCAGATGATTACACTTCTGAAAAAATCCATTGAGGATTTTGAACTTGAGGCTGTTGCCGAGGAAGAAGGCAAGGTTAAGACTGTCGGTGATGGAATCGTTGTTGTTGAGGGGCTTGATTCGGTTAGATATGGTGAGATAGTCGTCTTTGAATCCGGTGTAAAGGGTATGGTTCAGGATTTAAGACGCGGAGAGATTGGTGTAATACTTTTTGGTGAAGATGACGAAATAACCGACGGCAGTCTTGTAAGAAGAACGAAGAAGACAGCCGGTATAGCGGTAGGTGAAGGTTTTATCGGAAGAGTTGTTGATGCGCTTGGAAATCCCGTTGATAACAAAGGGGATATTCAGGCGATGGATTATCGTGCCCTTGAAACGCCTGCACCGAGTATAATAGACAGACAGCCTGTAAACGAGCCTATGGATACAGGTCTTATTTCGATTGACTCCATGTTCCCTATAGGAAGAGGACAAAGAGAGCTTATCATAGGTGACAGACAGACAGGAAAAACAACCGTTGCCCTTGATACCATTATAAATCAAAAGGGAAATGGCGTTATATGTATTTATGTTGCAATCGGACAAAAAGCAAGCAGTGTTGCCCAGCTTGTAAGAACGCTCAATAAATTTGATGCAATGAGCTATACAATTGTTGTAAATGCGTCTGCGTCCGAGCCTGCACCTTTGCAATATATTGCACCTTATGCAGGTACGGCACTCGGCGAATATTTCATGGATAAAGGTAAGGATGTGCTTATTGTTTATGATGATTTGTCGAAGCATGCCATAGCATACAGAGCATTAAGTCTTTTGCTTGAGCGTTCACCGGGACGTGAAGCATATCCGGGTGATGTATTCTATCTTCATTCAAGACTTTTGGAACGTTCGGCTCACCTTTCGGCAGAAAAGGGAGGTGGATCACTTACTGCGCTTCCTATTGTAGAGACACAGGCGGGAGATGTATCTGCATATATTCCTACCAATATTATATCTATAACGGATGGGCAGATATTCCTTGAAAGTGAGCTTTTCTTTGCAGGCCAGAGACCTGCCGTAAATGTCGGACTTTCGGTATCGCGTGTCGGCGGTGCTGCACAGACTAAAGCCATGAAGAAGGCAGCCGGCGGTGTAAGACTTGATCTTGCACAGTACCGAGAAATGGAAGTCTTTACCCAGTTTTCCAGTGATCTTGATGATGCGACAAAGAAACAGCTTGTTTATGGTCAGGGACTTATGAGACTTTTGAGACAGCCGCAAAGTCATCCTATGAAGCTTCATGAGAAGGTTATTACACTTGTGGCTGCAACTGCGCATGTTATGCAGGATATCCCTATTGAAAGTATGCTTGATTTCAGAAGTAAACTTTTTGATTATTTCCATGCAAATAACATGAGCTTATGTAACAGTATAGATGATAACGGAATTTTCTCGGAAGATGAAAAAAAGACTATTATCAGTGAGGCAGAAAAGTTCCGTGATGATTATATGAACAGCTTAGTTGATGAGGATGGTGAGTAGGCTTGCCAAGTGCAAAGGTAATTAAAAATAGAATTTCAAGCGTAAATAATACAAAGAAGATTACCAATGCCATGTATCTTATAGCCTCGACAAAGATGAGAAAGGCAAAGTCGGAGCTGGATGCGGCAAGGCCTTACTTTAATATTGTTGAACGCGAGATAAAAAGAATATTTGAAACAAAATCAAATGTAAAAAGCGATTATTTCTATCCGGAAACAGGAAGAAAACCTGCGGAAAGGTATGCTTATCTTGTTGTCACTGCGGATAAGGGACTTGCAGGTGCTTATAATCATAATATTATTGTTGCTGCCGACGAGGAAATGAAACGTCACAAGAATATTAAACTTTATGTGATAGGTGAATACGGCAGACAGCATTTTAAAAGACATAAAATACCTATAGAAAAGTCGTTTTTATATACTGCTCAAAATCCTACATTGAGGAGAGCGAAAGAAATAACAGGTATTTTGCTTAATGAATACAGTGCAAATAATATTGATGAGATAAGAATTATTTACAGTAACCTGAAAAACGGAGTTGAATCAGAGGTTGTCGTTGAAAAGCTTTTACCGCTTGACAGAGCTACATTTTGCGGAAAGCCAAAGGCTCAAAGCCGTTTTAATCACGATCCGTTTGATAAGGGAGAGGATTATGAATTTTATCCTTCACCAACAGATGTTCTTGACAGTATAGTTCCGAGCTATATGGCCGGATATCTGTACGGTGCTTTGATAGACAGTTTTTGCAGTGAACAAAATGCAAGGATGACAGCTATGAATTCGGCAAATGACAATGCCGAAAAACTTATGGAAGAATTGTCAATGGAATATAATCGTGTCAGGCAGGCTGCCATAACTCAGGAGATTACAGAGGTTGCGGCAGGCGCAAAGGCACAGAAGAAAAAGAGACAAAGGGAGGCGGAGGCCAAATGAATAAAGGAAGAATAGTTCAGGTATCGGGACCTGTTATAGATGTCCACTTTGATGAGGGAAATCCGCCTAAATTAAGAGAGGCACTTACGGTTGATGTTGATGGCGAAATAAAGACCATGGAGGTTGCACAGCTCCTCGGTAATAATGAGGTAAGATGCATAATTCTTTCTCAAAGTGAGGGACTCGCAAGAGATATGGAGGTTGTTGCCACGGGAGCAGGTATAACAGTACCTGTCGGAGCTCCGACTATCGGAAGAATGTTTAATGTTTTGGGAAAACCGATTGACGGTGGTGATGAAATACCCGAAGATGCGGAAAGATGGAATATACACAGAAAGCCTCCTGCTTTTTATGAGCAGAGTTCAAGTGTTGAAATTCTTGAAACCGGAATAAAGGTCGTTGACCTTCTTGAGCCATATGCAAAAGGAGGTAAAATCGGACTTTTCGGCGGAGCCGGTGTAGGTAAAACGGTTCTTATTCAGGAGCTTATACATAATGTTGCTATGGAACATGGCGGATATTCAATTTTTACGGGTGTAGGAGAAAGAAGCCGTGAGGGTAATGACCTTTGGAGCGAGATGAAAGAAAGCGGAACTATTGATAAGACTGCCATGGTATTCGGCCAGATGAACGAATCGCCGGGGGTCAGAATGAGGGTTGCACTTTCGGGTCTTACCATGGCCGAATATTTCCGTGATGTGGAAAATAAAGATGTGCTTTTATTTATAGATAATATATTCAGATTTGTACAGGCAGGTTCGGAGGTATCAACACTTCTCGGACGTATGCCTTCGGCGGTTGGTTATCAGCCGACTCTTGCTCAGGAAATGGGAGATTTGCAGGAAAGAATTACTTCTACAGGTAAGGGCTCCGTTACCTCGGTACAGGCGGTTTATGTGCCTGCCGATGACCTTACGGATCCCGCGCCTGCTACGACATTCTCTCACCTTGATGCAACGACTGTTCTTAGCAGAAAAATAGCCGAGCAGGGTATTTATCCTGCTGTTGATCCACTTGAATCAACTTCGCGTATACTTGAGGCGGATATAGTCGGAGAAGATCATTACAGAGTTGCAAGAACGGTTCAGGAATATTTACAAAAGTATAATGAGCTTCAGGATATAATTGCCATACTTGGTATGGATGAGCTTTCAGATGCGGATAAGCAGACGGTTAACAGAGCAAGAAAGATGATTCGTTTTCTTTCTCAGCCTATGTATGTTGCAGAAAAATTTACCGGTAATCCGGGCGTTTATGTTCCGCTTAAAGAAACAATCAGAGGTTTTGATGAGATAATAAGCGGTAAATATGATGATTTACCTGAGGCTGCATTTTTTAATGTCGGAACTATTGATGATGCTGTTGAAAAGGCGAAGAAGCTGTAAAGAGGTGATGCTTAGTGGAACACACATTTAATGCACGTATATATCAGGTAGACAGTGCTTTTTATGAGGGAGAACTTAAAAGTGTTGTTGTGCCTGCAGTTGACGGTGAATACGGCGTTTTAGCTCATCATAGAAATGTGGTTATTGCCATAGTTCCGGGAACGCTTCGATATACTCTTCCCGATGGAAAAACGGAAAACGTTGTTGTTTCAGAGGGTATGATGAGAGTTGAAAATAATGATGTTTTGATTTTGGTCAATACAGCCATAAGACCTGAAGATATAGAAAAAGTTAAGGCTAAAGAAAAAGAAGAAGAGATTATGGAAGCCAGGCTTCAAAAGAAGAGTGTTGAAGAATATCTTGAAGCGGAGCTTATAGTTCAAAGAACAATGGCAAACTTAAAGAATAAAGGTCAGAAGGCAGACTGATAAAACAATTTAACGGGTTGAAATTATTAAAAATTTTTTAATAATAAAATTTAAATAACAATTTATTAGTGGAGGAACTAAAAAATGATTGACTTGACAAATTATCCTAACTTGAATAATCTTGCTAACAGTATGGGAGGAGTAAGAAAAGCAGCACTTAACAAAAAACTTTTGGAAAATGCAGATAATACATGGAGAAGATTCAGTCAGGAAGAAGTTGTAAGGCTTGAACAGGAAGTGAAGTTTGCAAAGCCTGTTATGAAAGGTTTTGTAACTCAGACAGCTATACTTTATATGAATAATCATGCGCTTTTTGCAATTCCCGTTAAAGATATAATATGGGTATATGTAAGTACAACAACCATGAAAATGAATTTCATACCGTATAATAAGGTTCATAACCTTTTCGTTGTTACAAGAGACGGCGAAGTTCACAATATCGGAACTGCAAATACAGGAGGTTTCTCTAAGAAGCGTCCTTGCGATCCTGCTGTTGCGGAGCTTCAATCGCTTCTTTCAACGGTAAGACCGGGAATTTTTTATGGTTATTCGGATCAGATAGCTTCTGCGGTTCATAGTAATCCGGCCGCTGTAGCTCAGGAGGTTGATATGAGAAGCGGTTCACAGCCGATGCAGCAGGCACAGCCAATGCAGC
>DFDU01000090.1:19938-21368 GCA_002369325.1 Lachnospiraceae bacterium UBA3820
GCAGCAGGCACAGCCAATGCAGCAGATGCCACCTATGCAATAAATTCAAATTTAAATTTGATAAAATCATTAAGCAAAATATAGAAAATAATACGGAAATTAAAGGAGTTAATTATATGAGAGTTGCTATAATTATGGGTTCAACAAATGATATGGCCAAGATTGAGCCTGCAGTGGATATACTTAAGGAATATGGTGTTGAAGTTGATGTAAGATGTCTTTCGGCACACAGAGCTCATGCAGGACTTGCTGCATTTGTCGAAGAGGCAAATAACAACGGTACTGAGGTTATAATAACTGCTGCGGGTATGGCGGCAGCTCTTCCGGGTGTTGTAGCAAGTATGACAGTATTGCCTGTTATAGGTGTTCCTCTTTCCGGCTCGGTACTTGACGGTATGGATGCTCTTTATTCCATAGTTCAGATGCCTTCGGGAATACCTGTTGCAACCGTTGCAATTAACGGAGGAAAAAATGCTGCATACCTTGCATTACAGATTATGGCAATTAAGCATGATGAAATAAAGAACAAGCTTCTTTCGTATCGTAAAAAAATGGAAGAAGATGCAATGAAAACAAACGAGGAAATAATCAAAAAGTTTTCGTAGTAATATGTTAGTGAATCAAATCGGGTTGGCGATTCGCTGACCCGATTTTTTCGTTGGCTTTTTTATGAGAATAGGAGGAAAAATGAACGGTTTAAATGATAAGCAACAGGAAGCATGCTGCTATACTGAGGGACCTCTTTTAATACTTGCAGGGGCAGGAAGCGGAAAGACCAGGGTTATCACGCACAGGATAGCATACCTTATAGATAAGATGGGTGTTAATCCATATAATATTCTTGCCATAACGTTTACAAATAAGGCTGCCGGGGAAATGAGAGAAAGAGTGGATAATCTGGTGGGGTTTGGCTCTGAGAGTATTTGGGTAAGTACATTTCATTCGATGTGCGTACGAATCTTAAGAAAGCATATAGACAAGATAGGCGGAACAAAGGATTTTACAATATATGATACGGACGAGCAAAAGGTAGTTATGAAGGAAGTTATTAAGTACCTTAATTTTGATCCGAAGCTTTATCCTGAAAGAGCAATGCTTGCGGCTATATCAAAGGCCAAGGAAGCATATATGTCGCCTGATGATTTTGAAAGAACACATGCAACAAGCTTTCGTGACCAGCAGATTGCAACCATTTACAGAGAGTATCAAAAAAGACTTAAGAGCAACAATGCTCTTGATTTTGATGATCTTATATATCAAACCATTTTCCTGTTTGAGACCAATCCGGATGCGCTTGCCGAATATCAGGAGAGATTTAAATATATAATGGTAGATGAGTATCAGGATACCAATCATTCTCAATTTGTGCTAGTTAAGCAGCTTGCGGCAAAATACAGAAATTTATGTGTTGTTGGTGATGATGACCAGAG
>DFDU01000101.1 GCA_002369325.1 Lachnospiraceae bacterium UBA3820
TATGAGAATGGCTCACATTGTTACCAAAGTGAACGTTCTTTTCACAAATACTACATTTTGCCATCGTTAGCACCTCCTTGACAAATCTATTAGTCCTTGCCTAACCTGGCGGTACGGCATCTTGACTCACAACGAACATATTTTAACAAAAAACAATATAATATGCAAGTAAAAATTTATTTTTTTTTAAAATAGCGTATTTATGCGGTTTATTTGATGTTTTTTTGTGTGTTAAAAATAATATTATACAATTTTTGTCGATATTACTATATAAATTTTATACTTGATTATATTTTGTATAATGGGTATAATTACTAAGAATGTTTTGATAAGGAGGTAATGTCCATGAAGGGTTATATGACCAATGAATTTGGCGACATTGTTATAGAAAATGAAGTAATAGCTCAATACGCCGGACACGCAGCATTGGAGTGCTTTGGTATCGTGGGTATGGCTACCATAAGTATGAAGGATGGTATTGCCAAGCTTTTGAAGGGCGACAGCGTTAGCAAGGGTGTTAATGTTGTAATTGATGAGGATAATACGATTTCGATTGATTTTCATATTATTGTTGCATATGGAGTAAGTATATCGACTGTATGTGATAATCTTATAAGTACGGTAAAATATTCTGTTGAGGAAATGACAGGTATGTCAGTTAAGAAAATCAACATCTTTGTTGAAGGTGTTAGGGTAATAGATTAGTAGGAGGAAATTTGAAGTGGCTATCGAGATACTTAATGCGGAATTGATTCAGAAAGCATTTCTTGCAGGAGCTAATAACCTGGAGAGAAACAAGGAGTATATCAATGAATTAAATGTATTCCCTGTGCCTGACGGAGATACCGGCTCCAATATGTCATTAACTATTATGGCGGCTGCAAATGAGGTTAGCAATCTGGATAATCCGAGCTTGAAGGAATTGTCAAAGACCATATCAAGCGGCTCGTTAAGAGGTGCAAGAGGTAACTCCGGTGTTATCCTTTCACAGCTTTTAAGAGGTTTCTGCAAAGAAATCAAAGAAAAAGAAAAGGTAGACGTTAATATTCTTGCGGATGGTTTCGTAAGAGGTGTGGAAACAGCATATAAGGCTGTTATGAAACCTAAAGAAGGAACAATTCTTACGGTTGCAAAGGCTATGGCTGAAAGAGCCGTAGAACTTGCGGAGCAGGGCGTAAATATAGAAGAATTTGCCGAAGCGGTTATTGAATGCGGTGATGAAACTCTGGAAAAAACTCCGGATTTACTGCCTGTACTTAAGGAAGCAGGAGTTGTAGACTCAGGCGGACAGGGTCTTATGGAATTCTTAAAGGGAGCATTTAACGGCCTGACAGGAAAAGAGGTTATTGATGTAACACCTGTTAAGAAGGCAGGAACCGGTGCATCAACCGACTCTGAGAATATTGATACTTCGGATATCAAATTCGGATATTGTACAGAATTTATAATTAACCTTGAAAGGGAATTCACAATAGAGGATGAGATAAAGTTAAAAGACTTTCTTACTTCCATAGGTGATTCACTTGTTTGTGTTGCCGATGATGATTTTGTAAAGATACATGTTCATACAAATCATCCGGGTCAGGCATTTGAAAAAGGTCTGGAATATGGTTCACTTACAAAGATGAAGGTTGACAATATGCGTGAGGAGCATCATGAGAAGCTTATGAAGGAGCAGGATAAGAAGAAGTCTGCCGAGCGTGATGCGGAGATTGAAAAGATTAAGAAGAATGAAAAGAAAAAACCATACGGTTTTGTAGCCGTGTCGGTAGGTGCCGGTTTGGATAATATATTCCGTGAGCTTGGAGTTGATTATATCATTTCGGGCGGACAGACTATGAATCCAAGTACCGATGATGTTTTATCGGCTATTGAAAAGGTAAATGCCGAAACTGTATTTGTTCTTCCTAACAACAAAAATATCATTCTTGCAGCAAATCAGGCTGCAAGCATTGAAAAGGAAAAGAAGATTATTGTTATTCCATCAAAGACAATTCCGCAGGGAATAAGTGCTATGATAGGATTTGAGGCTGACCTTTCACCTGAAGAAAATGCCGAGAGTATGAAAGAATCAATGAGCGTGGTTAAGTCGGGTGAGGTTACTTATGCAGTAAGAGATACCTCAATAGACGGTATGGAAATTAAGACCGGTGACTTTATGGGTATTTGTGATGCCGGAATCAAGGCTGTCGGTACAGATATTACCGAGGTTATAATCAATCTCATTAAGGAAATGTCTGATGAAGATTCTGAACTTATAAGCATATATTACGGACAGGATGTAAAAGAAGATGAAGCAAATGCGATTGTTAATTCACTTAACGAAAGCTATCCTGATTATGAGATAGAACTTCATCCCGGAGACCAGCCGGTTTACTATTATATCCTTTCTGTAGAATAAGGAATACTAAGGATTGGTCTGCACATGATATATTGTGTAAATAATTTACGACAGTGGCGATAAGTAATATGCTGTCACTTTACAGATAAAATGTAGAGTGACAGCTTTTTTACATTATTTTTTTGGACAGGTTTTATATATGAATAATTATTTGAATTTTTGGACCTACAGTGATGATATTCCTTATGGTGTGGGATTTGATCAATTTGGTTTAGTACATATAATCTGGCTTCTTGCTATTATACTTATTACGATTATAATAGCCGGATTATTAAAAAAAATTACCGATAAACAAAAGGATAAGGTATTAAAAATAATCGGATGCTTTCTTGTGTTTCTGATAATACTGAGAATAGTTGTCTTATATATGGGGAATCATATGTCTGTCTATGAATTGCCGCTCCATTTGTGCAGTCTTGCAGGATTTATCTGTTTTGCACATGCGTTCTTTAAATGGGATTTTTTAGGACAGGTTATTTACAGTCTTTGTCTTCCGGGAACAGTACTTGCACTCATATTTCCTGACTGGAGTTATTATCCCGCATTTAATTTTATTACGGTCCAGTCATTCTTGTTTCACGGCGGAATAGTACTATATACGGTAATGTCACTGATATACGGGAAAATTAAGCCTTCTGTATATAAAATGTGGAAAGCGGTTTTGTTTCTTGTTATAATAGTTCCTGTGATTTATTTTTTTGACAGACATTATGACGTGAATTATATGTTTGTTTTACGACCTTCGGCGGATTCTCCGCTTGAATGGATAGATAAGGTTATGGGAAGAAACGGATATTTGATAGGATATGCAATCCTTACAATGATAGTTGTAACACTTATGAATGTTATATATGGAGCAATACATGGATTTAAGAGAACAGATAACGACAATTAAAGGAATAGGTGAAAAAACATCGGCTTGTTTTTCAAAGCTCGGGATACATACTGTAGGAGAACTGATTAATACATTTCCAAGAGATTATATTTTTTATGGTGAACCCGTAGACATAAAGGATACGAGAGTCGGTGTCAGAAATGTTGTTGAGGCTACGGTTTTTTCGTATGTAGATGTCAAGAGAGTCAGGAGCCTTAAACTTGTAACCATGACTGTCAAAGATAGCACAGGAAGTCTGAAAATAACATGGTTCAACCGGCCATATCTTAAAAATATGTTTCATAAGGGAGAAACATATGTATTTGTAGGGGAGATAAAGATAAAAAACAATATGAGGGTTATGGAACAACCGGAGTATTATAAACCACCCGAATACGAAAATATGAGACAGGAGCTTCAGCCGGTTTATCCGCTTACAAAAGGTTTGTCCAATAAGACGTTTCAAAAGGCTGTCAGAAGCTCAAGAAGTGCTTACCTTGCTTTAAAAGATTATATTACTCCTGAAATAAGACGTGAGTATAACCTTATGGAGTTAACGGAAAGCTATGAAAATATTCATTTTCCAATGAATGAAGAGCTTCTTAAAAATGCAATAAGAAGAATAGCCTTTGATGAGTTTTACAAATTTTTATTTGAATTAAAAATATTAAAAAAAGAAAATGTAAAGCTTATTAATAATCACAAGGTTGTTCAGGGAAAAGCGGTAGTGGAGTTTATTGAGAAGCTTCCATATAGGCTTACTAAGGGACAGCATCAGGCTATTGAAGATATTCTTTCCGATATGGGAAGTGATAATGTAATGAACAGACTTGTTCAGGGAGATGTAGGTTCCGGAAAGACAGTTGTTGCAGCGGCAGCTCTTTTTGCCTGTGCAAAAGAAGGTTTTCAGGGAGCACTTATGGTTCCTACGGAGGTACTTGCAAAACAGCATTTTAATGAACTTTCCGGGCTGTTTTCCGATTTCGGAGTATGCGTTGAATATCTTGTCGGATCAACTCCGGTAAAGGAAAAACGCAGAATTTATGAAGAATTATCAAATGGAAAAATAGATGTTTTAATTGGTACACATGCACTTATAGAAGATAAGGTTGAATTTGAAAATCTTGCACTTGTTATAACCGACGAGCAGCATCGCTTTGGCGTAAATCAAAGAAACAGACTGGCAAAAAAAGGGGATTTTCCTCATGTATTGGTTATGAGTGCGACACCGATTCCGAGAACACTGGCGATTATTATGTACAGTGATTTGGATATTTCTGTAATTAAGGAGCTTCCGAAAGGAAGAAAACCGATAAAAAACTGTGTAGTCGGTACAAATTACAGAAATACGGCATATAAATTCATAGCCGCACAGGTTGAAAATAAAAATCAGGTATATGTTATCTGTCCTATGGTGGACGTCAGTGATACAATGGATTTAACCAATGTTACGGAATATACGGATACATTGAAGGAAGCACTTCCTTTGGATGTCGTGGTGGAAACACTGCACGGAAAAATGAAAGCGGATGAAAAGAATGAAATTATGCAAAGATTTCTCGACGGAAAGATAGATGTTCTTGTATCAACCACCGTAATAGAAGTGGGTATAAATAATCCCAATGCCACCGTTATGATGGTTGAAAATTCCGAGCGTTTCGGTCTCGCACAGTTGCACCAATTAAGAGGACGAGTCGGAAGAGGAGAAAAACAGTCTTATTGTATTTTTATAAACGGTAAAGAGGATGACGATGATGTAACGACAAGACTTAAGGTTCTGGAAGAATCCAATGATGGTTTCTTTATTGCCGGCGAGGACTTAAGATTAAGAGGTCCGGGAGATTTCTTCGGTATCAGGCAAAGCGGAGATATGCAGTTTAATATTGCCGATATTTATAATCATGCCGATATGTTAAAGCTTGCACAGGAAATACTTGAAAAATACAGTGATGAGTTAGTGCCGGATGTCGCCGATAAAATAAAACAGATTAATATTTAGATTATCAAAAATTGTCAGTTTATTTGATTCTTGTTTGAACATACTATTATTGTACCAAGTGATATGACTTGATACGAAACAGTGAAGCTTTATTTCACATTTGCGATTTGATAAGCAGAAATAATAGGATACGAAATAAGGAGATAATGGTTATGAGCAGAAATTCAGCAAGTGTTCCGGAAGCAAAAAATGCTTTGGACAGATTTAAGTATGAAGTAGCAAGCGAACTCGGTGTACCTCTTACAGACGGTTACAACGGTAACCTTACTTCAAAGCAGAACGGTTCTGTAGGCGGTATGATGGTCAAGAAGATGATTGCCGAGCAGGAAAGACAGATGTCAGGTAAGTAATGATAATCTGACAAATTAATATTTATTTCCCTCCTATCAGAAAACGGGGCTGTCACATGCGTTATCAATGTTTGATAATGTATGTGGCAGCCTTTTTTTACTAAAAACTGTTTAAAAAATAAGTATTATTGTATTTAATATCTACATTTTTTGGTAAAGCTATGATATAATAATTGTTTGTAGTTTATACATATTTCAAAGGGGAATAATTCATGAATAAAATCAAAATAATTACAGACAGCTCCAGCGATTTGTCACCGGAACAAATTAAGGAAAATAACATAGATATTGATCCGTTATGCATAATTATGGATGACAAGACCTATCTTGACGGTATAGATACAAATTCTACTGAGATATTTAAATGGGCGGATGCAAATAAAACTACACCGAAAACAGCGGCAATTACTTATGATAAGACAAAAGAATTAATCGAAAAGTATAAAAACGAAGAAACGGATATTTTATTTTTCTGTATATCCGAGGATATGAGTACCGGTGCAAATGTAGCCCGAATGGTGGCTGAGGATCTGGATTATTCCGGGCATGTTCATGTAATCAATTCAATGAACTTATCAACGGGAATAGGACTTCAGATTCTTTATGCGGCAAGACTAATTAAAGAAGGCAAATCGGCAGGTGAAATTGCCGACATTGTAAACGCGAGAAGAAATAAAGTTCGTGCAAGCTTTGTGGTTGATACGCTTACTTACCTTTCAAGAGGAGGAAGATGTTCGACTGCAACGGCGCTCCTTGGAAATACATTAAAGCTTAAACCGGAGATTGTTGTGGAAAATGGCAAGATGCATGTGGCGAAAAAATATCGCGGATCACAGGATAAAGTTATATTAAAATATGTCAATGATTTAAAACCGATGTTTAAGAATGCCGATACCACACAGGTTTTTATAACACATTCACACGCTTCGGAAGATATTGTTAAAAAAGTAAAACAATTTCTTGAAGAATTAAACATATTTGAAAACATTACCGAGACTAAGGCAAGCGGTGTTATTTCAAGTCATTGCGGCCCGGGAACCTTGGGAGTATTATTCTACGAAAAGTAAAAAGATATATGTAATCAAGTGATTTTGCCAACAAATATTAGAGCATGGAAAGGAAAAAAATGGACGATAAAAAGAAAAATGCCAATAAAATTCTTATTGCGGTGATTGCAATTCTTACTGTGGTTGTTGTGGGACTTGTTGTAATCATAGCAAAAAAAGAAAAAAGTGATAAAAAAGATAAAGATGATAATAATACGATAAAAGAAGAGACTACCGCTTCGGATACTGAGGAAAAGGCAGCTGATAAGGATACAACGGAGGATATAACAACACAAGAGGATATGGATGATAAAGACAAAGACCTTGTATGCTTTGCATCGGTATCAAGCTCCAACAGCTGGGAGAATAATGGCAAGCAGTCGGGTCAGCTGGATATAAAGATAACCAATAACAGTGACAGTGAAATCAAAAACTGGTCTGTTAAATTAGAGGTAGGTAAAAATACAACCGTTGACAGCTTTTGGAATTGCAATACCGATTTAAAGGACGGAGTGCTTACGCTTACACCCGTTGAGTATAACGGTTCGGTTTCGGCAAAGCAGACGCTTGGCGATATAGGTATTATAGTTACGGCTGCTTCGGCATCGGATTTTAAAGCTATAAATTCTGCAGTCCTTTATGTGGACGGAAAAGAGTATACCATGACAGCTTCGGATAAAAAAGAAAACAAGGAAGAGGATACAGAGGAAAAGACGACGGAAGAGAAAAAAGAAAACAAAAAGGAAGATAACGGTAAGACGCCGGTTGAAAATCATGGTAAGCTTAGTCTTAAGGGAACCGATATAGTTGATAAAAACGGTGATAAATTCCAATTAAAGGGACCGAGTACACATGGTATAGCATGGTTCCCGGATTATGTAAGTTATGATACATTTAAGACCTTCAGAGATGACTGGGGAGCCAATATGGTAAGAATTGCCATGTACACGGACGAGAACGGCGGTTATTGTAACGGCGGAGACAAGGAAAAGTTAAAAAAACTTGTGGATGATGGTGTTAAGGCTGCAACTGATCTTGGTATGTATGTAATCGTTGACTGGCATATACTGCATGATTTAAGTCCTCAGACTTATAAGTCGGACGCAATTGCATTTTTTGAGGAAATCTCCGAAAAATATAAAGACTACGATAATGTGATTTTTGAAATATGCAACGAGCCTAACGGCGGTACAACATGGGCTGATGTTAAGAGCTACGCAGAGGAAGTTATTCCGGTTATTAGAAAAAATTGTCCGGATGCGATTATTATCGTCGGTACACCTACATGGTCACAGGATGTTGACATAGCTGCAAACGATCCGATAAAGGGGTATGACAACATTATGTATGCCGTACATTTCTATGCATCAACACATAAGGATAATATAAGAAGTAAAGCTCAGACTGCTTTGGATAAAGGTATACCGGTATTTATAAGTGAGTGCAGTATATGTGACGCATCGGGTAATGGCACGATTGATTACGGCGAAGCCGATAAGTGGTTTGAATTTATTAACAATAATAATTTGTCTTATGCGGTTTGGAATATTTCGAATAAAGATGAGACTTCATCACTTATTGCTTCATCGTGTAACAAGACTTCGGGATGGACTGACGATGAACTATCCGAAACGGGAAAATGGTTTAAGAAGCTAATGAGCGGTAAATAAAAAGTTGACAAATTAAGAGAGGTTGTACATAATGAGAGTTATTGCGGGAACAGCAAGAAGTTTACCTTTAAAAACAATAGAAGGACTTGATACCAGACCGACTACTGACAGGATAAAGGAAACCTTGTTTAATGTAATTATGGGATATGTACCTGAAGCAAAATTCCTTGATTTATTTGCGGGAAGCGGAGGTATAGGTATCGAGGCATTGAGCAGAGGGGCAGATGAGTGTACATTTGTCGAACTTAATCCAAAAGCTGTTGCATGTATAGAGGATAATGTTACCTTTACGCGCTTTAAGGACAAATCGCAAATAATTAAGGCAGATGCGGTTTCATATGTAAGAGGCTTGAAAATAATTGACTACGATGTGATTTTTATGGATCCGCCTTATGAAAAGGGACTTGAAAAACAGGTGTTATCGATACTAAAGGATAAAGAGTTTTCTGTCGATACACTAATTGTTATTGAGGCAGCTCTTAACGAAGATTTTTCATATGTCATGGATATGGGATTTGACATAACAAAGGAAAAAAGGTATAAATCAAATAAACATATATTTTTGGAGAAAAGGAATTAGAAAATGGCAGTAGCAATTTATCCGGGTAGTTTTGACCCGGTAACATTAGGACACTATGATATTATTAAGCGTTCGTCAAAGATTTTTGATCATGTAATAGTGGGCGTTTTAAACAATACATCAAAAACACCATTGTTTTCTTTGGAAGAACGTGTTAAAATGTTGAGAGATACAGTGAAAGATTTACCGAATGTATCAGTTGAAGCGTTCGAGGGACTTTTGGTTGATTTTGTTAAACAAAAGAAGACAAACGTAGTAATAAGAGGATTACGCGCTCTTACGGATTTTGATCTTGAGATGCAGATGGCGCAAAGCAATCGTATGGTTGCACCGGATGTGGATACGGTATTTCTTTCAACAAGCAATGAATATTCATACTTGAGTTCGAGTGTGGTTAAAGAGTATGCAAAGTATGGAGTGGATTTAAAAGACTTCGTACCTGAATGTGTCATAAATAAACTTATAGATAAGATGAAATAAGTGTAGGAGGATTACAGGATAATGGGTAAAAAAGGCGTAGAAGAAATGATAGACCAGATTGAGATATTTATAGAGAACTGTAAATATCAGCCTCTGTCTCAGACAAAGATTGTGGTTCATAAGGAAGAACTTGAATCTATGCTTGAGGAGCTTAAGCTTAAGCTTCCGAGCGAAATCGAAAGATGCCGCAAGATTATGCGTAATAAAGAGGCAATTCTTGCAGATGCAAGAACACGTTCTGATGCTATTATTACCGAATCGGTTAATGAAGCTAATCGTCTTGTTGACCAGCATAATATAACAGAGCTTGCTAATGTAAGGGCAAATGAGATACTTGAGATGGCAAGAAATCAGGCACAGCAGATAGTTGATCAGGCTTCAGAAGAGGCAAACGAGATAAGACTCGGTGCTATGTATTATACAAAAGACAAGCTTTCCGAGATGAGAGATCTTTACAACAGAGTTCACGACGCTGAGAAAGAAAACTATAGAACACTTATCGAATCTCTTGAAAGTGATACATATGTATTCGAAAATAATATCAGTGAGATGGAAGCAAATATTAATTTACTTACAGCATCAAGTAATATGTCATATGAGGAACAGGATGAAGATATTGACAGTGCATTTGTAGACAATGCTCCCGCACCTGCATCGCAACAGCCTGGACCGAGCGATGAATACGGTGATGATATAGATGTTTACGGCGAGCAGGATGACGATGATGATTTTGACGATGATGAGGATTTCCTTGACGAATAATCATTAATATGACGGACATAATTATATAAATAATAATACCAGACCATATGTTGCTAATGCACATATGGTCTTTGTTATTATGTATTTAATGATTGATAGATTGGATTTTTTGATTACGCTTCTTGTCTGTAAAATAGAAGAAATACCGCCGAAAGATGAAAGTGAAAGAACAAGAGCTGTTTTTGTTTTGAAATCAAATAAAGAGCAGTCATATATAAGTTTTGTTCCTTTGGTTATTTCCGTAATGCCTGATAAAATTACTTTGGTTTTAGCATAATCCGTATTTGCCGACATAATAAAATTGCTTATTATTGAACAAAGAATTATATAAAAACCCACATAGGTTATTTGTATTACGGTTTGCATTACAAAATCATTATCATTTTGTGATTTGTAATATACTTCCGATTCTTTGAAACCGTATGTTATATTATGGCCTCTCTTTTCGGTGTTATTTATATGAGGATTAAACATTATATCTGATAATAATATGATGATTATGTATATAATATAAGGAACATAAATGAAAAAAAGTGCACTGAGCAGGGATATCCTGTTTTTTAGAATGCTTAAAACTATATAGCCCGATAAAAACATCGGACTGCTATTATTGCAAAGAGGCAATAAAAGTTCGCCTGTTCTTTTGGTATATATTTTTTTATGTACAAACTCGGCTGAATTTTTGGCACCGAGCGGATATCCGCAAAACAGACCGGTGAAGAGCGTTATTAGTATTGCAAATGATTTTTGTTTTTCTTTTGAAAGCCTGTTTATTCGGTCAACTATCATTGCCGAAAGAAGCATAAAAGGGAGCAGAAGAGGAAGTACGCTGTTAAACCATAACATAAGTCCTTCGTATGCGCCTTCCGAAACAATCTCACTTTCACATATTAATGCTAACATAATCAACATATATAATAAAATCACTGCCATATATTTAAGCTTTTTTGTTAAGTATATGTGAATTGATATATTCTTATGCAAAAGCGGATTTTGATCGTCGGTTTAAACAATTGGAATATTTGTTACGTAATCATTGGTTAATTCGGTTCCAAAACTGTTATATAAAAGGCTGCCGTAAAGATTTGAAGCCGTCAGATCAAGTTCCCACATCCTTTTGGCCGCCGCAAAAGAGATTTCAGGATAATTTTCAAAATATTTGTTAAAGTCGGATTTTTTTGTTATAACCGGAATTACGCTCTTATTGTTTATTTCTTTTATAAGATTACTGCTTGATTTTTTAAAGGCAAGTATTCCGGCATAAAAAGCAGTTTTGTTGTCGTAAAATAGTTTTCTGTCCTTGTTTGAATAGCCGGTAATCAAGTGAAGAATAACGCGATTTATACGTGTTTCGGTAATATCTTTTGATTTCATACTTTTGATGAAGCCTTCGTAATCACTGTATAAATTTGCTTTGAGAATTTTATTTGTAAATGCTTCGTTTATATCACAAATATCATCGGGAAGCATACCCGGATTTAAGAGCTTGCTTTGTAAAAAAGGCATAAGCGCATTTGGTGATACGGGAAATTCAATCTTGAAGTTTTCTACCAGCAAATCAAGAGATTCACGTGGCATATCATTTTCAAGTATTTTGATCATTTCCTCTTTCGTATTTATATTTGCAACAGCTTTTCTTATGGCATTTGCGGAACTTATGGAATTGTTAATTGCTTCGTCAGCATAGTTTGCTGTTTTTCTTTTGATTATAACCGGCTTGATTTCGGAATTTGTGCGTTTTAACGCAGCCAGATACTCTAAAGCAAGTATGTTGTTGGGTCTTGAAGTTATTTCTGATATCTTTTCGTAATCGGAATCTTTCTTGTTATCAAAACTATAATTAAGCGATTGTGTTATCGCTGCCTGTCTTGCACAAGGGTAGGAGTTACCGGATTTTAATGATTCTCTTAAAACCTCTTTGTATTTAACAGTCTCATTCGTTATTATTTCCGCTGCTTTATTAAATAAATCGATATCATCGCATTCAGCACCGAAACAAAGATAGTCAACTGTATTAAGGCTGTTTAATATATTTATTGCACCGTTTGCAAAATCATAAGCGCTTCCCGAAGCATATACGAAAGGTAACTCCAGGCATAAATCTATCCCTGAAATAACAGACATATGAGCTCGCTTGTGTTTATCGCAAATCGCGGGAATTCCTCTTTGCGTAAAATTACCGCTCATTAAGCTTATGGCATAATCTGCACCGGTTAGTTCTTTTGCTTTGTCAAGCATATAAAGATGACCGTTATGAAAAGGATTATATTCGGAAATAACAGCTAATGTTTTCATAAAAACTCCATACCGTAAAAAATAATTTCTGTTCGATAATTGATTATATATTATCTTAAAATAAACCGTCAATATGAATAATTCAAACAATAAATAAAATGACTCGTTAAAAATACTCTTTACATTAGGAGGGTAAATAAAGTAAAATGTTTACAGCACATTATTCTCAGGTGTCATAAAATCGAACATAAATTCGAGAAAACTATTGACAACCAATCCATTTTATATTATATTGATAAAAACGAACAAATGTTTGCTTGGGAGGTAAAAAGTAATTATGGCAAATGAAGAAAAACAAAAAGCATTGGATGCCGCTTTGGCACAGATTGAAAAGCAGTACGGAAAAGGCTCTGTTATGAAGCTTGGTGATAAGTCTGCTAATTTAAATATTGAAACAGTTCCTACAGGTTCACTCAGTCTTGATATTGCACTCGGACTCGGAGGTATGCCGAGAGGAAGAATTATAGAGATTTACGGTCCTGAATCAAGTGGTAAAACCACGGTTGCACTTCATGTTGTTGCCGAGGTTCAGAAAATGGGCGGAATTGCAGGATTTATTGATGCAGAGCATGCACTTGATCCTGTGTATGCAAAAAATATCGGTGTTGATATTGACAACTTATATATATCTCAGCCTGACAACGGAGAACAGGCTCTTGAAATCACTGAAACTATGGTTAGATCGGGTGCGGTTGATGTCATTATCGTTGACTCTGTAGCTGCACTTGTTCCCAAGGCTGAAATTGACGGAGAGATGGGAGACTCACATGTGGGTCTTCAGGCAAGACTTATGTCACAGGCATTAAGAAAACTTACTGCCATAATAAGCAAGTCAAATTGTGTTGTTATATTTATTAATCAGTTAAGAGAAAAGGTTGGAGTGTTATTCGGAAATCCTGAAACAACAACCGGAGGACGTGCACTTAAGTTCTATTCTTCGGTAAGACTTGATGTAAGAAGAATCGAGACTCTTAAAGTGGGCGGAGAGGTAGTAGGTAACCGTACAAGAGTTAAGGTAGTTAAAAACAAGATTGCTCCTCCGTTCAAGGAAGCTGAATTTGATATTATGTTTGGAAAAGGAATATCTAAAGAGGGTGATATACTCGATTTGGCTGTTTCGTTTGATATCATAAATAAGTCCGGAGCATGGTATTCTTATAACGGAGAAAAGATTGGTCAGGGACGCGAAAATACCAAGATTTATCTTGCTGATCATCCTGATTTCACTTCGGAAATCGAAAGTGTGGTAAGAGCCAGGTGTGGTATAGGTGATTCCGATGACGACGGTACTGTCGGTACATCTATTTCATCGGGAGATGATTACGAGGTATAATACAATATGAATAATTCAAAGGCTAAATATACGGCTTTTGATACGGCAGTTTATCTTTTGACATATAAAAATCGTACAGTCAAGGAGATAGAGGATAAGCTTGTGAGTAAAGGGTATAGTGAAGCTGAAATCGATAAAGCTATAAATAAACTTAAAGAGTATAGCTTTGTCGATGATGAAAACTATACCCTTTTATATATCAAAAGCAACTTTAATAAAAAAGGTGAAAAATTAATAAGACGGGAACTCGAACAAAAGGGTATAGAAAGAGAATTGATCAGAACTAAAATTGATGAGCTTGAAATATCCGAAAAGGAAGAAGAAAAGATTGAAGCTATTTTTAATAAAAGATTTATTAATTTGAATTTGGATGACATAAAAATCCAAAATAAAATTTATTCTTTTTTTCTACGAAGAGGTTTTTCTTATGGAAAAATTAGTAAAATTGTAAAAAATCACAAAGAAATGCACGAAATTGATATTTGATTATAATACATTTTGAACAAAAAAAATAATAAATTTCTTGACACATTTATAAAAAAAGTATAATATTTAACTGTTGTATTTTATGCAATGAAAACTTAATAAGGAGGTGCTCCTGAGTAATGCTATATATAATCTTCGCTATAGTATTAGTTCTGGCGGTTGTCATAACTTGGTTTGCTGCAGTTGCTTACAGAAAAAATATTGCTGAGGCAAAGGTAGGAAAAGCTGAGGATAAGGCGCGTGAGATTATAGATGAAGCACTTAAAAGTGCCGAAGCAAAAAAGCGTGAAACACTTCTTGAAGCTAAGGAGGAGGCTCTTAAGACTAAGAATGACATTGATAAAGAGGTCAAGGAACGTCGTAGTGAGCTTCAGCGTATGGAAAAACGTATGTTGTCAAGAGAAGAAAATCTTGATAAAAAGACCGAAGCTATTGAAAAGAAGGAAGCTTTTTTATCTAAGAAGGAAGCTGAACTTGATGCTGTTAAGCGTGAAATATCGGATTTGGAAGCGAAAAGAACTCAGGAACTTGAGCGAATCTCAGGTTTGACCTCTGAACAAGCAAAGGAATACTTATTAAAGACTGTTGAAGACGATGTTAAACATGAAACTGCAGTCATGATCAAAGAATTAGAAACAAGAGCAAAAGAAGAAGCCGATAAAAAGGCAAAGGACTATGTTGTTACCGCTATACAAAAGTGTGCGGCCGATCACGTGTCCGAGACAACGATTTCGTTGGTACAGTTACCTAATGATGAGATGAAAGGAAGAATTATCGGTAGAGAGGGTAGAAATATTAAAACTCTTGAAACCCTTACCGGAGTTGATCTGATTATAGATGATACACCGGAAGCAGTAGTTCTTTCAAGCTTTGATCCTATAAGACGTGAAGTGGCAAGAATTGCCCTTGAGAAGCTTATTGTTGATGGAAGAATTCATCCTGCAAGAATTGAGGAGATGGTTGAAAAAGCTCAAAAAGAAGTTGAGACCATGATGAGGGAAGAAGGAGAAGCAGCAGCCCTTGAGGTTGGTGTTCATGGAATTCATCCTGAATTAATTAAATTATTAGGTAGAATGAAATTCAGAACAAGCTATGGACAAAATGCTTTAAAACACTCCATAGAGGTTGGACTTTTGTCCGGTTTGTTAGCGGGCGAATTGGGTGAAGATGTTCGTCTTGCTAAACGTGCAGGTATACTGCATGATATAGGTAAATCAATTGATCATGAAATGGAAGGCTCGCATGTAACAATTGGTGTGGATTTATGTAAGAAATATAAAGAATCAGCAATTGTTATTAATGCGGTTGAGGCGCATCATGGGGATGTTGAACCTCAGAGTTTAATTGCTTGCATAGTTCAGGCTGCCGATACCATATCGGCTGCAAGACCGGGTGCAAGAAGAGAAACGTTGGAAACTTATACTACACGTCTTACTTCGTTGGAAGAGATTGCTAACGGATTTAAGGGTGTTGAAAAGACTTTTGCTATTCAGGCAGGTAGAGAAATTCGTGTTATGGTAGTTCCGGATCAGGTGACTGATGAGGATATGGTTTTACTTGCAAGGGATATATCCAAGAAGATTGAAGATGAACTTGAATATCCAGGACAGATCAAAGTAAACCTTATCAGAGAATCAAGAGTTACCGATTTTGCAAAATAACAAGATTAAAGGGTGTGGATTTTTTCACACCCTTTATGTATTAAATTAATTCTTGGAGGACGGGATTATGAATGAATTTAAAAGAAAAAAACTTGAGCTTTTATGTGAATCAAAGATAGTAAAGCTATATAAGGATTATCTTGAAACTCCGGATGGCAGAGTTGTAGAGTATGATTTTATAAAACATAAAAAAGGCGGCGGTGCCGGAATATTACTTGTAGATGAAAAAGAATATACATATCTGGTCAGACAGTACAGAAATTCTATCGATGGATTGAGCGTGGAGATACCGGCCGGAGCATTTAACTATCCTGACGAAGAGGGTAAGATTTGTGCACTTCGTGAAGCGGAAGAGGAGACAGGTTTTATTCCTCAGAAGGTTTATCATGTTACAAAACTTGTATCATCAATTGGAACATTTGATGAAACAACGGATGTTTTTATAGGAACTGATCTTATAAAAGGGAAAAAACATTTTGACGAAAATGAGTTTATAGAACTTTTGTATGTTCCTGTTACTGAGGCGATTAATATGATTTATGAGGGTATAATAGTTGACAGTAAAACTATAGCAGCGATATTTGCATACAGAGAAATGAAATCCGGTGGAATAATTAAATAACATATAACATAAAAAATAGAGAACGGATTGTTTTCTATTTTTTTGTGGGGTGATTGTTATGTCAGGTCCGGTTAAGGTTCATAACTATAGTGAATTGCTTATAGCTATAGCTTCTATTTTTTTTTCAAGTTTGATTATTAATGTAATAATAAAAAGAGGTTATTCGTTTGATTATCTGATATTTACTATTGAAGATATTAAAAGAACTTTATCGCTTCCGATAGTTTCATCCTGTTTAATACTTTTTTTAAAAAGAATTAAACAGGTATTATTAATAATAATTCTTATGAAATTCATAAAGCCGGATTTTTTATATCGTGCAATAATTGCTTTGTTAGGTGTGTTATATGGAACGCTGATGTCTGTTCAGGCAAATTGCGGAGGAATATACTATGCAGGAATATTTATTATAAGTATATTGCCACATTATATAATATACTTTATGTGTATAGATTTAATTTATAAATTTTATATGGGGCGTGTCTTTAATAAAAACAAAGTACAATTTATTTCGATTATTGTTATGTTAACCATATGTGGAGTGCTTTTGGAAGAAAATTTTTTAAGAATTTTTTTGAGCTGAAAGGTCAATATGTAGTAAAAAAAAGCTTTTGTGTTCTCTATTTTGTAGTATTGTAAGAATAACATTGATCATACAATGGTTTACAGAAAAAAATATACTTGATTTTATGTTAATTAGAATTTAAAATCATATCTGTAGGCTGAATTTTACATATTTTTTTTGCTTTTTGCATCATGGACTTAAGTCTTACATCTGGATGATAAGGGGAATACACATGGGAGAATACGTTGATAAATATATAAATTACTTAAGCGAAGTAAAAAGATCCAGCAGAAATACTATTGCATCCTACAAAAGAGATTTACTGAAAATGTGCAAATATTTTAATAAAAACGGGATTGAAGATGTACATGATGTGAACTCGACTGACTTGAGTACATATATCAGTTCTTTAAACAAACAGGGGATGTCTTCTGCTACTATATCCAGAAATGTGGCAAGTATAAAATCTTTCTTTATGTATTTGTTTAAAAATAAAGTTATAAACGAAGACTGTACTGACCAGCTAAAGGCTCCAAGGATAGATAAAAAGATTCCTGATGTTTTATCTATTGAGGAGATAAATCTTTTGTTGGAACAACCGTCTGACAAGAATAATAAAGAAATAAGAGATAAAGCTATGCTTGAGCTTTTATATGCTACAGGACTTAGAGTTTCTGAACTTATATCTATAAAACTTGAAGATGTGAATCTTACTTTAAATTATATCTTGTGTAAAGATAGTAACAAAGAAAGAGTGATACCGATTGAAAACGCCGCAAAATCTGCACTTGAAAATTATATTAAAAAAGCAAGACCGGATATGTGTAAAGACAGTAATCTGCTTTTTACAAATTTAAAAGGCGAGAAGATGACCAGACAGGGCTTTTGGAAACTTATAAAGTTTTATGCCGGAAAAGCCGGAATTGATAAGGATATCACGCCACATATGATCAGACATTCCTTCGCATCTCATCTTGTTAACAACGGAGCGGATTTAAAGGCTGTTCAGGAGATGCTTGGACATTCTGATATATCGACAACACAGATATACCTAAAAAGCCGTCAAAGTAAATTAAAACAGGAATATGATAAGGCACATCCGCGTGCAAAATCATAAGCAGGAAATTGCAGAGAAAAATCAAGCAGGCATTATGCACTTCTAACCGTATAATGCCTGCCTGATTTTTTTAGTCAATTATAATTACATCAATTATATATTTTCTTGATATTTTCAAGTTTTGAACCCATGTTTTGAAGCATAAGGTCGAGAAGAGTGATAGCGCACATAGCTTCGACAACTACGACAGCTCTGGGACCGATTATAGGGTCGTGTCTTCCTTTTATGGAGAGAATAGTGTCCTGATTGTTGTTTGTAACTGTTTGCTGTTCCTTAAATATAGATGGTGTAGGCTTAAATGAAGTACGGACTATAATTTCCGAGCCGTCACTGATTCCGCCAAGTATTCCACCTGCATGGTTGGAAAGCTTTTTAACTTTTCCGTCTGACATCTTGTAATTATCATTATTTTCTGAACCAAGATGCTCTGCCACAGAGATACCGTCGCCGATTTCGACTCCTTTTACGGCACCTATTGACATTACCGCATGAGCTATAAGAGCATCAAGTTTGTCAAAAACCGGTTCGCCTATCCCTGCCGGTATACCGTTTATTATACATTCTACGGATGAACCTATAGAATCGTTTTTGCTTATTATGCCTCTTAGATAATCGGCTGCTTTTTTTGCGCATAAGGCGTCCGGCATATAAAATGGGTTATTATTTATTTCTTTATGATCAAAGTTTTTGTAATCTATGGACAGTTCTCCGATTGATCTGGTATATGTACATAAGTTTATACCAAGCTCATTTAACAATTTTACGGCTATGGCTCCTGCGGCTACCCGACCTATGGTTTCACGACCTGAAGACCGTCCGCCGCCTCTGTAATCCCTGAAACCATATTTTTTATCATATGTATAGTCAGCATGACCGGGACGATAACATTCTGCTATATTGCCATAGTCTGAAGAATGATGATCCTTGTTGTAAACTATCAGTGAGATTGGCGTGCCTGTCGTTTTGCCTTCAAAGACTCCTGATAATATTTCTACCATGTCATCCTCATTTCGCAATGTTGTAAATTCATTCTGACCGGGTTTTCTCCTGTCAAGAAATTTTTGTATATCGGCCTCATTTAGTGACAGACCTGCCGGACATCCGTCTACGATAACTCCAACACCTTTTCCGTGAGATTCGCCCCAGGTAGTAATTTTAAAAAGTTTTCCAAAGCTCGAACCGCTCATTTTTATTTCCTCGCTTGAATATAAATAAAATATGTCATAGGTTGTAAAAAGGTGCTTTAGACAACCTTATCATAATTTGTATTATAAATAGTTTTAAAAAAAAATAAAGTAGTTTTGTTAATTATTTTTTATTGGCAGAATTTGTGACAGATTAAGTTATTTTTTTCTTTACAAAGGTAATTCATTGTGTTAATATAATCAAGTCGTTCACTTAGTAAATGGAATCTCCGCCCTTTACCCGGTGAATAGATTAAATAAAATTGATGGAGGATTGTAATATGATTACAGCAGAAATGAAGAAAGACATTATTGAAAAGTATGGACGTAACGAAGGTGATACCGGTTCGCCTGAGGTTCAGGTAGCTTTGCTTACAGCAAGGATAAATGACCTTAATGAGCACTTCAAGGTACATCCAAAGGATCATCATTCAAGACGTGGTCTTCTTAAGATGGTTGGTCAGAGAAGAAATCTTCTTGCATATCTTAAGAATAAGGATATCGAGCGTTACAGAAAACTTATTGAGTCTCTTGGTCTCAGAAAGTAATAATTATAAAAGACATCAGGATTTAGGTCTTGATGTCTTTTGTTTTATCAGGAACTAAAGATGAAATATGTGTGATATTAAAGCTTATAAATAAAGGAGAATACAAAAAATGAGCAATGCAGATATATGGGAAAAAATTATTGAAGGGTATAAAGAAGTTAAATCCGATAACTATTTGGGTATATTCGGATATCCGATTAAACATACGCTTTCACCGATTATTCATGATATGATTTCTGATGAATTTTCGCTTGGAGAAAGGTATATACCGTTTGAAATAGATGAAAATCTGGGAGAGTATGTAAAATCTGCATATGAAAATGGCATAAAAGGCCTTAATATCACGGTTCCGTTTAAAGAAAGAGTTATTCCTTACCTTTGCGAGGTGGATGATGATGCTAAAAAAATAGGAGCAGTTAATACTCTGGTACGAACTGATAAAGGATATAAAGGATACAATACGGATATGGAGGGATTATATCGTTCGATAAAGGAAACAGGAACTGAAATTAAGGATAAAGAGGTAATTATGCTTGGTGCAGGCGGTGCTGCAAGAGCAGTTGCTTTTATGTGTAAAAAATACGGAGCAAAAAAAATATATATAATAAACAGAAGCATAGACAAAGCTGCAGCACTCTCTGATGATATGAATGATAAGGAAACTCTAAAAAAATTTATTCCTGTTTCCGTGGATGAATATAATACTGTTTCTAACGGAAAATATATTATTATACAATGTACATCCGTAGGCTTAAAATCTGAAGACGGATTGCCGCTTATACATGATATAAATTTTTACAGACAGGCGGAATTTGCTGTTGATTTAATATATAATCCGGCAAAAACATGTTTTATAAAATGTATGGAGGAATTGGGAATACCTGTTATTAATGGTTTAAAAATGCTTTTGTATCAGGGGATTATTGCTAACGAACTCTGGAATAATATCGAAGTAGATGCAACATTAACAGAAAAAATCTATTCTAATTTAATTAAGAAGTTATATCGTTGATATTATAATTTATATAGTTTTTTTGTTGAATTTGCACAAATGTTAAGAATATTCAAGGAAATACCGATATAATAATAGGAATAGTCTGTCATATAATTCATTAAAAAACCTCGGATTTTTTGTGATTTATTTGACCTTAACCACAAAATTTTGTATAATATTACTAACTGGGATTGGATTTCTTTGGAGGTGGATGCTTTGTCAAAGAATTATATAAATAAAAAACCTAAAAAGAATATCTTTAAAAGTAACGATGGTTTCACTTTGGTTGAAATGATTGTTACTTTTCTTGTTTTGGGAATCTTACTTTCCGTATCCGTTATGAGTCTTGTTGCATGGCAGGACTGGGCAGATTTCAACAGAGAAAATGAATATGCGGAGACTTTGTTCCTTGCGGCACAAAATCAGCTTTCCGAATACAGTGAAAACGGAACGCTTTCTGATTTTTCGGAGAGAGCATACGGCGAAGCGTTGGGAAACAAGGTTGATCTTGATTCGATTTATTATGCCGAAGGAGAAAAATATACGGCTGAATTAAAAAAAGAAAACAGCGTATGGGTTTCAAAGGAGGCAGGAACTCTTTGTTATGCAATGTGTAACAAAGGCGATTATGTAAAATATAAAGCAGGAGAGGAAACTGCAAGCAAAACTGCACCTATCGTATTTGAATTGCTTGAGTCTTATATATATGATACAAGCATCTTAAATGAAACGATATGTATTGAATTTTCACTTGAAGACGGTCAGGTTTTTTCTGCTTTTTATACTGATAAATCAATTGAAAAAGATGATGCGGATTATGCGGCTTTCGAATATGATAATTCAAATGAAAATTTAAGAGGTCTCGTGAATATTGCAACCAGATATGAAGCATACCGTAAAGAAAGAATGGTCGGATATTACGGCGTAGATACTCTTTCGGCTGCACTTACTTCCAAAAATGACAAGCCTACTATTTCAAGAATAGCACTTAATAACGAGGAAACTCTTAACCTTTCCTTCAAACTCGGAAAGTATTCTTCGGCAACAAATGAGCTTACTTATAAGATTTCGGTCTATGACAATGTATCAAAGAAAAAAGTCCTTGATATCACGCTTGATACATCAAAGAATCATTTGAAAAATTATGAGAACAGAGAAACTGTTCCTTGTGATGTTATAAGATATAGCTACGATAATGGCGGAAATGCGACGTCAGAGGATATCGGTAAGTTCGACATACTTGCATATATAGATAAGGATAATCAGGTAAGAGTTATACTTGATGCCGTTGATGTTCAGGCTACAACAGAACTCTATAACAAGGATTTCTCAAAGCTTTCCGAGGTTGACAGCATTAAGTCGGGATCGGTTAAATTCTCGAAAACCTTAAGCTTCCACAGATTCGGATTAAATGCGGAAAAAATTTATTGCGCGGTTCAGGGATACAGCTCAAGATATAAGGCTACATCCGTTAAGCTTAGTAATGTATCGGATGTTTTCTTTGCGAATGAAACATCAGGTGAAGAGGATGCGGGAGCTCTCGGAACTGTTGATCACTTTAATTATACGATTAAGAATGCAAGACACCTTTATAATATCAGATATCTTGAGGATTTATCCGAAGCTGATCTTGCAAAATATAAAGAAACCGAAGGTGCAACTGCATATTGCACCTATGCACTTATAAAGGATATTGATTGGGCGGAGTTCGTTAAGGGAGATAATTACTATTCTTCAAATGCACATAATATCATTCTTCCTGACGGAACATATAAGAATGCAAATATCAATATAGTTACGGACAGAAGCTTCGCTTCATGCGGTAAGCTTCGTATGTACGATAAATTTATCGGAAATGATTTTACCGTTAAAGGCCTTAAGATTACCGAAGCGTTCAACAGCTTAAGCGGATTGTACGGATATGAAAATTTAAATGATGCAGAAAAGCCGGTAGGTTTATTTAATACAAATTATGGTTTGATAAAAACAGCAAAGCTTGACAAGATTCAGGTTAACAGCAGCAGCGATAAGGTTGGTGCTTTTTGTGGTGTCAATGTTGCAGGCGTGCTTGCAAATGATGAGCAAACCGGTATTCTTACGGAACTTACACTGCTTAATTCCGGTATCAACACTGCCGACGCAAGCGTAGTTCTCGGAAAAGAACATGTTGGAGGAATTGTCGGATATCTTCAGGCAACAAGCGAAACCGGAGAATCGGGTGTCGGCGCTAAGGATATCAGCTTATCAAAGCTTACAAATTATGCAAAGGTTACAGGTGACAAATATGTCGGCGGTATAATCGGCGAGGTAAGAAATTCAAAGACTAAAAAGGTTAAGATTATAGTTGATGAGTGTATCAACAAGGGTGCTGTACTTGCATCTAACAGTGAGGTTGATGCAAACGGAATTATAAGCGTTAAGACAAATGCCGATCCTTTGGAACCGAAATATATCGGCGGTATAACCGGTTATTCGGCAAATATCTATGCAAATTCGCATGATGAAGCAGATGTCTGCGAGCTTATAACAATAAGAAATTGTGTTAGCTCACCTGTATATTCAGAGAGTGATTTAAATGATCTTTTGGATGACAGTGTGGAAAATGCCGCAAACGTTCTTTCAAAGAAACTTAATGGTGTATATGTCGGCGGTGTAGTAGGTTATAACTATTACGGAACCGTCCAAAGCTGTACTACCAAGGGCGAAAAGGGAAAACAGGGTTATGTTTTCGGCTACAGATATGTCGGAGGTATCGTAGGCTTTAACCAAGGACCTGCTAGCGGAATAAAAGGCGGTAATGACAGTGTAAGCGGAATAAATGAGGCAAATGTTGTCGGTTGCGAATATGTAGGAGGAATTACAGGATGTAATGCCGATGTTGACTCCGATAAGGTCAATGAGGAAGCAATCGCAAAGGGATTGGACATAAACGGAAAGAATATAAATGAAATCCTTGAATCTTCGGATATTATAGTTGTTCCGGATACAGATAAAAACCCTGAAAACAAGATAGAAAACTGGATAAATAAGGGCGTTATATTTGCAACGGGTAAATACGCCGGAGGTATTTCGGGTTACAACTGCGGCTGGATATTTAATTGTAACAGTGAAGTGGAAAGTGCCGAGATAGAAGGCTTCTTCCAGTCGACTTATTCAAACGGAGATTATACCGGCGGTATAGCAGGATATAACAACGGTATTATCGGAAATACAAAAAGAGAAGCTGCGGCAAACGGCGAATATGTAATAAGCAGCGGAAATAAATCGGCAGATGAACGTAAAATATCTGCAGTATGTTATATATCCGGTAAGGATTACGTCGGAGGTATCGTAGGTTATAATGATGTTGATGCGATAGTTGAAGATTATGAACTTTCGGGCGGATATATCCTAGGTGACAGAAATAACAGCTCGTTCGTCGGAGGATATGCCGGATTTAATGCATCGTTAAGACTTTTGATGGATGATAACGGAGAGGCAAGAGCCATTATTTCAAAGCCTAACAGAGTAATAGGAAAGTACTTTGTAGGCGGAAGTGTAGGCGGTAACATTTTAAATACCAATCGTACCGATAGCATACCTACCGAATTTAAAACCGATAATTTCCTTGGAACAATATACGGTAAAGCATTCGTTGGAGGCTTTGTAGGATACAATCTTATAACAAATACTTCGGCTTTATCATACAATGGCGAAAATGATCTTGATGTTTCATATGTAATTCAGCAAAAGATTGTTGACGCGTTTGATGAGTCGGATAAAAAGAATATTTCCGATAATGAAAAGCTTATCGAAAAAGTTGCAATACTTAACGGAGTAAAAAGCGGAGCAATAGGTAATGTTAATGCATCTGCTGCAACTATGTACATCAGCGGAAGTAATGAGCAGATGACTCAAAACTCACTCGGAAGAATTGAAGCTGATATATATGTGGGCGGTGTCCTTGGATACAATGATGATAATACAAGAATTTATATAAAGAATGTTGAAAATACAACTCCAATAATTGCGGATTCCGCGATTGCCTATGATGAGCAAAACGGAAGAAATACGGATTACGCGGGCAGAACGCATAATTATACTTATTCCTATGCCGGCGGTATTATCGGAAAAGCAAGCAGGGAGATGACTATTGATACATGCTCGAATGCCTCATCGGGAACTGTTTCCACATTGGGAACATACACCGGCGGACTTGTTGAAGTAAATGAAGGCCTTGTTACAAACTGTAAAACCAATTCATTCGGTAAGAGCTCCGATGATTATGTCGGAGGTATCTGCGGACTTAACAAACTTTCGGGTAATATTACAAATTGTCATGCTGAAAATGTAACCATAAGCGGAAGAAATATTGTTTCGGGAATTGCTGCCGAAAACTTCGGAAATATCGTTAGCAGTAATGTTTCGAAATTAAGAATTCTCGTATCCGGAGAAAATGTAATTGATACGGAATCCGGTGAGTCGACTATAGATGGCGTGTCAGCCGCGATAGCAGCCTATAACGAAGGCTTTGTAGGTTTAAATAAAGAAATAAATGTTGACATATCATCAAAGGGAAATTATACCGGAGCTGCAGTCGGAATCAATGCTGCAAACGGTTATGTTACCAATACAGATATGCCTTCGAATGTTGATGTTACGGATGATAAGTCTGTTTATGATGACAAACTTGTAAAGATAACGGGTGTTGTTGAAGGTCTTACTTCGGTAGGTGGTCTTATCGGTAAGAATATCGGAACCAACACATCAAATATAATTTGCGGTTTTTCCAATAATTCCGTTGTAACGGCTAAAAAGGGACTTGCAGGCGGTATAATCGGTGATAATGCATCGGGAAATATTATAGCGTTCTGTGATAATTATGAGGTTGTTACGGCTGCAAATGCAGGAAATGCCGGAGGTATAACATCCACAAATAACAGCATAATCACAAAATGTAATAATTATGCCGAAATCAAAGCATCTTCGGGTATGTGCGGAGGTATTACCGCATTGAACAATGAAGGGGCTTCTGTTTCGTATTGTCTTGTTGAACCGAAACCGGGAAAAACATCTCTTAATTTTGCATCAAAAGATGCGGTTGGAGGAATTTCGGCTATAAACAGCGGAGTCATTGAAAACAATAATCTGAAAAATGTTAATGTATACAATTATACTACCAGCAAAGACAGTAGTATCGGTGTAGTTGTAGGTATTAATGAGAAAACAGGTAAGGTTAAATTTGCAGACTCTTCAATTAACGGAAAGAGTATAATTAATTGTTCGGCAAGAACATATACGGATAACAGTTTTGTAGGTGGAGTTGCCGGAACAAATAAGGGAAGTATAAAAGGTGCTGACTTAAGCAGCGCGGCACTTCCTTCTACCGTTATTGAAGCTGAAGTTGGATTTATGCCTAATTCGGCTGCGGTAGCAAGCTTTGGCGGAGTTGCCGGTGTGAATTTAGGAGAAATATCAAATCTTTCCGTAGACGGAACCGTAATAGGCGACTTGGGATCAGAAACCATAGGTTATGGCGGTATAGCTGGAATTAACGGATATCTTACATCTAGGGAAGCTGCGGATGCACTTAAGGAAGCTAAAAAAATAAATCCTGATACTGACGGATATACTGCTAAGATTTCCAATTGTACATTTGACGGAGAGGTTTTCGGAGAAGGCTCCGGTGCGGGTATTGCATATATCGGAGGTGTTTCCGGAAATAATGCATACGGTGGTGAGATAGAGCATTGCTATATCGGTGTTATCGTGGATGATACAAGCTCAAATGAAATACAGAGAGTAACAAAAATATATGCAGGCAAGCAGGAGACAACAAATTCGTCAGGACAGACTGTTATGACGGTTGATCCGGGAATTGAATACAGAAATAAGGGTACAGCTTATGAGGTTAAGGTAATTAATTCTTCTTATGATAAGATGTCCTACGCATATATAGGCGGAGTTGCGGGTGTAAACTATGGCAGGGTTGCTTCATGCGATAATTATGCCAAGTCTACGGAGCCTGTAAGAGTATATTCATTTATATCATCATCAGGTGGTATAGTAGGTTATTCTTTCCCTGATTCGTATGTAACGGGTACGAAGGAAGAGCATCTTACAACAGGTAAGGATTGGAAGGTTTTATCAAGAAGTACGGATAACGACAGAGGAAACGGAGGAATAATCGGTTTCTATAAGTGTACCAACGATATTGATTATTGTGATAACTATGCGGATGTTGAATGTGTATTCAAGGCAAATACAAGTGTAAGCGGTATTGTCGGCTTTATTAATCAAAGCTATGATACCAAGGTTAAATTGACATACTGTAACAATTATGGAAATATGCTTGGATATACCAGAACAGGAGGTATAGTATCTCACCTTTCATTCAGCGGTATTCGATTTGAAAATTGTACAAATTACGGAAACGTAAGAGGTATAAACGAAGCTGCAGCCGGATTTGTTCAGGCTATCTGGCAGGGTGGTTATGATGTTGAATTTATAAATTGCTGTAACCATGGTAATATTTTATCACCTAATGAAAATGGTGCCGGTTTCTATGCAAGACGTATAGATTGCAAGAGTGACGGTGCACTTCAAAGATATGTAAATTGCGTAAATACAGGTTCAATCGGAAGACTTAGGAATAATGACAAGGCTCCGGATTATTCACAGGCAGCCTCGAAAAATGCGACAGGCTTTTCGTCTGACGGTTCTCAGGCTTATTTTACAAATTGTCGTAATTACGGAAACGGTAATATTTATGGTTTGGGATCAAACGGAATCCATTCCAAGGACAGTCTTGATATTTCTCAAAATGTAAATACAACCAATGCAAATCAATATATCGGAACACTGGCTAAACAGTATTCGGATAAGAGTAAATCAACAAATAATTATTATGTATTAAGAGATAGTTCGGAACCTTCCGCAAATGCAAAATATGGAGTTTATACTTCGATTGTATCAAATCATCATTTCATTTGGGCATCGAGCGGAAATAATATTTATTCCGTATATGAGCCTGCTGATAAGAATAAGCGAATAAGAAGTTCAAATAAAATCAGCGGTTCACCTAAGATGGTAATTGACTTTAATATGGCATATGATGAAAGCTCTTCAGGTGCTGATGCTATAGTGGTTTATTTTGCAAATATTGATAATAATACCAAAAATCAGGTAAATGAATATAGTTATACCTTATATGACGCAAGCGGAAACGTGCTTGGGGATACCGTAACAGGTTCCGTTACGGTTGCTGACAACAATTCGCTTGATGCCGGAGAGGTTGTACTTGATTTCGGTGCATATAAGGGTAAGCAGGTTGCAAAGGTAAGGCTTGAAACCATAAATAAAGGAAGCGGAAGTACAACTAATAATTATTCGGTATTCCATGGATTTGGTTATATTCCTTCAGCTAATGCTTCATTGGTTACAAGTCTTGATGAAATAAACAATTATGTTGAGAAGGTAACAGGTACAAGTGTAGACTTCAGAACCTCGGGAGCTATCCAGATTTCAAGTAACGGTGATGCAAAAGCGGTTGCCACCGGATATGAAAATGTTCTACTCGGAGATTATTTAAATACTCCGGGAGCGGATGATAATTTAAGACTTTCATACCAGCTTACATCCTGGAGATCGGCAACAGGCTGGCTTAAATTTGATTTTGATTTTAATTATACGGATAGTGCTAAAGGCCTGGGTGCAATCTGCCTGTATCTTAATACCCAAAACGGTAAAGCATCGGGTAACAAACATAATTATGCATATTATGCCGAGTTTACCGATGAAGACGGAAATAAATTCTATGTAGGTTCACAGAATGCGCCGGTGGTAGTAAATAAAGCAACAAGACATCAGGAAGCAGAAATAAGTGTTCCTGCGGAGTGTACAAAGAAAGTTACAAGTGTCACCGTATACTTTAAGTGTATGGAAAGAGACTGGATGAATATGGCAGGCTTCAGATGGTCTGAAAAGGGAAGTAATGAGAGACTTTTGATTCCGTTTAATTCAGGTTCATCGAAGCTTAACCTTTTCCAGAATTCTGTTGCCAATGAGCTTATATATAAGAAAGAATCAGACGGAACCATAAAGCTTTATCCGAATATTTTCGGTCTTGACGATAAAGAAACTTATGGAATAACGATGATTAATGATATAAAGTCGGATACCTATTATAATGATTTTTCCGAGTATGATCCTGTATTTGATACGGAGGCGGGAAAGGATACATGGGCTCCGAATACCAAGGTAGCCATATATAAGGAGCTTGATCCGAAATATGAAGAGTTCCTTTACTCACAGACATATGATCCTTATGTAAAGCTTCCTATTTCAGCGAACTTTGTTGTTGAAAACAAAAAGGGACAGTATAATCTCAAGTGGACCAGAGTAAATAACGCTACAGGTTACTTTACACACTTTGCTTTGATAGATGAAAGCGGAAGGACGGTTTATACATCGGAGGATACCGAAGCGCTTATCGCCGCAGAAACAACCGGTTGCTTTGCAAGCTACAGTGCAGCGAAGATAGATTCCTTGTTTAAGGCTAACGGAGGAACCGGAGATTATAAGATAGAATTTTATGCAAAGGCTGTAAGTGCATATCACAGACTTAATGCCGGAGCGGCTGATGAAAATAAATATGATTCGGACTACTTCACCAAGACCGTAGATGCTTTACAGGTTCTTCCTTTACCTGAGTTCCATATAGAGAATATTACAGGTAACAAAGCTGTTATCGTGGTAGATAATTTTGATGAATATCAGGAATTTGAGGATTATCGTGATGCAATAGAAGTTGTAATCAGTGCACCGAAAATGTTTGACGGAGCATCAGAGGTGGTTGTTTCTTTTGCATCAGGAAGAAACTACAGCGAGCCGTTTAAGATTACTGCAGGTTCCTCAACCGAAAATATTAATATTGATGCATATGCTCGGCCTACAGCTTCTTATAAGAATAAGTATATTAATTCCGTATATTCATATTTTGCAGGTGCAATTATGAATAGCGAGGAGCATGCTAACGGAAAAGACGGTAAATTATATGCAGAAAATTCCAACTTCCTCGGCTTCTACGGAACCCAGTTTGAAGAATTGACATACAATATTCAGATTGCAGCATATAACATTGATCTTTATGCTGTCGGCGATTTGGTTTCATATGATGAAAAGCTTGGAGTCGATGTGGCTTATGACAGAGGTAATATTCATAGTGCATCAAGAAACAGCGGTGTTACTTCATATACGACAATATCACTGTCCGGACTTCCTGAGGATTTACTTGAAAGAGATTATGAGGCAAGATCATACCTTTATGCATCGCAAAATTATATACTTCGTTACGGACATGAGGTTGTATCGAATGTTGAGCTTTCAAGTGTTGATGATGTCAAGGCTGTAACCGATGACGGATATTTCAACGAAGATGGTATAAGAGCTTCGGATTTGGACAGCTCACCAAGTATATATGATGAGGCAAATCATAAACTTAAACCGGGATATGTAATATATGATAACCATGACGGAACTTATGATGTATACTATTCCGCATCCTTAGATGCTGATGAACAGCTTGCCGGAAATACAGGCCATTATCAGGTAAATCGTATGCCGTGCGAATATAAGACTGATAAGTTTGATACTACCGGATATAATTATTATCTTGATAAAAATGCAAAAGAGCAGCTTGTTCAGCCAAAGCCTGAGATTGAAGATACTCTTGAACTTGGCAAGGATTCTAACGGATGCAGCACTTATACATTTAAGTGGGATGTCGGAAAATCGGGTGCAAATTATGATGGGGCAAATTACTCCGCGATTCTTATCGGTACTACCTTGAGCGGTGAGGAAGTAATACTTACAACACCTCAGGTTGTGGATACAAATGAGATAACATTTACCGATACACAGAATAACTGGAATTATATTAGATATACGATTAAGGTAACCAGACTCGGAACGGTAGATGCGGAAAATAAGTCCATTATTTTACCAAGTATAGCATCGGAAACATGTAAGAGTATGCTTAAGCTTTCACAGCTTCCTCAGCCGACGGTTGTTCTTCATTCAACCGAGGACGGTTCGGGAACAATTGAATTTGATAAAGATCATCAGCTTTATGATGTAACATGGAGCTCGATAACCGATGCATATGAAAAGGCTGACCTTGGCGGATACCTTATAGCAATAAATGTTATAGAGCCAAAAGATGAAAATGTAGTAGCAAAGCCTCATTACTATTATGTAACGGATGCAAATGCATTGAGTCATGACGATACTATCGGTCTTGATCTTGCAGCTTTGGCTGACGGCGGAAATAATATTGTAATTAATCTTAAGGAAGATGAGAATAGCACATATGATGCGGACTACTCCGTAGCAAATCAGCATAGGGCATTTATAGATTTGGCTGACTTTAACGGTGGAGATAAGCTTAGCATTAAGATTCGTGCAATAGCAAGAACCAATTCGGTTAATTATATTGACGGACCTGACAGCGAGGCTGAAGAAATAATCTTAAGTGAAAGACTTGACACGCCGTTAATTGAAAACCTTAGTAAAGACTTGGCTGCAACAACACTTACAATATCCGAAATTAATAATACCGGTATAACATTCACATACACGGATGCTTCTAAGGGAAGTGAAAGCGGATATTATGATATTGCAATAGCTGTATATGATGAAGAAGGAAAAGAAGCTCAGCAGGATGATGAGGCAGCAAAAATCGGAGGAACGAACAAGGTTCTTAAATCAGGTGACGGAGCTAACGCGGCTGCGACCGGATATTGGAACTTTGGAGCTCTGGAAACTCTTGTCAAGAAGTCTGAGAAGAATAAGATGACCGGAAATAAGCTTGGAAGTGCAACATATTCATTTAAGCTTGGTAACGGATATACACCTTCCGACTATGCAGGAAAGTGGCTTAAGATTACATTAAGAGCTAGATCTGACAGTAAGATCAGTTCATGGTGGACAGACGAGGATCCTGACGGAGCAACCGTAAATTACTATTGGGTACAGATTCCTAAGGTTAAGCTTGACAGTCCGGGACTTGCGACAACAGATGAGTACATTGAAAAGTATTATTATGTTCCGACAAACAATGAATGGACAAATGTTGAGCAGGATGCAACACTTCGTCATATTCAGATAAGTAAGAAGACATTTGAGTTTGATGTTGTTGATTATGCGGATGCATTTGAAATCAAGTATCTTGGATTTGACGGAAAGGTACAATATATTTATCTTGTTCCTAATGATGTGGCAAAATCTTCGTTTACGGTTTACGGAACAATAAGCGGTGATGAGGATACTCAATATCTTGAAGCTGATACTTCGTATATTCTTGTTAATAACAGATATATGACCGGATACGGAGTTGTAAACAGTGAAAATAATATCAATATACCTTATGGTGCAACCATTAATCCTAAAACTTATGTAGAGGATGCATCGGTATCGGAAAGACTGTTCATACCTGCAACGATATGCTACAGTGAAGGAGAGATTAAACTTGTTCTTCCTGATTTGATTGGTTCGGTTGTCAATGATGAGAATGAAGAAAGACCTTTGGAAGGAAATAATAATTTCACAAAACAGATAACCGTTCAGGCACTTATAAATGAAGGAAATGAAAATAGTTATGTTGCATCGCCTGTAAACAGCTGGAGCAGAAGCAGCAATGTGGATGCGGGAAGCATAAACAATAATATGCCTGTAGCTGATACTATTACGGATATCAAGAGCGGAAGAACATTTAGCGGACTTGATAGTATTGATGTTTCGCTTGATAAGGTTGTCGGAAGTGAAACTAAGCATTATTATAATGTAACATTTTCAAGCTCATCAAAGGCTGTTTATTGTATAAGAGTTATGGATGAATCGGGTGCTGAACCTGTACTTGCGGGAACCTGTTACCTGGTTGCCGATTCGGAAATAACGGATATCGTGAGCGGTGAAGTTACTGCATATACCGGAAATATGGCAATATTGAGTGACTTCCTTGATGATGCAAATTATAAGCTTTATATAAGTGTTGCAAATGTATCGGATCAAAACGGTATATCCGATTGGTCCGAGGAGTGGTATTTTTCAAAAACCGGAATAGGGGATAAGGTTCCTGTGGAACCATAATGGGGAGAGAATATGAGACTGAATAAAAAGATACGGAACTCAAAATTGTATAAAGATAATCGCGGTTCGGCAATGATTGTGGCTATTGTTGTCAGTATTATAGTGATTACTTTTACCTTATCTTTGCTTTTGGTCTCATATTCTCTTTTTGTGTCTAATGAAAGAAAGGTAACGCAATCACAGGTTAAGGAGCTTTCGAAGTCTATAAGTATTGAAATAGGCGATGAGCTTACGTGCCCTCAATTTGATTCAAAGCAGGCACTTATAGATGGTATAAATAATAAAGAAGGAGCTAAGTATTGTGCTCCGGATTATAATATGTGGTATTATGTAAGATATAATGTTTTTCAGACAAACTGGCCGTATTACAGAGATGAAACCGCTGCCGGACATATAAAGTCGAATGCATTCAGATATTTCAAAATGAATTTTACGGGAGGAGATACCTCTGCATATTCGGCAATGGCCGATGATATATCAATCTGTATGTATTGGGAATGCGAAGATTTTTCCATAAAGGACGAGGCGTTGCTTACGGTAGAGGTTACCGTTACGAAAGGAGATCAGACAAGTACAACAACTTCTTATTATGAATTGAGTGTAAGTGATTTTCCTGATGCGGCAGATGGTGTAACCGAGGATAATACAGCAAATGAGGCTTATAATCCTACGGGAAATAAAATAAATCTTAAAGAAAACTGGAAATGGACGAGAGTTAATTAATGATTTAAATATAGCTTGTAACGGACTTTTGGGTGTGACATTCAATAAGAAAAAGGAATGATTATATGATTAGATATTTTATGAACAAGGTAAAAAAAATAAATAATCAGGGTTCAACTATGGTTGAGGTTCTTGTTGGCTTTACTATACTTGTTTTTGTATTGGTTGAATGTATGGTTCATATAGTCGGCGTATCAAGCGAAATGGTTGAAAAGAGTGTGGATATGCAAAATGACCGTATGACGGTAAACAGGGAAATGTATCAAAAGGATGCAAATTATATAGATATTGACGGAGCAAAAGCCGTGATTTTGCTTGATGAAGAAAAGACAAATGTTTCGGCTAACCAGGCCAAGCCGGTACAGATTGTTTTGAGCGCCGAGCTTAAGAAGTTTTACAGTGATACTGCCGGATTATCCATATATAAATTATTCTTTAAGGATGAGTAAAGGAGATGAGCTCTTTGAAAAGAAAAAAATTAAAAATTAATAATGAAGGTTTAACCCTTATTGAGCTTATCGTAACCTTTGCATTGCTTGGACTTTTTATCGTGGCTGCCACAAAGGTAATATCCGATACCGTCAGCATATATTATAAGGCTAAAGGAGTTCAGACCGGTATGCAGGTATCCTCTGTTATTAATACAAAGATATCCGGTGAGATAGAAAGTGCCTTAAGAGAGGGTTCGGTTGCCGATGATTCAAATATATCCATATATATTTCCGAGGACGGACATAAGATTGAGCTTAATAACAATTCGGGATGTCATATATATATAACCAACAATGTCGAAGACGGTGAATCCGAGGGATATATGCTTATATATTATTATCCTTCTGTTGAGTACGATGAGGAAACCGGAGAAGAAATCCAGGGTGAAGGTTCGAACTGGACTTTTGATAAAAAAAGCTATATGGGATATAAAATTAAAGAGTTGAAATTTGAAAAGCTTTCGGATTTATCTGATACATCAGATCCGGATTATAATAAATATCCCGGAAATATTATTCGTATGACTCTTACGATTGACAGTCCGAAGTATGGGGATTTTACAACCAAAACCTATATAGAATGTTATAATTTCAGAGATGCGGCGGATTATTCGCGTATAGTTGAAAATTGATATTTGTTTGAGTAGTCGGATTATATAATACATCAGGGGTGATGGAGTTGGATAAGGAATATAACAGAGTAGTAAAAAATAGAATACGTTTAACAGTTTTGATTGTACTTTGTGCGGTTATCTTATTTGTAGTTTTGTTTAATTATTTCAAAATAACGCATAACGGAAGGACGGCGTTTAAAGAAGCAAAAAATGTAAAGCTTGCTCTTAATATGCTCGATGTGGAATATTATGCAAAGGATAAATGCGTTTATGAGCCGGGAAAGAAACACGGCTTATCAAATGAAAGCATAGAACGAATAAGGGGTATACTCGAAAATGACGGAGTGGTTGATATCATCTCTTATGACAAAGAGCTTAAGCTTGTTACCTGCTTTACATATCAGATAGATAATTATAAAGTAACTTACCGTTATGAGGACGGAGAGGATAAGTGGGATGTTGATTTCTTTATAAATCTGTTTGATTACTAAAAAAAGGGTTAATAACCGGTCAGAAGGGTAGATTATGTTAATTTTTCTTAATGCTTTATGCATAGTTTTAGTTTTTTTTATAGGAGCTGATGTTTTTTCATTGGCTGATGAAATAGCTTATTGCAGGATAAAAGATATAGATATATTAAAAAGAAAATATTCAACCTGTCGGGAATGCGGACACAGATTAAGAATTAAGGATACATTTCCGGTGGTTTCAAGATTTATAAATAAAGGAAAATGCCGTTTTTGTGATGCCGAATTCTCAAAAAGGGGATTTTATACCGAGGTTTCAGGCGGTTTTTTTGCGGTTTTGATTTATGTACTGCTTTATTTTGTTTTTAAGCTTCCGATATTTCATGCGGCAGCGATTATGATTGCGGCAGTTATAGCCGGTATGCTTATTCTGGCTTATATTTATACGCCGCGTTTGATTTGGGATGAAAAACTGGTAGATGAGTTTAAAGAAGGCAGAGAAGAAAAAGACAATAAAATAAAAAAACAAAAAGCAGAAAAGCAGGATGACAAAGAAAATGATAATATTGCTTTAATAGAATATAATGATAAATACAAGAATAAGGAGGAATAAGCCTTGGTTCGTTACAAATATAAGGCCCAGGACGAGGAAGGAAAAATCGTATCGGGAGTCGTTATGGCAAATGACGAATTTGATCTTCATGATAAGCTGAAACAGGATAAGAAACTGCTTATCGAGTCAAAGGCCGTAGTCGAAAAAAAGAACATAAAAAGGATTAAATCAAATGCAATTTCCGATTTTGCAAGAAATATCGGTGAGCTTACCGCTTCGGGTGTTTCACTTGTAAAGTCGCTTAAGATTATTTCGGAGGATGAGTCGATCAAGCCGAAAGAGCAGGAGATATATGCTTCGATACTTAAGCTTGTGCGTTCGGGTGTTTCACTTTCGGATGCCATGCTTGAGCAGGGAGATGCATTTCCTCCGCTTTTTATCAATATGATAAAGAGTGCGGAGACAAGCGGTAATCTTGATAAGATAGCTATGCAGATGGCATCCCACTATGATAAGGAATACAGGCTTGGACAAAAGGTAAAAAGTTCAATGACATATCCCAAGATTTTAGGTGTTCTTATCGTTATAGTTGTCGCTATTATAATGGGCTATGTTATACCTCAGTTTGACAGTTTGTTTTCACAGATGGAGAGCCTGCCGGCATCAACAACCATTTTACTTGGTATAAGTAATTATGTAAAAAACAAGTGGTATGTTCTTCTTATAGTTGCAGCTGTGCTTTATATAGCATTTAAGCTGATTTTTTCAATTCCTTCAGTCAAATACCATAAAGATAAGCTTGAGATACATCTGCCGGTTTTTGGTAAACTCAGGAAGGTTATTTATACGGCAAGATTTGCGAGAACGCTTTCAAGTCTTTATTCGGCGGGTATATCTATTATAAATTGTCTTATTATTGCCAGAAGTACTATCGGTAATTTATATATAGAAAAACAATTTGACCAGGTTATAGCTGATGTAAAGTCCGGAGCTAATCTTAGTGAGGCAATCGATAAAGTGGACGGGTTCACAAAAAAGCTATCTTCTTCTATTATGGTAGGTGAGGAAACCGGTGCATTGGATTCCATGCTTGTATCTACCGCAAATCAGATGGAATATGACTCGGAAGTAGCATTAAATAAACTGGTATCTTACTTAGAACCGACTATGATTGTTGTGATGGCCGTTATAGTTGGATTTATAATCATTTCTGTTATACAGCCTATTTATGGATCGTATGCACAGATATCTCAATCTTACCAATAAAAAAGGGGTGAACATAAATGAGTACAGTTATATATCTTGCTAATCAGCAGGTACAGATTGTTACAGGAAATTCAAACGGAAAGAAAATAAACATAAACCAAAGCTATATACTTGATGCACCTGAGGGCAGTATAATCAATGGTATAGTTATGGATGCGGATTCTTTTATAGGTTTTTTACGTGAGACATGGGCATCGCTCAGACTGCCGTCAAAAGATGTGGTTGTTGTAATAAACAGCACTAAATTTGTTGGAAAAAATATTGAGATGCCGTTATTGAAGGATAGTAAAACTCTTGAATTTATAGAAAGAGAATTTACTGATATCAATAAAGCTGACAGTTATTGTTATGGATATATTCCGCTTTCCGCTGAAGGAAAAACAAAAAGAATATATGCAGAAAATATACCGACTGACTTTATAAAGGATTATATGGATATATTTGCCGAAGCAGGAATTAAAATAAAGGCGTTGTATTCGGGTGAAAGCAGTATAATTAATTTTGTGGCACAGACCGCAGGTAGAAAATACGGAACATTTATCCTTGAAATAGCTGACAGAATGATGATAACAACGCTTTTATTTGTAAATGGAGCATTTTATTATTTTAACAGTACCAGATGCTTTCATGAACAGGAATCTGAAGAATATGCTCAGGATATGGCTCGTTCGGCCAGTCAGATTATACAGTTCATGCAGGCTCATCAGATAGAATATCCACTTGAAACTATTATTCTTGCCGGAGTTAATCCTCTCAATATATATACATATAGTGAGGCGATACTTCAGCAGGGTATACAAGCACCGGTTCAGGTGTTTACCGATGAAAATATTCAGTCGAATGTAGATATACAAAACAGCCTGCATGCTATAGGTGGTTTGATAAATACAGGAAAACACCAGAATTTTCTTACTTTGTATCACACTTCTAAGAAGAAGGACGATGAAAAAGGCGGAAGTAAAGCCGGAATATTCATCATCGTAGGTGCTGTTGCGATTATGCTTATCGCACTTGCGACAGCATTGACAGCCAAAGCACTAAAAAAACATGAATTAAAAGAAGCCGAAGAAGCCAATGAGGCGATGGCAACTCAGGTAACATGGTATGATTTGGTTGTTGCGGAAAATGATTTTATCGGTGCGCAGTATAATTCAATTGTAGGTCTTGATGAAAATATATATACTTATCCTGTATGTAATACGGATATAAGAAATATTATAAAAAAATGCGCAGGTAAATATGCGGAAGTAAAATTTGAATCTTTTAATGCTGATTCCGGGGTGGTATCATTTACGGCAACATCGAAAACGGTTGATGAGATTAATCTTTTTATAACGGAATTAAACAAGCAGGATATATTTAGCAGTGTGGATTATTCGGGTTATTCGATAAAAGAAGGTACCGATAACTGGGATATACATGTAAATTGTACTTTGGCTGAGTCGGCCGGAAGATAGGAGGGGATATAATGAAATTTGAGATGTCAGAAAGAGATAAAAAATTACTTATATTCCTATCCGTATTTGTTATAGTTGTATGTATAGGATATTGGGGGATATATCCTGTTATAAAGGATATAAAGTCAATCGACAAAAAAATACAAACGGAAAAGGATTTAAAAGAATTAAACGAGATGAAGATTTCACAGCTTCCTATGATAGAGGCTGAAAATGAAAAAATGAAAGAGGAAATTAATAAAGCAAGAAGCAGTTATTATGAGATAATGACAAGCGGCGAGATAGATAAACATTTTACTAATCTTGTACTGACTTCCGGGCTTTATGCATATGGCCTTGATATTTCGATTTCAAAAGAGCCTACAACGCTTGAGCCATATCAGTATTCAATGAAAGCTTTGGGTATTTCCGAAGAGGATTTAACAGATGAAGAAACAAAAGAATCTGCTGAGGATTATCTTAATAATTCAGATAATGAAGATGACGATGATTTATCTGATGCTGAAGAAGAATTTTTGGCTACGGGCATATATACTGCAAGTATCACTATGAAAATAGGCGGAGATGAGAGCAAACTTATATCATTTCTTGATTCACTTTGCAATACCGATAAAAAGCTGAGAGTAGTAAATTATATGTTTTCTGAGGAAAAGAGTATAGATTATAATCAAAATACTGAAGACGGGGAAGAATCAGGAACTTATGAAATAAAAACCGATAAAATCCTGGAAGTTACTTTTGAAATATATATGTGCGAGGAATAATATATGGAAGCAAGAAATAATAAAAATATAAGAATTGGAGATGTTCTTCAGGAGCTTGGATATGTAAATGACGAACAGGTTGGACAGGCTATAGCATATCAGAAGGAAAATAAAGGCGTAAGGCTTGGAGGAGCACTTATAGCACTTGGATTTATCACAGAAAAACAGATGCTTGAAGCTTTAGCCAAAAGGCTTAATTATGATATGGTAAATGTGTCTGATTTATCTGTCAATATAGAAGCTGTAGAAATGATACCAAGGATGCTAGCCGAAAAGTATTGCATGATGGGTTATAAGATTGTCGATAATGTTTATTATATCCTTGTAAATGACCCGCTTAATTTCTATGGTATAGAGGATATCAGGCAGATAGTGGGTATGGAATTAAATATAGCTCTTTGTGAGCAGGCACCACTTGAAAACTCCATCCAATACTATTATTCGGAAGTATCAGCAAGAGAGGCTGCTAAAAAAGCTGCTGCCAATAGCACGCAGGTCAATGAAACTGTTGAGATAAGTATAGAGGAAGGTGATGATGATACACCTATTATTAACCTTTTCAACAGTATACTTATAAGAGCATATAATTCCAATGCATCGGATATTCACATAGAACCTTTTGAAAATCATACAAGTGTCCGTATGAGAATGGATGGTGTTATATGTGATTTCATGACACTGCAGAAAAATATTCATAATTCACTTATAGCCAGAATTAAGATTTTAGGTGATCTGGATATAGCTGAAAGAAGAGTTCCGCAGGATGGACATTTCAGAATAAATATCGAAGGAGTAAACTTAAATGTCAGAGTATCGGTTATACCAACGGTATTCGGAGAAAAAGCGGTTTTAAGACTTCTTGCATCTGCATCTTCCATCGACCATATGGGAACATTTGGTATGACAGACAAAAATTATATGATAGTTAAGAAGATGCTTCAGTCTCCAAACGGTATAATATATCTTACGGGGCCGACCGGTTCAGGTAAGTCAACGACGCTTTATATGATACTTGAGGAATTATCAAAAAGAAGTGTAAATATATCGACTATCGAGGATCCTGTTGAAAAAAATGTTGCAAAGCTAAATCAGATGCAGGTTAATAATGTAGCAGGTCTTACCTTTGAGGTGGGACTTAGGGCTTTGCTTCGTCAGGACCCGGATATTATAATGGTTGGTGAGACACGTGACTCGGAGACAGCATCAATTTCAGTCAGAGCGGCTATTACCGGTCATCTGGTTCTTTCCACACTCCATACCAATGATGCAGCATCATCTGTAGTAAGACTTGTTGATATGGGAGTTGAGCCTTATATGATAGCAAGTTCTCTTGTCGGTATAGTTGCACAAAGACTTGTAAGAAAGGTATGTCCTTTCTGCGCTACTACAGGTCCTATGACACCCGAGGAAGAAGCTATAGCCGGAGTACATTTTGATATGATTAAACATCCGGTTGGATGCAGACAATGTAACAATACAGGATATAAGGGAAGAATTTCTATCCATGAAATACTTGTAATAGATAAAAATGTACGTTCGATGATAACAAAGGGCGCTTCAGTTGAGGAAATCAAAGAATATGCGATAAATGAGCAGGGAATGAGTACCTTGAAGAAGAGCGCGCTTGAGCTTGTTGAACAGGGGATTACCACAGTGGATGAATTGGTTAAGGTATCGTATTATGAATAAATAGGGGGTACGTTGTTATGATGATTGATGAAATGATACTTAAGGCAAGAAGTATGGGCTGTTCGGATATACACCTTTCTGTCGGACTTCCGACTATGTTCCGTATAAATGGAAAATTGCAGGAAGTGGATGCCAATAACAATGCAGAAAAGCTTTCAATGATAGTTGAGATGCTTACGGATGAACAAAG
>DFDU01000108.1:0-5795 GCA_002369325.1 Lachnospiraceae bacterium UBA3820
AGACGGACGTGGTGACGGAAGACCTTCAAGAGATAACAGAGACAGAGACGGAAGACCTTCAAGAGATAATAGAGACAGAGACGGAAGGGATAGGGATTTTGACGGTTCACAAAGAAGACCTTCATCACAAAGAAGAGATTTTTCAAGAAGTGAGAGCGTTGAAGAAGAACCATTAAGAAAAGAGTCGAGAAAAGACAGAGAAAAGAGTAAGGAAAGAGACAGAGAAAAGGAAAGAGAAAGAGATAACAGAGACAGAGACAGAGAAAAGGATTTTGACAGAGAAAGACCGGCCAAAAAGGATAATAAGAGAAAAGAAGGCAAAAAGGCCGAAGCACCTAAAAAAGAGGCTCCTAAGAAGCAGGAACCGGTTGAACCTGTTATTAAATCAATTAAATTCCCTGAAGTGCTTACCGTTAGCGAGCTTGCATCCAAGATTAAGGTGCCTGTTGCACAGCTTATAAAGAAGCTCTTCATGGCCGGAAAACTTTATAATGTTAATTCGGATCTTTCCTTTGATGAAGCTGCCGATATCGCTCTTGAGTATAATTACATAGCTGAAGAGGAAGAAAAGGTAGATGTTATAGAAGAACTATTAAAGGAAGAAGAAGAGGATGAGTCACTTATGACTCCAAGACCACCTGTAGTTTGTGTTATGGGACACGTTGACCATGGTAAAACTTCACTTCTTGATGCTATCAGACATTCGGATGTAACAGCAGGTGAGGCCGGTGGAATTACTCAGCATATCGGTGCATCCGTTGTAAAGATTAACGGACAGAAAATCACATTCCTTGATACTCCGGGACATGAGGCATTTACTGCCATGCGTATGCGTGGAGCACAGTCAACAGATATTGCAATCCTTGTTGTTGCTGCAGATGATGGTGTTATGCCACAGACGGTTGAGGCTATTAACCATGCCAAGGCTGCGGGAATCGAAATAATAGTTGCTATAAATAAGATAGATAAGGAAAGTGCCAATATAGACAGAGTTAAGCAGGAGCTTATGGAGTACGAGCTCGTTCCTGAGGATTGGGGCGGTTCGACAGTATTTTGTCCGGTATCCGCACATACCAAGGAAGGAATTGATAATCTTCTTGAAATGATTATTCTTACAGCAGAGGTTCTTGAGCTTAAGGCAAACAAGAACAGAAGCGCAAGAGGTATTGTTATAGAGGCACAGCTTGATAAGGGACGCGGTTCCGTTGCAACGGTACTTGTTCAAAAGGGTACTCTTAAGGTAGGAGATTATGTTGCGGTCGGTGCGGTTCACGGTAAGGTTAGAGCCATGTTTGATGATAAGCACAGAAGTGTTAAGGAAGCTCTTCCTTCGACTCCGGTTGAGATTCTGGGTCTTAACGGTGTGCCTGAATCAGGCGAGATATTTGTGGAAACCGCAAATGAAAAAGAAGCAAGACAGATTTCGGATGCATTTATAAACAGAGGCAAGGAAAGACTTATTGCAGATACCAAGTCAAGAATGTCACTTGATGATCTTTATAATAAGATTCAGGAAGGTAATGTCAAGGATCTTAATCTTATCATTAAGGCAGATGTTCAGGGTTCTGTTGAGGCAGTTAAGGCAAGTCTTCTTAAGCTTTCCAACGAAGAAGTTGCGGTAAAGTGTATTCACTCGGGCGTTGGTGCCATAAATGAGTCTGACGTTATACTTGCATCGGCTTCAAATGCCATTATTATCGGATTTAATATAAGACCTGATAATCAGGCTAAGGATGTGGCTGAAAGGGAAAAGGTTGATATAAGATTATACAGAGTTATTTATAATGCCATTGAAGATATTGAGTCAGCCATGAAGGGTATGCTTGATCCTATTTTTGAGGAGAAGGTTATAGGTCATGCTGAGGTAAGACAGACCTACAAGGCTTCGGGTATCGGTACTATAGCCGGTTCTTACGTACTTGATGGTGTAATTCAGAGAAATGCTACAGTCAGAGTAACCCGTGAAGGTGAGCAGATATTTGAAGGACCACTTGCATCACTTAAGAGATTTAAGGATGATGCTAAAGAGGTTAAGACCGGTTTTGAGTGTGGTATAGTACTTGAAGGCTTTAACGATATCAAGGTTGAAGATCAGATAGAGGCATATATTATGGTTGAGGTGCCAAGATAATATGAAAAAATCAAGTCACAAAAATCAAAGAATAAACGGAGAGGTTCAAAGAGAACTCAGCCGTATTATAAGTATGGAAATTAAGGATCCGCGTATTAATCCGATGACATCCGTTACGGATGTTATCGTTACACCGGACCTCAAGTTCTGTAAAGCATTTATAAGTGTTCTCGGTGATGAGGAGTCAGCCAGGTCGACATTTGAGGGACTTAACAGTGCAAGCGGTTATATACGACGTGAGCTTGCAAGAAGTATAAATTTAAGAAATACACCGGAACTTATATTTGTAATGGATAATTCTATAGAGTACGGAATTACCATGTCAAAGAAAATTGATGAAGTTATCGGAAAGAATGATGATGCTTCATCTGAGGATGAGTTTAACGGAGAAGACGATGAATAAACTTATTGAAAAAATTGAAGAATCGGACAGTATTGCGATATTCGGACATTATAATCCTGACGGAGATTGTGTAGGTTCATGTCTTGGACTGTGGAACTATATCAAAGACAATTATCCGGAAAAAAATGTAAATGTTTATCTTCAACCCATTATGGAAAAATTTAAATTTTTAAAGGGAGCTGATAAAATTATTCATAATCCGGATGATGCACTTTATGCCCTGGGAATATCCGTTGATTGCGGTGATACCGACAGACATGCGGAGTTTGGGGATATATATAAAAGATGCGTTTATACAATATGCTTCGATCATCATTTGAGTAATGAAGGCTTCGGTGATTTCTTTCATTGTGAACCGGATTCTTCGTCCTGCTGTGAAGTATTGTATAATTTCCTTGATAATGAAAAAATTTCCAAAGAATGTGCAGAGGCACTTTACCTTGGTATAGTTCATGATACCGGATGCTTCAAGTTTCCTTCAACTTCTGAGCAGACCATGAATATCGCCGGAAAACTTATAGCCAAGGGAGCAGATAGCCAATATATAATTGACGAAACATTTTTTAAGGTTACCTATAATCAGAACAGACTTACAGGCAGAACTTTGCATGATGCTAAGCTTCTTATGGATGGTAAGGTTATATTTTCATATATTACAAAGGAAATATTTGATGAATATAATACCTGCAAGGATGATACGGATGGAATAGTTGATAAGCTTCGTGTAACTGAGGGTATTGAGGTTGCCATACTTGCATATCAAAAAGGAGAGGACTTGTTTAAATTCAGTCTTCGTTCTGTCAGATATATTGATGTAAGCGAGATAGCCGTTGCCATGGGTGGCGGCGGACACGTAAGAGCATCGGGATTTGATGCAAAGGGTAAGATTGAGGATAGTCTGAATCGTATATTAAATATGATTTCAGAACAGATGGAGAAATATAATTGATAGATGGATTAATTAATGTCTACAAGGAAAAGGATTATACTTCCTTTGATGTGGTTGCGAAGCTTAGAGGAATTCTTAAACAAAAAAAAATCGGTCATACGGGTACACTTGATCCGATGGCTGAAGGCGTGCTTATAGTGTGCCTTGGCAAGGCAACCAAACTTGTGGATTTACTTGTTACAAGTACAAAGGAATATAAGGCTTCCATGCAGCTTGGAATAGAAACCAATACCGAGGATATAACAGGTAAGGTTTTGAAGGAAAGTGATTCATGGAAGAATCTTGACGAAAAAACAATAACTGATACAATTATGAGTTTTGTCGGCGTGTATGAACAGCTTCCGCCTATGTTTTCTGCCATTAAGAAGGATGGAAAAAAGCTTTATGAATATGCACGTCAGGGAGTTTCGATAGAGCGCGAAAAAAGACCTGTGGAGATAATAACCATAAGTGATATCAAGGTTGATAAGCCTTTTGTTCATTTTGATGTAAAATGTTCAAAAGGAACTTACATAAGAAGTCTTTGTCGTGATATAGGAGAAAAGCTTGGCTGTGGAGCCACCATGTCTGCTCTATTAAGAAATGAGCTTCACGGAATGTATGTGAAGGATTCTTACACCCTGGAAGAGATAGAGCTTTTAAGAGACGACAATGCGCTCGACAGGTGCATAATTCCTATGGATGCTTTGCTTGGTGAATACAGAAGACTTGAAATAAAGTCTGAAGCATCTAAGCTTTTATTAAACGGAAATAAGCTTTTTATCAATAGCTTTGTTGTTCCTTTTTCTGATGATGACATGCCGGAATCAGATGAATTATTCAGAGTTTATGAAAATAATATGCTTACGGCGCTTTATAAATATAATGCTGATGAAAGCATGTTTGTTCCGTATAAGATGTTTTTGGGATAAAACATAGAAAAATATATTGCAGCACGAGGATTTCTTCTATGGAGATAATAGCGTATGATAATGCAAAATTAAATAATACAGCAGTTGCACTTGGTAAGTTTGAGGGGGTGCACAAAGGTCATATGCTTTTAATCAACAAAATATCAGAGCTTGCCGGCACTGAAAAAGATATTAAAAGCGTCATATTTACCATAAATATGCCGGGCGGAAATGCAATCAATCTTGACAGTGAAAGATATGAGATTTTTGAAAGCCTTGGAGTAGATTATGTATGTGAATGTCCCTTTGATGAGAAGATATCAAGTCTTTCACCGGAGGATTTTATAAAAAAAATTCTTGCGGAAAGGCTTGGAGCTTCATATGTAGTAGTCGGTGAGGATTTTTGCTTCGGTCATAAAAGAAGGGGAAATGTAAAAACCTTAAAGGACTATTCGAAGGAATATAATTTTGAGGTCATTGTTTTTGAAAAGCTTAAGATTGATGACTGTATTGTAAGCTCATCATCAATAAGAGAATTTCTTGATTCCGGTGATGTAAAAAAAGTAGCCGATTTTATGGGCAGACCTTATTCGATTTCAGGTAAGGTAACGGAAGGAAAAAAAATCGGAAGAACTATAGGCTTTCCGACATTAAATATTAAGCCTGACATAAAAAAGAGACTTCCGCTTGCGGGTGCATATGAAACCAGAATTAAAATATTTGGAGATTCTAAAATATATAAAGGTATAACAAATGTCGGAAACAATCCTACAGTAAATCCCGATGCCCGGTCCGGATCAAATGATGACGCATTGGTTGAAACTCATTTGATTGATTATGAGGGAGATTTATACGGAAAAATGATACAGGTTGATTTTATAAGATTTATCAGACCTGAAATAAAATTTGATAATGTTGAAAAATTAAAAAAACAACTTATAATGGATAAAGAAAGTGTTGTTTAGTTAATTTTTATATTATATTTAGCATCAGTAGCTCAGTGGATAGAGCAATGGCCTCCGGAGCCATGTGCGTAGGTTCGATTCCTATCTGGTGCATTTTCGTTTTTTGTTTTTTGTTTTTGATTTGACGGAGGATGGTTATGTTTAAAAGAAAAAAGACATATATTGATAAAATCGATTTTGATGTATTTGAGGACGATCAGCCGGAAGATTTTGACCTCTTCAGTGGCAGGAATTTTGAAGAAAAGCCTGATGTTGAAGATATTGAAGATGTCGAAGAAACGGATGCAGTTAAAGAAGATGCGGACACAGATATAGAAAACGGTGAATTCTCAGAGACTGAGAAATCCCAAATTGCTGATCCGGCAGATGTCGATAAGGAAGAAACTGCGGTTGATAAAGAGGATAAGAATGAAGAGTTTTCTGTCGATGAAGAAGACGACAGTAAAGAAGAATCTGC
>DFDU01000108.1:5909-10810 GCA_002369325.1 Lachnospiraceae bacterium UBA3820
ACGACAGTAAAGAAGAATCTGCAGTTGATGAAGAAGATGACAGTAAAGAAGAATCTGCAGTCGATGAAGAAGATGATGATGACAAAAATGCAGATGACGAAGACGATAAAGATGATAAAACAGGTTTTACATATGATGACTTCTACGAAATAGATAAAGAAATAAAGGATAAGAAGAAAAATAAAGAAGGCAAAAAGAGCGGAGAAAAGCTTGTTTTGTTTGCACTTATGTGGATTTTATTATTCAGTGCGGGGGTATTTGCATTTTTATATTTCCAAACAGATTTGTTTAAGAAAAAAAAGACCAAAACAACAGAAATAACAACAGAAATAACAACAACCGAAGCAACGGAAACCACCGAAGAACTTAACGAAGAATTTTATACAATCTATTCATATCAGACAAATGCCGATGTAAATATAAATGCTCTTATGGCCGACTATTATGATGCTTTGGTTAAGGGCGATAAAGAGAAGCTTAAGGATATTGTGACTGAACCCGAAGCATTTGGGGATATGGTTATATATGAAACTAAGGCACAGGTTATAAGCGAGTACAGTAATATTACCTGTTACACGATACCCGGTCTTAATGAAGGTGAGATACTCGTATTTACAACAAGTAATGTGACAATTACCGGAGTAAACAGCAAGCCTCTTGATATAAAACAATTTTATGTTGTTAAGGATGGAAATAATTATAAGATAAACAATGGAGTCCTTTCACAGGAAATAATTGATTATATAAATGTCCAGGCCGGAAGTCCGGATGTTCAGGCTCTTTATAAATCAGTGCAGGATAATATAAATCAGTGTTTGGCTGAAGATTCAACATTTGCGGATTTCTATAATAAGATAAGTACCAACACTGATGCGGAAGCAGAATAATTGTTGGGATTTATGTAGGTAACGGTAAATCATATGAGTGAAGATATCAGATTAAATAAATATTTAAGTGATGCCGGAATTTGTTCAAGAAGACAGGCTGACAGATATATCGAAGACGGAAGAGTTACCGTTGACGGAGAAGTTGCCGGAATCGGAACAAAGGTAACGGAAACATCAAAGGTATGTTTTGATAATAAGCCTGTAAAGGCTTCTCATAAGACGGTAATTTATGCATACAATAAGCCTGTGGGATATGTTTGTACAGCTAAGGAAGCCGATAAAGACAGTATATTTAATTTTGTTGAGTTTCCGTACAAGGTTAATTATGTTGGAAGGCTTGATAAAAACTCACAGGGACTTTTGCTTTTGACAAATGACGGTGAGCTTGCAAATGCTATTCAAAAATCAAGAAATAATCATGAAAAAGAATATATAGTAAGGATAAATAAACCTGTTACCGAAGATTTTATAAACGGAATGTCAAACGGTGTACCTATACTTGATACCGTTACAAAGAAATGTATCGTAAAAAAGGTCGGAGAAAGAGGGTTTAAAATTATCCTTACACAAGGTCTTAACAGACAGATCAGAAGAATGTGTGAATATTTCGGTGTCAGAGTTGTACATCTTAAGCGCGTAAGAGTCATGAATGTGAAACTTGGTGATTTAAAGCTTGGAGAATACAGAGAGTTGACACCGGAGGAAGAAAGCAGTCTTAGAAAAAGCTGTGGAATGTAAAATTTATATTTCGGGAGGTTTGTATGGATAAAACCGAAAGAATAAAAGAATTGGTAAAAAAATTAAATGAAGCTTCGAAGGCATATTATCAGGAAGATACCGAGATAATGAGCAATTTCGAATATGATAAGCTTTATGATGAGCTTCTTATGCTTGAAAAAGAAACAGGACTTGTATTATCCGGAAGTCCTACATCAAAGGTCGGATATGAAATATTAAGCGAGCTTCCTAAAGAAAAGCACCCTGAACCTATGCTTTCTTTGGATAAAACAAAAAGTGTTGATGAGCTTGCTGCATGGCTTAACGGTAAAAAAGGTGTCATGTCATGGAAGCTTGACGGTTTAACCGTGGTTCTTACTTATGAAGGCGGAGAACTGATAAAAGCAGTAACCAGAGGAAACGGAGAAATCGGCGAGGTTATTACAAATAACGCAAAGGTTTTTGCAAATATTCCAAAGAAGCTTGACTATACAAAGCCGCTTACCATCAGAGGTGAGGCTGTTATAACTTATACGGATTTTGAAAAAATTAACCAGACCATAGAAGATGTTGAGGCAAAATATAAGAATCCGAGAAATCTTTGCAGTGGTACGGTCAGACAGTTAAATAATGAGATTACGGCTAAAAGAAATGTTCATTTCTTTGCCTTTTCAATGCTTGATTCCGGTGACAGTGAAGTAGATAAAACCGTTAATTCACGTTTCGATTTTTTAACCGGACTCGGATTTGAGGTAGTAGAACATAAGGATGTTAATCCTGATAATATACATGAAGTTGTAAAGGAATTTGCAGATAAAATAAGCTCTAACAATTTTCCTTCTGATGGACTTGTTTTGTCTTTTGATGATATTGCTTATGGTCGTTCACTAGGAAGAACGGCCAAATTTCCAAGAAATTCGATAGCATTTAAATGGGCCGATGAGGAGGCTGAAACGGTACTTCGTCATATAGAATGGAGTCCGTCAAGAACAGGTCTTATAAATCCTGTAGCCATATTTGATACGGTTGAGCTTGAAGGTACTTCGGTAAGTCGTGCAAGTATCCATAATGTCAGTATAGCCAGGCAATTAAAACTTGGAATCGGGGATACCATAAAGGTTTATAAGGCCAATATGATTATTCCGCAAATAAGTGAAAACCTTACTCAAAGCGGAAATCTTTTGATACCCGAAAAATGTCCTGCTTGTAAAGGGAAAACCAAGCTTAAAAATGAAAACGGTGTAGAAACATTATATTGTCCGAATCCGGAATGTCCGGCAAAATCTATTAAACTTTTTACGCATTTTGTATCAAGAAATGCAATGAATATAGATGGTTTATCCGAAGCTACGCTTGAAAAGTTTCTTGATAAAGGATTTCTTGTCGAGCTTTATGATATTTATCATATAGACAGATATGAAGATGAAATCGTTTCAATGGAGGGCTTCGGAAGAAAGTCCTATGACAATATGATTGATTCGATAAATGCATCAAGAAATACCGATTTAACCAGAGTAATATATGGCCTTGGAATTTTGAACATAGGTCACGCAACGGCAAGACTTATATGCAGGTTTTTTAAAAATGATATTGAAAGCATTATCAATGCCACGGCAGAAGATTTTATGCAGATTGATAAAATCGGTGAGGTAATAGCAGAAGGAATAGTTTCTTATTTTGCAGATGAAGGTAATATAAGAACACTTCGTAAAATACTTGACGAGGTTAATCTGATAGAGGAAGAAAATACAGCCGAGCAGGATTTGGAAGGTAAAACCTTTGTTATAACCGGTTCGCTTAATAATTTCGCAAACAGGGATGAGTTAAAGAAGCTTATTGAGGACAGAGGCGGAAAGGTTGCCGGAAGTGTTTCCTCGAAAACGGATTATCTTATAAATAATGATGTTACTTCAAATTCTTCAAAGAATAAGAAAGCGAAGGATTTGGGTATTCCTATTATATCCGAAGAAGATTTTTTAAAACTGTAGTTAATTGTGCTATATTATGAAATATAACATATTAAAATATTTAAGATAGAAGGTTGATATTATGCCAATTAGAGTTTTTAATGATTTACCCGTAAAGAAAATACTTGAGGACGAAAATATCTTTGTAATGGATGAGCACCGGGCTACGACACAGGATATAAGACCGCTTGATGTGCTTATTCTCAATCTTATGCCTTTAAAGGAAGATACCGAGCTTTGCCTTTTGCGAAGTCTTTCCAATACTCCCTTACAGGTAAATATTTCGTTTATCAGAACAGTTTCTTACGAATCAAAGAATGTGTCCGAATCACACCTTGAAAGATTTTATACGGATTTTGCTTCGGTAAAGAATAAAAAGTGGGACGGTCTTATCATAACCGGCGCACCTGTAGAACTTATGGAATTTGAAGACGTTGATTATTGGGATGAGCTTACCGAGATAATGGACTGGTCCAAAGAAAATGTTACATCGACACTTCATATCTGCTGGGGAGCACAGGCAGGTCTTTATTACAGATACGGAATTAAAAAAATAAAGCTCGAAAAGAAGTTTTCGGGCGTTTATGAACATTATCCTATACATAAAAAGACGGAGCTTATAAGAGGTTTTGATGATACATTTATGGTTCCCCAATCAAGATATACCGGAGTGGATAAACAGGCGATTCTGGATAATCCTCTTCTTGAGATTGTTGCGGAATCCGATATAACGGGACCTTATCTTATAATAGGTGAGGGAGGCAAGAATATATTTGTTACCGGACATCCCGAATATGATACGCTCACACTTGATAAGGAATACAAGAGAGATTTGGACAAGGGCATTAATCCTGATATACCGGTTAATTATTACAAGGATAACGATCCGAATAATAAGCCTGTTAAATCATGGAGATGTCATGCCAATACGCTTTATTCAAACTGGCTTAATTATTATGTTTATCAGGTTACTCCATATGATTGGACAGGAAATGATAATGATGACATTTCATATAAACCATATAAAAAGTAACTTATTGATAATTAATTATTTATGATATCTTAGCCGGCGCAAGAGGAGAAAATCCCTTATGAATGAATATGAAATATCCACAGCGATTTCTCGACTTGAAACGATTCCGATGCCTTACGGTGCGGAAAAAGAGATAGAAGAGCTTAAGAAATCTTATGAGCAAAAAATAAATGACTTAACAAGAAAATTAAATGAAAAACGAAAATGATTATTTCATATTTTAATCACTTGACAACTTAAAAACTTAATCATATAATCGTTAGCGAAACGGGAGTGCTTAATGAATTAGGCTGAGAG